>NZ_JBCGCS010000022.1:0-106943 GCF_038594925.1 Achromobacter sp. JD-1 | reverse complement strand
CCGGTGCAATTCATGCCCCGGCTAACCCTTGCTCCGATCGTCTATCAACCGATGTCTACTTGACAGGGGTGCTTACGGTTGGAATTTCATCCGTCAATAAAAGCGAACTTTGACATAAATATCTGCGATCCGAAGACGTTGCGTCCGGGAAAGGCGAACTTCTAACTCGCAACAAATCGACCTCCCTCCTACGATCGAACAGGCAAACTTTATCCCTGCTACTCATACCCTGAGGGATAGTCACCTAGGAAGCGATGGAAAGAGCGTGGGAACGCTGTTTATTAGAGGAAAGCCTGAGAGGGAAAGGTGATGCTCAAAAAGAAAATTCTGATGACATACATGTTATTGATTGGCGTCTGTTCGCCCTTGAGCGCAAATGCGTTTGCATCGAATTCAGACGGCACAATAACGCCGGATTGGCAGGTATTTAAAAATACCGTGAGCCACTACAGGATCGCAATTGGCAACAAGGAGAGCATTGAAAATGCAAGAGAAGCTGAGAGCAAGGGAAAGAAAGCCTTTCTGGAAGGGCGACTTGATAAAGCAGATTATCAAGGTTACGGCGACGCAATAGCTTGGCTTCCCAAGCCTGAGTACTTCTTTATCGTTGGAGATATTGCTCTCCGCAATAAATTGTCGCTCCACAGTGACTCACCATACGCCACGCAGGAATACAAGTCTTGCTGGGATAAATATCTTTTCGCTCTTGATGTGAAAGGATCTATTGAATCTAATTTTGAAAGAGGTTTTGGTTTGGTCGAAGAGTTGAATTTGACCGCTACTAGAACCTCAAGAATCTACAAGCAAGCCATGACTAACGCATCGTGCTTTGCGCGATTGACGAGTAAGTATTCAGAAGGAGTAGGTCCGCAGTGCGTGCCTATTGAAGAAGTAAAAACATGCCTCGGAAGTCCGCTCCTCTTCCTGTACCACTAAGGAGAGAATGACGCGCCACCAATGCTTCCACATGCTTGCCCTTGATCGAGCCTGTGCTCATCCGCCGAAACCCCGCTTCACTCAGTTATTGAGCGACCCGGGTCAGCCCGCGCATCCGGTCGGCCTGGGTCGTGTGGCTGCCGTCTTTGTTGCGCCGCCAAGGCGAGACTCCCGAAGGACAAGGGCATGGTGCTCAGAACACCGGTTTTCCTCATATGAGGCGTCCGCCATGCCTGGCAAGCCCACGGCAAGACGCCTCCCCGGCGTCCGCCGCTTCAGCCTGGCCTCAATCGATGACGATGTTCTCCCGCTTTACCACAAGAGAAAGCTGATCGACCTCACGCCCGATACGCGTGGACAACTCCTTCGGATTGCTCATGACGACGCTACCCTGCGCACTCAGTGTGGTATTGGCTGCGGGCTGCTCCATCGCGCGCTTGGACTGCTCGTACAAGGTGTCTACGATCTGGGCAGGCGTACCTGCCGGGGCGAACAGGCCCAGCCAGAAAGTGACATCGATGTTCGGATAGCCTGCCTCGGCCATCGTGGGGATATCCGGCATTTGGGAAATTCGTTGCTTCTGCGTGACCGCCAGGGCTTTCAACTTGCCGGCCGCCACTTGCGGTGCGCTGGCCAGCGTATCGAAAGACGTGTTCACCTCGCCCGCCATGACCGCCATGCTTGCTTGCGCGGCCGACTTGTAAGGGATATGGGTTGCCTTGAACTGGGTGTCATTGCTCAGTCGCGCAAACGCCAGATGGGCCAGGTTGCCTTGGCCTCCCGACCCATAGGTGAGCTCGCCCGGATTCTTCCTGGCGTACGCAACCAGATCCTTGACCGACTCGATGGCGTGCTTCTTGGCCCATTCGGGGTTGACGTTCAGAATGAACGGCGCGTCCAGTACCAGGGCGATGGGCGCGAAATCCTTGGTCTTGTACTGGGAGTTCTTGTAGATCAAGGGGTTGACCGTGATGCTGCTGCTGTTGGTGGCCAGCAGCGTGTAGCCATCCGGCGCCGAACGGGCTACCTCGGCCGCCCCGATCGATCCATTGGCGCCGCCCTTGTTCTCGACGATGACGGGCTGCTTGAGCGTCTTGGACAAAGAATCCGACAGCAGGCGAGCCATCGTGTCCGTGATCGAACCGGCCGGGAACGGCACGATGATCTTGATGGCTTTAGTGGGCCATGCGTTGTCCTGCGCGAACGCGGCAGGTGACCCCAACCCCAATGCCGACGCCACGGCGACATGAGCGGAAGTGATGAGGAAGTTACGGCGGGAATTGGATGTAGTCATTGTTTGTCTCCACGAAAGTTAGATCTTGTGTATTGCATCTTGCTTGCGCGGCTTGTCAGGCCGCCTTCCTGGTTGCGGTATTTCCTATGATTCCGTCTCGTTCCAGTGTCTGTTGCTGATCCACGCTCATGCCCAGCACGCGCGAAAACACATCGCTGTTGTGCTGCCCGAGCGTAGGCGCCGGACGCACCGCCGCGACCGTAGCGGCCGGCTCCCTGAACCAGGGCGTGGTCGCCAGAAATTCGCCGATATAAGGGCGGGACGTTGCCTTGAAAAACTCACGGGCCCTGAGATGCGGGTCATCGAGCACCGTCCAGATCGGCTTGACCTCTCCTGCGCTGATACCGGCCTGCTGCAGTTCGGCCATTGCGCTTTGCGCGGAGCGCGCGCGGGCCCATGCGTTGATCCTGCGGTCTATCTCTGCCTGCCGGGTCCGTCGGCCTGCCGCCGTCTCCAGAGCAGGGTCCAGGGCAAGATCCGCCGCCTGCATGACCGTCAGCAATGCCTGCCATTGCGCATCGCTCGTGATGCTTACCACCACCCAGGCGTCATCGCCCGCGCACTGATAAATCCCCTGCGGGGCATGTAGAGGATGCGCATTGCCGTTGCGGGGCGTGGTCGTGCCGTGCACGGACTGCTCAATGAGGAACGGCGCTGTCATGGGCAGCATGCATTCCACCTGAGACAGGTTGACGTGGCGCCCCTTGCCCAAGCGTTGCTGCACGAACAGCGCCAGCAACGCCGCCGCCCCCCCGTTGAAGCCACCCACCGGATCACCATAAGCGTAGGAGGTCAGCGCCGGTGGGTCCTGCGGGAAACCGGTGTGTTGCGGCAGGCCGCTGGCCTGCTCCAGCGTGCCGCCATAGGCCCTGATCGTGCTCCACTCATTGCCCGACCCGAATGCCGGCATGGATACCATGACCAAGCGCGGATTGACCTGGGACAGCACGGCATAGTCCAGCCCGAGTTTGGGCAACACCTCGGTCGAGTAGTTCTCGATGACGATATCGGCCTTGGCCACCAGATCGAACAGGACCGCACGTCCTTCAGCACGGGTCAGATCAAGCGTGATGCCCAACTTGTTGCGGTTCATCAGCGCAAAGTTCGAGTTCTTTTCGTACAGCTTTTCCTGATAGAACTCATCGGTGTAATGCGTGCCCCGCCACCAGTCCGGATAGCCCGTGCTTTCAACCTTGATGACTTCCGCGCCAAAGTCCGCCAGCGTCCTTGCGGCCAATGGCCCGGCCCATCCCATCGTCAGATCTACCACGCGGATTTTTCGTAAGGGCAGCGCACCCGGCGCAGCCCTGGCCAAGCCGACGGCCGGCGTCAGACTCTGCGCTTCACGGTAGCGGGAGCCATCAGCGTCCAGGAGCGCTGCCCTACCGCCCGGCAAAGGCCCCGCATCGCCCATGGGCAGCGGAACGACCGGCCCCTCGAATTCGGCCGCCCCAACCTTGACGGGAACAAACGCGCCGCGTTCGCGATGCACGCCTTGTTGAAGCAGTTCTGCCATGGTCGGCACGATGACAGCGGGAAATTTCTGTTTGCGCAGCACATCGAACCATTCCTCGGCTGTCCTGGCGCGCAGGCTGGGAATCAGGAACGCATCGATTTCGTCCGCATGGATCATACGGGTCGGCCCGCTGGCAAAACGCGGATCCGCAGCCAGGTCCGGGTGGCCGATGGCGGCGCACAGCGCTGCCCACTGCGGGCCGGTATGGGCGAACAGCCCAATCCAGCCGTGCTTTGTCTCGTAGATGCCGGCGGGATGCGCTGTGCAGAACCGGTTGACACCCAGCCGGGCCAAGGGATGCCGGCCATCCTGCACCATGCCGGCTTCCATCTCCACCAGCGAAAACGCAATCTCATGGATGCTCAGCAGATAACGCCGGCTGCCGTCGGATCGTCCCAGCAAGGCGGCGGTCGCGCTTGAGAATGCCGCGACACCGGCGGCAATGGCGGTCTGAATGTCGTGCGGCAGATGGGGCGGGCCCTGCTTCGCGCCACTGCAATACACCGCGCCGGCCAGGGCGCGGCACACAGCCTCGGTGCCCGCGAAACCACTGTAGGGTCCGGACTCGCCGAACCAGGTCAGACATACCTCGATGGGCGCATTGCCCTGGCCGTCATTCCCATCGCCCGCGTACACGGGGCGCTTCAGAACCTCCAAGCCTTCGTCCAGGGCCCGGGCGTCAAGAATCACATCGCATGTCCGCGCAAGCCCTGACAGCCACGCGGGTTCCGCGCCTGTATTTCCACGAAGGGCCACGCTGCGCTTGTTGGTATTAAGCCAGGCATGCAAGGCGCTTGCGGGCTCGCCATCGGCCTCGTTCAACAGGGGCGGCAGGCGGCGCAGCGTGTCGCCGTCGGGGTCCTCCAGCTTGATGACCTCGGCGCCAAAATCCGCAAAGAGCTTGCCGGCATAAGCCACTGCCGCTCCGCAGCCGATTTCCAGCACGCGCAACCCGGAGAAGGCGAGCCGGCTTTCAGATGTTTGCATAGTCGCAACCTGTTCCAACAGACTTCACCTTGATTACCAGGTATCGACAAAGGCGCGGCGGGCACGGCCGGCACGCACAGATGCCGACGCGATGCCTTGGCGTATCCATGTGCGGGTCTGCGCGGGATCGATGACTGCGTCAATCTCCGTCGTGGACGCGACATTGATGGCGTGCCCGCGCTCGTAAGCGCGAGCCACCAACTGGTCGTAAAGCGCCTGGCGCTCCGGCCCCTCCGGGACGTTCTCGAGTTCCTTCTTGAAGCCCAGCCGGATGGACCCCTCCAGGCCCATGGGGCCGAATTCGCCCGTTGGCCACGACACCGCGCAACTGGCCGAGCGAAAGCCCCCGCCGGCCATGGCCATGGCTCCCAGGCCGTAGCCCTTGCGCAAGGCAATGGCCAAGATAGCGACCCGCAGCTTGGCCGCGACCACGAACATGCGCGACACATGCCGGACTTGCGCCTTGGCCTCTTGCTCCGGCCCGACCATGAATCCCGGTGTATCGATCAACGAAATGATGGGCAGACCGTGGATATCGCAAAGATTCATGAAGCGTGCCGCCTTGTCGGCCGCATCGGCATCGATAGCGCCTCCCAGGTGATGCGGATTGTTGGCGATGATGCCTACAGGCTGCCCTTCCACGCGAGCCAGGGCGGTGTGCATTCCCAGCCCGAACCCCGAGCGCAGCATCAATACACTGCCTACGTCGGCAATGCCTTCGATGACCTTGCGGCTGTCGTAGACACGCAAGCGATTTTCCGGCACCACATGGCGCAGGTGGCGCGGGTCGGGCGCCACCCAGTCCTTGGTGCGGCCCTGGAACATGGACAGATAGTGCTTCGCCGCCACGACGGCCTGCGCCTCGTTGTCGACCAGGATGTCGATGACGCCATTGGCGAACTGCACCGGCGCGGGGCCGACGTCCTCTGGCCGGAAGATGCCCAGGCCTCCGCCTTCGATCATCGCCGGGCCGGCCATGCCGATGTTGGCGCTCTTGTCCGCGATGATGACATCGCAGACCCCCAGAAAGGCGGCGTTGCCCGCGAAACAGCGTCCCGAAACAATGCCCAGCAAAGGCACTTCGCCACTGAGTTCGGCAAGCGCGGCGAACGACGGCTGATACAGCCCGGATACGAACGGAAAATCCACATCGCCCGGCCGACCGCCGCCGCCTTCGGCGAACAACACCATCGGCATTTCGTCGCGGCGGGCACGTTCCACCAACCTGTCGGTCTTGATGTGGTTGCGTTTGCCCTGCGTGCCCGCCAGCACCGTCGCGTCATAGGCCATCACAGCGGTCAGCGACCCGTCGTAGCCGAATGCGTCGCCGTTGACGTTACCGATGCCGGTGACAATGCCGTCCGCGGGCGTGTTGGCGATCAGGTCTTCCTTGCTGCGGCGGCTGGCCTGCGCGGCAATGACCAGTGCGCCAAATTCCACGAACGAGCCTTCATCGCACAGATCGTCCACGTTCTCCCGTGCGGTGCGCTGCCCTCGCGAACGGCGCTTTGCCACGGCCTGCGGGCGCGCGTCATCGTAAAGCGACGCATGGCGGTCGAGCACGGCTTGCAGGTCAGGGCGCACGGCATCCAGATCGATCGCGTCTGTCACGACCTCGTTGTCGACCCCGCTTGATTCCTGTTCCAGCAAGACCAGGATCTCGCCTTCGAGCACATTGCCGCCACTGGCGGCCGGCACCTCGACGACCCTGCCATTGAAATCGGCGACGACGCTGTACTCCATTTTCATCGCTTCGATCACGGCGATGGGTTGGCCCTTGAGCACGAGAGCGCCAGCGCTTACGGACACCTCGACCAGGCGGCCGCTCAACGGCGCGCGCGATGCCGAGAGCCCTTCCGGCACCGCGGCCTGCGGCAGCCTGGCCGCCGACGCGCTGCGCCCCCCCGAATCCCCGATCAGGCTGTCCTTGGCCTGCTGCGCTTGCGCGTACTGCTCGGCCGCTGCAAGCAGTTCCCCAAGGATGGACTCGATGTAGCGCGTATGGTTGCGCTGCGACAGGAAGTCCTCCCGAGCCACAAGCGCCTGCAAAAGATGGATATTCGTGGCTACGCCAGCAATCCGGAACTCGGCCAGGCAGCGGCGCAACCGCCGCACCACGCCCGAGAAATCGTCACTGCCGCTGAACACGATCAGCTTGGCCAGCAGCGTGTCGAACGCTGGGGCGGGCGAGTACCCGCCGTAGGCATGGGTGTCGACGCGCACTTCGGGGCCAGCGGGCGGCTCGAAACGCGCCAGCCTGCCGTGTGCCGGGCGCGCCATGCCCGTGGCATCGGTCGATTCTGCATTGATGCGGACCTGAATGGCATAACCGTTCAGCCCCGGCGGGTTGTTCGGGTCCACGCCCAGTTCGGCCAGGCGCTTTCCCTGCGCGACGCCGATCTGCAAGGTCACCAAATCCACGCCCGTGACCTGCTCGGTAATCGTATGTTCAACCTGCAGCCGGGGATTGGCTTCGATGAATACAAAGTCCGTCTGCACGCCCTGTTCGTTTTCTTCGACCAGAAATTCAAAGGTTCCCAGGCTGCGGTACTCCACCCTGGCCGCCATTTTCTTTGCCGCGGCAAGAATGGCGGCGCGCAGCGTGGCGCTCAGCACCGGGCTGGGCGCGATCTCGACCACTTTCTGAAAGCGGCGCTGCAGCGTGCAATCCCGATCGCCAAGCGCGACCACCGACGCCCCATCGCCGGCAATCTGCACTTCGATATGACGTGCGCGATTGACCAGACGCTCGGCGTACAGCGCGTCCACACCAAAGGCCGACATGGCTTCCGACCGGCAGCGGGCATAGAGCTCGGCGATATCGGCTTTGGACTTGACGACGCGCATCCCGCGTCCGCCGCCTCCGCCAACCGCCTTGATGACGATCCCCACCCCGCCCTGCTCGTCGAAGAACTGTTCGACGTCTGCAAGTGATGCACCGCCCGGCGTGGCGGGCATGACGGGCACGCCGCATTCGCGGGCCAGTTGCAACGCGCGGCCTTTGTCTCCGAACAGAGCCAGGTGATCGGCGTTCGGGCCGATGAACGTGATTCCCGCCGCATCGCAAGCCAGGGCGAAGTCCGCCCTTTCACTCAAGAAGCCATACCCCGGATGGATGGCATCGCAATGCTCGGCCGTGGCTGCGGCCATGATGGCGTCGATATCGATATAAGCCGCCGGACCAGAGCCGGCCAGCGCAACCGAGGTATCCGCAAGAATTCGATGCCTTGAGTTTGAATCGTCCTGGGAATACACCGCGACACTTTCCAAGCCCAGGTCGCGCACGGCGCGTATGACTCGCACGGCGATTTCGCCACGATTGGCAACCAACACTCTCTTCATGGTGATCCTATGTCTCTGCTCTGACTCTTATGCTCAAGTTCTTAAGCTGCTGCCCGTAGTCATTGCATGTTCCTGCCAGACGAGGCGCGCCTGCGGGCAGGCGCCGAAAAGCACTAACATGCAAACGGATACGCGCAATCGCAGCCCAGCTTGATCTGGCGGTTGTCGTTAACTTGGTGAGGATGGTAGGAGTCGTGCCACAGCCGCACAATTCACATTTTTCTCTGACCCCTATAGCCGTTTGGCATGTGTCTCGATAAAAGCAGGCGGAAATGGAACTCAGGCAGTTAAGAACGGTGTTGGCGATCGCGGAAACCGGCAGTCTCACCAAGGCGGCGGAACTGCTGCACGTTGTGCAGCCCGCCCTGTCCCGACAGCTGAAACAGCTGGAAGACGAACTGGGCACTCCGCTTTTCGAGCGCAACCGGCTCGGGATGGTGCTGACCGTGCCAGGCCGCCGGTTTGTCGATCAGGTGCGGGTTTCCCTTAAGGGGCTCAATGAAGCCCGGGCCGACATCGGCGCCGCAAAATCGGAGCTGCTTGGCACGGTGTCCATCGGCATGCTGCCCAGCCTTGCGGCCGCCCTTGCCGGCCCGCTCGTCATCGCGCTGCAGCAGCAGTATCCCAATCTGCGCGTGCGCATCGCCACCGGCTTCTCGGATTTCCTGCAAGAGGGCCTGGAGGCTGGCAAGCTTGATATCTGCCTCATGGGCGACTATCTGCAATCCGAACTTCTGCAGACCTCGCCCGCTTATTCCGAACCCATCTACGTGTTCGGCATGCCGGGATCCGGATTGTCCGAAGACACCCCGATGACGCTCGAGGCCGTCTCCAGAATGCCCATGGTGGTTCCGGAAGCGCGCAGCTTGCGCAACGTGATAGACCGGGCCTGCACCATCCTCGGCGTCAACCTGAATCTGGTTGCCGAGTCGGACAGCACTACGGTCATTCTCGATCTGGTGTTACGCGGCGTCGGCTACACCATCCTGCCAGCCATGCCCATCATGACGATGCTGGCCGAAAAGCGCATCGAAGGCGCTCCCATCATCAGCCCCACGCTGCAACGCACCGTGATCATCGGCACCGCCGTGCTGAACCGCAACCCCCGCCTCGTCAATGTCCTGCATGCCGAGCTGATCCGCCTGCTCGAGCCCTACATCAAACAGTTCGAGAACGTCGGCGTACGCTGGCTGGCTGATTGAGTTCATCTCTCTGCGCGCACCCTCCGCGCGCGAACCCGGCACGCAACGGGCCACGTCCCAGCTATGCTCAATCGCTATGACCCTCGTCAAAATTAGTTAATTGTCCCGAGACGACCCGCCCCCTAACATCATTTCAGCGTCGTGGCATCGCCAGCAGACAAGCCATGCACCCAACGGGTGTGTGTCCCGTCCGCCTGCCGGCCGGCCGCGGCCAACGAATCTTGGGAGGCGAATGTGCAGAATTCCTCTAACAGCACACACACAGCGGGCGACGCGGCAGTCGGCCCGGAGCAGTACTTCCAGCGCATGCTCGAACAAGGGCAGTTCATGATTCAGCGCTGCGAAACAACCGGCCGCGCCGTTTTCTATCCTCGAGCCATCTCCCCTTATGGCGGGGGAAGCTTGCGCTGGGAAGCCGCCAGTGGCGACGGCACTATCTATTCAACCACCGTCGTGCGCCAACGCCCCGAACGGGGTGGGAACTATTGCGTCGTCCTGGTCGACCTTGCAGAAGGACCGCGCCTGATGAGCACCGTTGTCGACATCGATCCGCTTGCGGTGACGATCGGCATGCGAGTCCGTGCAGAAGTGCGCCGCCAATCCTCTGGCGTGCCGCGCGTGGTGTTTGTGCGCGCGGACTGAGCGCGCCTGATGATTGCGCGCGCGGACTATCGCGCGACGCATGCTAATTGGAATGATTTGATGGCTACTAGTACAAGAGGGGCCTCGGCGATTGTCGGGGTCGGCACCACGCCTGGCTGGAACAGCCCCGGGTTCTCGGCGTTGGATCAACTTGGCATCGCCGTTCAGGCGGCGGCGGCCGATGCGGGCATCGGCGTGGACCAGATCGACGGCTTGTTCACGTCCACCCTGACGCATTTCATGCCCGCCCTGTCCGTGGCGGAGTATCTCGGCATCCATCCGACCTACATGGATGGCACCAACATCGGCGGATCCTCATTTCTGGCCCACCTGTTGTCAGCCACGCTTGCCCTGCAAGCCGGGCTGTGCAAAGTGGCCTGCATTTGCTATGGATCGAACCAACTGTCGGCGGGCGGCAAGCTGACCACCCTGACCGAACCCGCCCCCTGGGAGGCGATGTATTCACCCCGCAACCCCATCAGTGGCTACGCCTTGGCTACCGCGCGCCACATGCACCAGTACGGAACCACGCGCGAACAGTTGGCCAGCGTCGCGGTTGCCGCGCGCCAGTGGGCGCAGCGCAATCCTGCCGCGCACGAGCGCGGCCCCCTGAGCATCGCCGAGGTTCTGGATTCCCGGCCCATCTCCGATCCGCTCACGCTGCGGGACTGCTGCCTGGTGACCGACGGCGGCGGAGCGATGATTCTCGTCGCCGCCGAGCGCGTGCCGGAATTTGCCAACACGCCGGCCTATGTTCTGGGTGTCGGCGAGGCCACCACGCATCGCCAGATTTCAAGCATGGAAGACCTCACGGTCACCGGTGCCGTGCAATCCGGCCAACGCGCCTTCGAGATGGCGCGCGTCGCGCCACAAGAGATCGACGTCTTGCAGCTTTATGACGCATTCACCATCAACCCGATTCTGTTTCTTGAGGACCTGGGTTACTGCGCCAAGGGCGAAGGTGGCGCGTTCGTGGCGTCAGGCGTGACCGCGCCCGGTGGCGCACTGCCGGTCAACACCAACGGCGGCGGCCTGTCCTGCAATCACCCTGGCATGTATGGCATTTTCGCGGCCATCGAGGCGGTGCATCAGATCCGCCGCACCGCGGGCGCCAGACAGGTTGACGGCGTCGATCTGGCCCTGGCCCACGGCAATGGCGGCCAGTTGGCCAGCCAAGTCACGGCGATCCTCGGATCGCGCGCCACCCTGTAAACGCTACAACCGCGGACACCATCATGAGCAGCACCACCAGCACGCCAGTCGTCACCTACCATCCCTTCGTGGCCGAGCCTCAATTGCACAAGCTACCGTTTGCGGCCAAGGCCAGGTCCGTCAGCCGGGCGGCGGTGATAGGCGCCGGCACGATGGGCGGCGGCATTGCAATGTGCTTCGCCAACGCCGGCATACCCGTGGTGCTGCTGGAGAAAGACGCCGAGCGCCTCAGCCAGGGCATGGCGCGCATCGAAGAAAACTACGCCAATTCCGCGCGGCGCGGCCGACTCAGCGCAGGCGACGTCGCGCAGCGTCTCGCATGCATACAGGGCAGCACACACTTCGAGGATCTGGCCGACGTGGATCTGGTCATTGAAGCGGTGTTCGAGGAAATCGGGCTCAAACACGAGATATTCAAGACGCTTGATCGGGTCTGCAAGCCCGGCGCCATCCTGGCCTCAAACACCTCTTTCCTGGACATCGACACTATCGCGAGCGCCACCGGGCGGCCCCAGGACGTGGTGGGGATGCACTTTTTCAGTCCTGCCAACGTCATGCAGTTGCTGGAGAACGTGCGCGGCTCCGCCACCTCTGACGACGTGTGCGCCACCGTCATGGAAGTGGGCCGCCGCCTGGGCAAGGTCGCCGTGCTGGTGCGGTCCTGCGACGGATTCGTCGGCAACCGCATGCTGGCGAAGCGCACGCGCGAAAGTCATTTCCTGCTTCAGGAAGGCGCCTCGCCCTTTCAGATCGACCGTGTCCTGCGCGACTTCGGCCTGCCGATGGGGCCGTTCGCCATGGCGGATCTGGCAGGTTTGGACGTGGGCTGGCGCAATCGCCAGAGCCGCCTGCCGAACCTGACGCCGCGCGAGCGCGAGTGCGACATGCTGGACCGCATGGTCGCCGCGGGCCGGCTGGGCCAGAAGACCCAGGGCGGCTTCTACGACTATGACAGTGAGCGCAAGGCCACCCCGTCACCGGCTGCCGAAGCACTGGTCGCCGCACACCGCGCGGCCTCCGGCCGACAAGCGCGGCAGATCTCCGACCAGGAAATTCTGGAGCGCTGCCTGTACTCCATGATCAACGAAGCCGCCTATATCCTGGAAGAGAACATCGTCGAACGCGCCTCCGACATCGACGTCGTCTGGCTCAAAGGTTACGGCTTTCCCGCCTATCGGGGCGGCCCGCTGTGCTACGCGGACCAGGTCGGCCTGCCTGCCATCCTGGCGGGGCTGCGCAAGTACGAAGCCGAGCACGGTTCCCAATACTGGAAGCCGGCCAATCTCATCGTCAAGCTCGCTCAGGAGGGGCGAGGTTTTCTAGATGGACCTGCCTGAAGCCGCGCACACGCAATAAGAGGCAGCGGAGCTAGCAAATACAGAGGTTTTGATAACTACAAAAAACTGGAGACAAGCGTGTCTGACAAGCAACTGCATCGCATCCCCTTGGGCCGCAATCTGGCCGCCATCATCATCTGCGGCAGCAGCGCCCTGCTCGCGCCTGGCGTCGCGGCTGCCGCCGATTGGCCCGACGGCAAACCCATCACCATCGTCGTCCCGTTTTCGCCTGGCGGTTTCACGGACCTGGTTGCGCGCCGCTACGCTCAGGACCTGGGCAATGCGTTGAAGACGACCATCGTGGTTCAGAACAAGCCCGGCGCCAGCGGCCAGATCGGCACAGCGCTCGTCGCGCGCGAGAAGCCGGACGGCTACAACCTGCTTGTCACGGCCACGCAGCACGTGATCTATCCCGGCCTGCAGCCCAACTTGCCCTATGACCCGAAGAAGAGCTTCTCCAACGTGGCCATTCTGGCTTACGCGCCCAACGTCCTGCTGGTTCCCGCCAAATCTCCCCTCTCCAACGCCAAGGAATTCACGGCCTACGCCAACCAACAAGCTGGCGGTCTGGCTTTCGGCTCCAGCAGCGTGGGCGGCTCGGCGCACATGTCCGGCGAACTCTACAAAATGGTCGCCAGCGCCAATCTGCGCCATATCCCCTACAAGGGCGCCGCGCCTGCCGTCACCGACCTGATAGGCGCGCAGATCCCGGCGGCATTCCTGGACGCAACATCGGCAGCCGCGTTCATCCGCTCGGGCGACGTCAAAGCCCTGGCCGTCACCTCAAAAGACCGCCTGCCCAGCTTGCCCGATGTTCCCACCGTCGCCGAATCCGGCTATCCCAGCTATGAGTCGCAGGCCTGGATAGGCCTCTTCGGCCCCGCCGGCATGCCGACATCCATCGTGCAGAAGCTGAACCAGATCGCCATCGACAGCGCCAACACCGAAGCCAACATCAAATGGATCAACGACAACAATGCCACGACGGCCAAGCTTTCGCCGGCACAGGTCACGGGCTTCGTCGACGCCGAGCTCGACAAATGGAAAACCGTCATCGACCAGGCGCACGTCAAGGTCCAATAGCACGGTGAGGCGCTCGCAAACGCGCACCGTCCCGAAACCATCACGGCTCCGGAATATTCTCCCGGAAGATGACCTGTAGCCGCGGCAGATAACTAGGTTCGGGCGCGCCCTTCACGGCCGCCACCAGCAGCTTGACGATCTCGCGCGCCTCGACGCGCGGGTTCTGGTCGATCACGGCGTCCATGGTGCGATCAAGCAACAGGCGGCGCGTGGCTTCGGTGAGGTCGTGGCCCACGAAGACAATGCGATGGGCGGACGCTGCCTTACTTGAGCTAGCCTCGTCTGCCCACGCCTCAGCCGGCCGCGCCTCTTTCAGCGCTCGCGCGATGCCCTGATTGCCGGCGCCGATGTTGTAAATCGCGTGCGGCGGATCTTTACGCAGCAGATCCTGCGTGACGGCAAAGGCGCGGTCGCGGTCGTCGCCGATCTCAAGAATGTGTGCAATGCGCAGGTGCGGAAACTCTTCGCTCAGCAGCGAGCGAAAGCCCATCTCGCGCTCTTCGTGGCCGCGATACGCCAGAGACCCCACGAACACCGCAACCTTGCGCTCGGTGTGCTGTGGCAGAAACCGGCCTAGCAACAGCGCGGCCAGGCGGCCCGCGGCGCGGTTGTCGATGCCCACGTACCCCAGGCGCGCCGAGATCGGAATGTCCGACACCAGGGTGCTTACATGCACGCCGCTGTCGCGCAGCGCCATGATGGCGTCGCGCACTTGGGGATGGTCCAGCCCGACCAGGCCAACGGCCTGCGTCTGCTCGCGCAGCTCGTAGAGCTTTTGCGCGAGCTTGTTGGCGTCGAACCCCTCGATCAGATGCAGGCGGGCCCGCACATCGGGGCGGGTGGCGGCTTCTTCCAGCAAGTGCCGGCCCAACGCGGTCATGAAGCTGTTGGTGCCGGCGGGCAACACGAAATCGACCCGCACATCCTGGCTGGCGGCATCGGCGCCCTGGACGAAGTAGCCAAGGCGATTGGCGATTGCCAGCACGCGGTCGCGCGTCTTGCCGCGCACGCCGTCGCGGTCGTTCAGCACCCGGTCCACGGTGGCGGTGGACATGCCGGCTTCACGGGCAATGAGGGAAATGGTGGGGCGCATGCGGGACCAGCCTCTCAAGACACCATCAGGACGATGGTAGCGAGGCGATCATAACCCATCATTTGCAATCATTCTGGATCAAAAAGGTAAGGTTGCTGCCCTATAAGCGCCATCCACCTTTACCCCTGATTGTTTTGATGTGATTATCGCGGCTCGATAACATCAAACACCGCACGGCAGGATGCCAGGCAGTTGGCAGCGCATACCGAGCCGGCAGGAGGAGCACATGTCGCACCCTACCCTGGTGCCCGACCCGCCCGTTCGGGAACGGCGCTTTCGCATCGGCTGCATCGGCGCCGGCATGATCATGGCCGAGTGCCATCTGGCGGCCTACCAACAGGCCGGCTTCACGGTGGCGGCTATCGCGTCGCGTACGCGCAGCAAAGCGGCCCAGGTCGCCGAACGCTACGGCATCCCGCTAGTGCATGAGAACCCCCTGGCCCTGATCGCCGATCCGCAAATCGAGATCGTGGACATCGCGTATCCGCCCGACCAGCAGCCCGCGCTGATACGCGCCGCCCTGCGCGCCCCGCACGTGCGCGGCGTGCTGGCACAGAAGCCCCTGGCCCTGTCGCTGGACGAAGCCCGCGCCTTGCGCGACGAGGCGCGGGCCACCGGCAAGATCCTGTCGGTAAACCAGAACATGCGCTACGACCAATCGATGCGCACGCTCAAACAACTGCTGGACCAGGGCGTGCTGGGCACGCCGGTGTTCGCGCAGATCGACATGCACGCGATCCCGCACTGGCAGGATTTCTTGCGCGGCTATGACCGGCTGACGCTCTCGAACATGAGCGTGCATCACCTTGATGCCCTGCGTTATCTGTTTGGCGAGCCCACCGAGATCACCAGCATCACCCGCCCCGATCCGCGCACCGAGTTCGCGCACCAGGATGGGCTGGTGAGCACCACGCTGCGCTTTGGCAACGGCCTGCTTGCGCTGTCGCTTGAAGATGTGTGGTCGGGGCCACGGGCCGAGGGATACCCCGATGACCAGCACATCCGCTGGCGCGTGGAAGGCACCGAGGGCGTCGCGCGCGGCACCATCGGCTGGCCCACCGGCGAACCGTCGACCCTTAGCTACGCCTCGCGCGCGGCCCAGGGCCATACCGACGGGCGCTGGGTAACCCCCACGTGGGACACGATGTGGTTTCCGCATGCCTTCATCGGCGTGATGGAGCAGTTGCAGTACGCGCTGGCCAGCGGCACCGAGCCTGCGTTGAGCGTGACCGACAACGTACGCACGATGGCGCTGGTCGAGGCCGCGTATACGTCCATCGCCGAAGGCCGCACAGTACGGCTGCCGGCTGTTGAATAACCAGTCATAAAAACAGACGGAGACAAACATCATGATCCAGACCGGAATCTTCTCGGGCTACTTTCCCTATGAGCTGGAGCGCACCGCCAAGGTGATCCGCTCGCACGGCTTCAACACCGTGCAGCTGGACCTGCATTTCAAGGACATGGAGCTCGGCCCGGGGCAGTTGACCGCGCAGAAATGCACCCAGATCCGCGACACCTTCCGCAACTACAACCTGCCGGTGTCCTGCATCTCGGCCTATACCAATATCGTTCACCCGGATCCCGCCGAACGCCAACGCCGCAACGGTTATCTCAAAGAGATCCTGACGCACGCGCGCCAGCTGGGTTCGCCTTACGTGATCTCGGAAACCGGCACCTTCGCCACCGACAGCGACTGGGTGCATCACCCCAAGAACAAGACCGAGGAAGGCTGGGACCAGTGCCGCGCGGTAATCGCGGAGCTGTCGCAGCATGCCTATGACCATGGCGCAGTGTTCCTGCTTGAGACCTATGTGAACAACGTGGTCGGATCCGTCGAGGAAACGCTGCGCATGTTCGCCGAGGTGGATCACCCCGGCCTTGGCCTCTTGATGGATCCCACGAACTACTTCGAAGCGCACAACATCGACCAGATGGACCGCACGCTCAATCAAGTGTTCGACGCGCTGTCCGACAAAATCTGCATCGCGCATGCCAAGGACGTGAAGCGTTCGGGCGATGACAAGTCGGAAAAGCACAGCGACATTGGTGACGAGGGCGCGGCCGAGAGCCATACCTTCCGTGGCGTGGGCGAGATCGAGCTGCCGGCGCCGGGCCTGGGCGCGCTGAATTACGACCTGTACTTGCAGCGCCTGGCGAAGAAGCACCCCAACATTCCCATCATCATCGAGCACTTGACCGAAGACGACGTGCCGCGCGCCAAGACCTTCCTGGACGAGCGGCTGCGCGCGAACGGCCTGTAGGCCGCCTGCCGCAACACAGGCGCACCGCGAGGCACCCTTCCATCAGGCCCGCGGCGCGCCTGCGAACACGATTCTGAACACCGACACCGGCAAACGCGCACCCGCGCCTTTGCCAGGGAGAACTCATGCCTGACATTTACGGAACCTGGATGACGCGCCGCGACGTGGAGGCGCGCACCGGGCAGCTTGCGCAGTTTGCCGGCGTACGCCTGATGACGCTGGACGACGGGCTGGAGCGCGGTATCCGCATGCTGGAGTTCCGCAGCGGCACGGGCCTGCGTTTTACGGTGCTGGTGGATCGCGCGATGGACGTCGCCGATTGCGAATACCGAGGCTTGGCCATGGGATGGCAGTCGCCGTCGGGCTATCGCCATCCCGGCCTGCATGACTATGAAGGCGAAGGCGGACTGGGCTGGATGCGATCGTTCTCGGGCCTCATGATCACCTGCGGACTGGACCACATTCTGTTCATGTACGACGCACCGGCCGACAACTATGTGTACGGCCCGCGCAAGACCGCCAAGCAGTCCATCCATGGCCGCGTGGGCACCATTCCGGCGCGCCTGACCGGCTACGGCGAACGCTGGGACGGCGATCGCTGCGTGCTGTGGGCCGAGGGAATCGTCAGCCAGGGCACCGTGTTTGGCGAACACCTGGAGCTGCACCGCCGCATCGAGATCGAGGTGGGCACCAACGACATCAAGCTGTCGGATCGCGTGGTGAATCGCGGCTTCTACCGCACGCCGCACATGCTCTGCTATCACATCAACCTGGGCTATCCGGTGCTGGACGCCGACTCGCGCTATCTGGCGCCGATCCGCGATGTGGTGTGGGCCGCGCACGAGCAAACCTACCGCGAGCAGGGCGTGGGCTACCGCCGCATGCCGGCGCCGCAGTTGGGCTTTCATGAGCAGGTGTGGCAGCACGAGATGGCCGCCGCCGACGACGGCAGCGTCCCGGTGGCCCTGGTCAACGACAAGCTGGGCCTGGGCATGCAGGTCAGCACTTTCAAGCATCAATTCCCTTGCCAGTATCAATGGCAGAACCTGCAAGCTGGCCAGTATGCGATGGGCATCGAGCCCTCAACCAACCATGTGCTGGGCCAGGGCGCGGCGCGTGAACGCAACGAGCTCATCTGGCTTGAGCATAGGGAAGAGCGCCGCTACGACACCACGTTCAGCGTGCTGGGCTCGGCCGCCGATATCGCGGCATGCGAAGCACGCATCCGCGCGATCGCGGTGCAGCCCGAGGCCGATTATCCGCCGTTGTCGGGGCGCTTTGCGCCCATCGCGGGGCGCACATGAGCGCGCGCTTCTCTTTGCAAGGCCGCCGCGTGCTTTACACGGGCGCGGCGGGCGGCTTCGGTGTGGACACCACGCTTGCACTGCTGGAAGCAGGCGCCCGCGTCATCGCGCTCGACAACCACGCCGGGCATATCGATCGCTTGCGCAGCACCGTGCCGGCGCGGTTTTGCGACCAGCTTCACGTCCTGCAGGCCGACCTTGCCGACGCCAGCGCGTTGCAGTCGCACCTGGAGCAGTTGACCGCCGAGGGTCCGATTGATGTGGTCATCAACAACGCGGCGATCTACCCCTCGCGCCCGTTCGAGGAATACAGCGACGCAGAACTGGCGCGCGTGCACCGCGTGAACGTGGAGGCGGCGATTCAGATCATCCGCGCGGCGTTGCCCGGCATGCGCGAGCAGCAATGGGGCCGCGTGATCAATATCTCGTCGATCACGCTGTCCGGCGGCTGGGAAAACCTGCTGCCCTACGTGCAATCCAAGGGCGCGATGGTGGGCGCCACGCGCGCCTTCGCCCGCGAATTCGGCAAGTGGGGCATCACCGTCAACGCCATCTCGCCGGGCGCGTTTCCCACCGACGCCGAGAAGATCCATCCCGACCCCGAGGGCTACAACCGCATGGTGCTTGAACGCCAGTCGGTGAAGCGCCGTGGGCACGCAGGCGACATCGCCGCGGCCATCGTTTTCCTTGCCTCGGACGAGGCGGGTTTCATTTCCGGACAGACGCTGGCAGTTGACGGCGGCTGGGTCATGCATTGACGCGCATCGGCGCACGCAGAGGGTAGAAGCATGAGTATTCTTTCTGGCTACAAGGTTCTGGACTGCTCCATCGCCATGGCAGGGCCTTTCGCGGCGCAGCGCCTGGGCGACCTGGGCGCCGACGTGATCAAGATCGAGCCGCCCACCGGCGAATGGCAGCGGCACGCGCCCGCTGGCGGCATCACGGGCAACAAGATCAACGTGTCCTTTCTCTCGCTGAACCGCAACAAGCGCTCGCTCGCGATCGATCTGAAGAGCGCCGGCGGCAAAGAGATCATTCAGAAGCTCGCGGCGCAGGCCGATGTGTTTATCCAGAACTACCGTCCGGGTGTCGCCGGCCGTCTGGGTGTGGACTACGAGACCCTGTCGGCGCTGAACCCGCGCCTGATCTATGTATCGATGTCGGGCTTCGGCGAAGACGGCCCCTATGCCACGCGCCCCGGTCAGGACCTGCTGTTGCAGGCGATGTCGGGCGCCATGCTGTCGTCGGGCCGTGCGGGCGAAGCGCCACGCGCGGCGGGCCAGTATGTGGTCGACGCCGTCACCGCGTATTGCGCCTTCGAAGGCGTGCTGGCCGCGCTGCTGCACCGCGAGCGTACCGGCGAAGGCCAGAAGGTCGAGGTCAACATGCTGGATGCGATCACCACGATCCAGATGCAGGAGCTCTCGGTCTACACCGTGGGGCACAAGCCGCAGGTGCGCAGCGCCGAGCCGCATGCCCACGTGTACATCCGCGCCCCCTATGGCACCTTCGCGACGACCGACGGCTATCTGGCGCTTGCCATGCCCGACATGAAAGTGCTGGCGCGCGTGACCGAAGAGCCGCGCCTGGCGGAGTACACCGACGAGCGCGACGGTTGGGAAAAGCGCGACGAGATCTATGCGCTGGTGCGCGACACCCTCGCAAAGGCCTCGACCGCCGACTGGTTCGCCAAGCTTGATGCCGCCGGCATCTGGTGCAGCCCCGTCTACGGATACGCCGATCTGGTCGACGATCCGCAGATCGCGCACAACGGCACCTTCGTCGAGTATGAACATCCGACCGAAGGCAAGATCAAGACACCGGGCTTTCCGATCCGCTTTTCCAAGACGCCAAGCCAGGTGCTGCGCGGCGCACCGCTTACCGGCCAACACACCGACGAAGTGCTGCGCGATTTTGGCTTCAGCGCCGACGAGATCGCCGCGCATGCGGCCTCGGGCGCGGTGCTGCGTGGAACCTCGGAATGAGCGAACGCGCCCTGCCCTATCGTGGCCTGACCTGGGACCACCCGCGCGGCTTCAATGCCCTGCACGCCGCCACCGCGCACAGGCCGCTGGTGCACTGGGACAAGCAGTCGCTCGAAGGCTTCGAATCGGCGCCCATCGCCGAACTGTGCGCCCGCTATGACCTGGTGGTGCTGGATCACCCGCATCTGGGCGAGGCCCTGGCGCACGATTGCCTGCAAGCGCTAGACACCGTGTTCGCGCCCGACGAGCTGGCGCGGATCGCGCGGGACAGCATCGGGCTGTCGTACGACAGCTATCGCATGGCCGATCGCCAATGGGCGCTGCCGCTGGACGCCGCCACGCAGGTGATGGCCACGCGCGCCGATCGGCTCGACGGCCCCGTGCCGCGCACCTGGCGCGATGTGCTGACGCTGTCGCAACGCAGCGGCGCGGTCGCGCTCAGTTGGGGCGGTCCGCACCCGTTCCTGTCGCTGCTGTCGATCGCGGCCGCCATCGCGCCCGATACCGACCTGCGCCCGCACGGCGCCTGGCACGACGAGGCGACGCTTGCCGACGCGTGCGATGTGCTTAGCGAATTGGCGCGGCGCACGCCCGCGCACGCCCTGGCTTACAACCCGATCGCGCTGCTTGGCCACATGAGCTCGCGCGATGACATCGCGCTATGCCCGCTGGTCTATGGCTATGTGAACTACGCCACCGTAGCGGTGGCGAAACCGCTTACGTTCCGCGACGCGCCCGAGGCCGACGCGGGCAGGCCCGGCTCGATCCTCGGCGGCACCGGCATTGCGATATCCCGACGCTGCATCATGGGGCCGGAGTTGCGCGCGCATCTATTGTGGTTGCTCGCGGCCGATACCCAAAGCCGCTTCATCCCGCAGCATGAAGGACAGCCCAGCCATCGCGGCAGTTGGGCCGATGCGAACGTGAATGCGGCCAGCGGCAACTTCTATGCCAACACGGCCCGCACGCTCGAAGCCGCTTCGATCCGACCGCGACACGATGGCTACATCGCTTTCCAGAGCGAGGCCTCGCAGTTCCTGCGTGACGGCGTCGCCGCCCGCGCGCCCTCTCACTCATTGGCGCGCGGCCTGACTCAGCGCTTCCAGGCCAGCCTGGCCGCCGCCCCCAAGCACACCGCAACCTAAGG
Organism: Achromobacter sp. JD-1; assembly: GCF_038594925.1. NCBI lineage: Bacteria > Pseudomonadati > Pseudomonadota > Betaproteobacteria > Burkholderiales > Alcaligenaceae > Achromobacter > Achromobacter sp. JD-1. The sequence goes on along the minus strand of NZ_JBCGCS010000022.1, from coordinate 85,599 downwards.
ATGTCGACGTGAGCGCACTCGTCAATCTCAGTATCGATGGCCATGTCGCCATCATCGAACTCAATCGTCCCGAGAAGCTGAACGCAATGACGCCCGAGATGGCCGACCTGCTGATCGCGGCAGTGGAGCAATGCAACACCGACCCGCAGGTGCGCGCGGTGATTCTGACCGGCGCGGGCCCCAAGGCCTTCTGCGCCGGCTCGGACATTACCGAGCTTGACCGCTACGCCACGCCCTGGGATTTTCGCAATCGGCTCGACTACTGCGACTGCGTGCGCATGTTGAAGAAGCCCACGGTGGCGGCGATCAACGGCTATACCTTCGGCGGTGGCCTCGAGATGGCGTTGGCCTGCGATATCCGCATCGCCTCCGACAACGCGCGCCTGGGCGCACCCGAGATCAAGCTGGGCTGGATCGGCGGCGGCGGCATGACGGCGCAGCTTGTCCATGCGGTCGGCCCAAGCAACGCCGCACTGATGGTGCTGACCGGCGACCCCATCCGCGCCGAGCAGGCGCTGGCCTGGGGCCTGGTAAGCGAGGTGGTGCCGCAGGAGCAGTTGCGCGAACGCGCACAAGCGCTTGCCGCCACCATCGCTTCGCGCGCGCCTATCGCGGCCGAGACGGCACGCGTCAACCTGCGCGCCGCGCTGTCGATGCCGCTAGAGAAGGCCGTGGAATACGAGCGCGATCTGCAAGCGATCTGCTTCGCCACCGCCGACGCCAAGGAAGGCCGGAAGGCATTTGAAGAAAAGCGCGCGCCGAAGTTCGAGCGGCGCTGACGGGTGGGGGGACGCCCCAACAATTGCGCGACGAGTCGGGAGGCAGACCCTTGGCTGCCACCCGACCCTACTTCACCAGCGCGTTCTTGACCAACACGCCATCCTTGATGATCAGCAGAAATTTACGCTCGGCATCGCCGATCAGCGATAAGTCCTGCAACGGGTTGCCGTCGACCAAAATCAGGTCTGCCAGTGCACCTTCTCGAACCTCGCCCAGGTCGCCGCGATACGGATTGCGTGCGCCAGACAATTTAAGCAGTTGCGCATTGCCGCTAGTAGCCATCGTGAGCACTTGTGCGGGCGTGTACCAGCGCCCAAGGCTCGCCAGTATTTTCCCCTGTTGCTCAGCCAACTGGCTTGAAAACAGAATGTCGGTACCAAACGCGGTCTTCAACTGATGCTTGATCGCCAGCTTGTAGGTGCGGTCCGTGCCCGCGAATACCTCCAGTGCTTTTTCCCGCTCGTCGGAACCAGGAGGAAACACATCAGCGAGCGCATCGGGAAACGGCTGCGTGCTTAGCCAAGCGCCCGAGCGGGCGAGCATGGCAGCGGTTTCGTCGTCCATCAAACTGCCGTGCTCGATGCTAAGAACGCCCGCTTTGAGCGCGCGCTGTATCGCCGCCGGCGTGTACGCGTGTACCGATACATAAGTGCCCCAGTCCGTTGCAGCGGCAACTGCCGCGCTTAACTCGGCTTCCGTGAACGTCACCACATCGAGCGGACTGTGTGGCGACGACACGCCTCCCCCTCCGGTCAGCTTGATTTGCGTGGCGCCGCGCATCAACTGTTCGCGGGTACGCAGGCGCACTTCGTCTGGACTGTCGGCAATAGAGCTGTCGCCTACGATGTCATGACGCGACGCAGGCGCCCCCAACGTACGCGGCAGATCGTTCGTACTGCGAAAATCGCCATGGCCGCTGGTGACACTGATCATCGCGCCTGAGGGGTAGATACGCGGCCCCGGAATGACGCCTTGATCAATCGCGGCTTTTAGACCGAACACTGCGCCGCCTAAGTCACGCACGGTCGTGAACCCACGCATCAGCGTCTTTTCAGCTTCAACACCCGCCACCAAGTTCAAGTACCCGGTGTCTTGCGTCAGTGCCACCGCTACCGGCACACCGACGAACATGCTATGCCAGTGCGCATCGATCAACCCAGGCATCAACGTCCGTCCGCCGGCGTCGATGACCTGAGCACCGTCCACGTCAATTTTTTGGCGTGATATCTGCGCAATGACGGAGCCGCGCAGCAGCACATTGCTGGGTTCGGACAGATCCGGCGATATGCCATCAAAGATGCGCGCGTTTTCGATCAGAACCGGGGGGGCGTTCTGACGGGGCGAGGCCAGTGCCGCGGGGGGCGCCGCGGCATTCTCGTGGGACAGCGCGACATGATGGGACGCGAAAAACAGCGTCGCGGCGCACAGCAGAACTGCGGGTTTAACGTCCATAAGAGCTCCTTAGGGGCAGCGAACATGACGGAAACAACGCGGAAACAAGAGCGACGCTGATCTTTCAGACAGATATTCCAGAGTGGCGGATTGGCTGTTGGTGCTCAAGGTAGCGATCCTGCGGATAGTTGACTTTGGTCAATTGGCGCACGCTCTCAAGCACTAAGCTGCCAGAACTTCCCAATGCCATGCGGTACTGGTTGTGGACGTACACGCCATCGGCGCCGCTTTCGTGGAGACCAGTATGACTGCCAAGATGAGAGCCGCCGTATTCGCGGGCCAGGACCGTGTCGAGATACGTGAAAAGCCCATTCCTGACGTGGGGCCCAATGACGCGTTGATGCGGATTACCACCACCACGATCTGCGGAACCGATATTCACATCGTCAAGGGTGAATACCCGGTGAAAGAAGGCCTGACGATCGGTCACGAACCCGTCGGAACCATAGAAAAGCTTGGAACCGCGGTACGAGGCTACACCGAAGGCCAACGCGTGATTGCCGGCGCGATCTGTCCCAGTTTCAACTCCTATGCAGCCCAAGACGGCGCGCCGTCTCAGGACGGCACCTATCTGCTCGCCACGGGCATGTGCGGATGCCACGGGTACCGCGCCACTGCGGGATGGCGATTTGGCAACATGATAGATGGCGCCCAGGCGGAGTACCTGTTGGTGCCGGATGCCGAGGCCAATCTTGCGCCCGTGCCGGATGCGCTGAGCGACGAGCAGGTGCTCATGTGTCCGGACATCATGTCCACGGGTTTTAAAGGCGCCGAGAACGCCAATATTCGAATCGGCGATACGGTGGCGGTGTTTGCGCAGGGGCCGATCGGACTCTGCGCCACGGCCGGCGCCAGGTTGTTGGGCGCCACCACCATCATTGGGGTGGATGGAAACGCGCAGCGGCTGGCGATGGCGCAAGCCTGGGGCGCCGATGTCGTTCTGAATTTTCACGAGTGCGATGTCGTTGAGGAGATCTTGCGACTGACGGGTGGCAAGGGCGTCGACTCCGCGATTGAAGCCCTGGGGCAGCAGAGCACATTCGAATCGGCGTTGCGCGTCCTGAAACCTGGGGGCACCTTGTCCAGCCTGGGCGTCTATTCCAGTGACCTGACGATACCGGTTTCGGCTTTCGCGGCGGGCCTGGGCGATCACAGGATAAATACCGCCCTATGCCCTGGCGGCAAGGAGCGGATGCGACGCCTGATGAATGTTCTGCAATCGGGACGGCTGGATCTGACGAAGATGGTCACGCACCGCTACAGCCTGGACGACATCGCTCAGGCCTACGACTTATTCGCGAATCAGCGAGACAACGTATTGAAAGTGGCCATCCGGCCGTTCTGACAAGTCGGGTGCCTGCCATGCTGTGCTCCAGTGCTTTTGCGCCCGGCGTTGCGGTTCTTTCCGGACGTCGGCGCAAACATCGCGCCATCTTCATGATGGCCTGGCTTTGCCTTGCTGCCTTGGCGCATGGCCAGGGGGCAATGCAACCGGCCGACGTCGCCTCCGCGTATAGCCGGGAGGTTTCCCCAAGACTAGTGTTGCCGGATGCCGAACGTGCTCGTTACGGAGACCTCGCCACCCATGCGCTGGTATCCGCCGGCATCTCCTTATTGGCGCCTCAGTATGTTGTCATCGCCGACCGAAACATCTACGTGCAGGCGGTGTTCGTATATTGGTTGCACCCTGTCGCGCCACCCATGTATATCGACGCATCGCCCGCCTCTACCGGGCGGGTCGGCACGTTCGACCATTTCGAGACGCCGACCGGCGTGTTTCCGCATACCTTGGGTAACCCGGACTACCGCGCCCAAGGTGAAAAAAATGCAAACGGAATCCTCGGCTATGGCCTGAAGGGCATGCGTGTCTACGACTTCGGTTGGCAGGACGCCCGCCAAGGCTGGGGTGAGGAACGCATCGCCACGATGCGTTTGCAAATGCACGCGACCGACCCCTATTCGCTCGAGGCCAAGCTAGGTACGCCACAGTCCAAGGGCTGCATTCGTATCCCGGCCACGCTAAACGAATTTATTGACCGCCTAGGCCTGCTGGATGCCGAGTACGAACTCGCCGCGGCTTTAGGCACCCAGCCCTGGGTATTGCGCGCTAAAAGAACGCCGGCATACGGCGCGGGGCGCTATCTGATTGTCGTCGACACGGACCGTCGCGACCGCCCAGACTGGTCGCCTCGCCCTGTGATCAATCTGAAAAATCCATGACATCCCTGCTACGGCATGACGAGCTGGATCGAAGGCCGGTTTCTTCCACATCATGCGCGTGATGACGGCGCCCCGGCTGGCAGACGCCAGAACGTTGCGTTTTGTCAATTCGTCGCAGGCGGATAAGCCTACGCTTGTTCTACAAGCCTGGTACAGACCAGCGTCAGCGTAGCTTTAATTCTGGAGGTATCCCGTCATGCAGCCCGTCTACGAGCCCTATACGGCACTGTACAAATACGGCCTTGATGTCGCGCTATCGGCGGCATCAAACTATTTTGAATACGTAAAGGAGCTGAGAACCTTGCAGTTGAAGGTCGACAAGGAGATGGTGACCTGGATGCAACAAGCACATACCGAGATCGACGCTGAGCCCTCGATCGCAGGCATATGCGCCCTGCAACAGAAGCACATGACTGATCTGATCGATCGTGAACTGAAGTACTTCAAGGAACTGGAAAGAATCTTCCGGGAGGCTTCGGCATCGACCTCGCAAGCAATACGGAATAGCCGCAATCCTTGGCAGGACCGCTTTTCCCAAATTGCTGAAGACGTTGCCCAGGTTGTCGCTCATGGCAGCACGGCGGAAAAAATCAAAGCCTGATGTGGTCGCACTGCGGCCCAAACCCACCACACCGGCGTGATCATGCCAAAAACCCGTTCGAAGCGGGCTGCCGAGGAGGCATCCGACAATATTTTCAACGCGCTGAACTACAGCAAAGAAGCCCTGCTGGCGAGGCTGACCGGCGGTATTTCACCGGCCGCCACCACGCTTGCCATGCTGGACTGGTGGATCCATCTCCATGCGGCGCCCGGAACGCGGCTAAAGCTCGCCATGCTCTACGCCGATTCGATGGCAAAATTAGGCCAGCATGCGGCGCTATGCGCGACAGGCGGCACATACCCCAGCGCTGATATGCCCGACTCTCCGCGTAGCGCGGCACAGGCGTGGCGGCGTGAACCGTATCAATTCTGGATGCACGCTTTTTCCCTGACACGCCAATGGTGGGAACAGGCGACAAAGCAGGTGCCTGGCGTGGACGCGCACCACGTCGAACTGGTTTCCTTCTGTGCCAGGCAGTGGTGCGATCTCTTCTCGCCGGCGAATTTCCTGCTGTCCAATCCTGAAGCCCTGCAACGCACCGCGGACCAAGGTGGGGCAAATCTTGTCGCCGGATTCAGGAACTTCGTGGCCGACCTGCAAGGGATGACCGGCAACCCCGTCGATAGCGGGGCAGACCGCTTTCAAGTGGGCAAGACCATCGCCATAACACCTGGGGCCGTCGTATTCCGCAACCATCTTCTTGAACTTATCCAGTATGCGCCCACGACGGCCACGGTCCGGCCCGAGCCCATTTTCATTACGCCGGCCTGGATCATGAAGTACTACGTGCTGGACCTGTCTCCTCATAATTCGCTTATCCGTTACCTGGTCGCGCAGGGCTATACCGTCTTCTGCATTTCCTGGCGCAATGTCGGCGCCAAAGATCGCAACCTGTCTTTGGAGGACTACCGCGAATCCGGGTTCATGGCGGCGCTTGATGCTGTCACGCGGGTGGTCCCGGATCAGCGCGTTCATGCTGTTGGCTACTGCCTGGGAGGCACGCTGCTGTCCATCGCCGCGGCCGCCATGGCCGGACAAGGTGACGATCGGCTCGCAACGTTGACCCTGCTGGCGGCGCAAACGGACTTCACCGAGCCTGGCGGCCTGGGCTTATTCATCGGCGAAAGCGAGGTCAATTTTCTGGAAAGCATGATGTGGGCGCAAGGCTACCTGTCCGCGCAGCAGATGGCCGCTGCATTCCAAGCATTGCGGCCGATGGACGAGGCCTGCGGGCGGGCAACCCGCGCTTATTTGTTCGGTGAACGGTCGGCTCCCAATGACTTGGTCGCCTGGAATGCCGATTCCACGCACATGCCATATCGGATGCACTCGGAATACTTGCGAAAACTATTCCTGAACAACGAGCTCGCGGCGGGCCGCTGTCAAGCCGGCGGTCGGGTCATTGCGCTTCGCAATATCAGAACGCCAATATTCTTGCTGGGCACGGACGCCGACCGCATATCCCCCTGGCGCTCCGTCTACAAGGTGCACTATCAGACAGATGCCGACGTCCGCTTCGTACTGACCAGCGGCGGGCACAATGCCGGCGTGGTCAGCGAACCGGGACACATTGGACGCTGGTACAGAACCCGCGACACGCCGGCGAACGGCTTTCGGTGCGGGCCCGACGAATGGCTGCAAGACAGCGCGCTGCACCAGGGTTCATGGTGGCCCGAGTGGAGCGAATGGCTGGCGCAGCGTTCAGGTGCGCCAAGGCCTGCAAAACAAGAACTTGGCGTTGCGGGGAGCGATCAGTCGGCGCTCACGCTTGCGCCCGGGCGATATGTTTTTCAAAGGTAGTCGCCTTACCTGACCCAGGCGCGGGAAGATGCGTGTCGCGAGCCTTGGGCACGCGCATCATTCGATTTTTAGCGTCTTGTTCTGGTTCCCGGCGAGCTTGGGAAGCGTCAGCGTCAGCACGCCGTTATCACACACGGCTTTGGCGGCGGCTTGATCGATGGGACTGGCGAGCGACACGGTACGTTGAACGCGCCCCCAGTATCGTTCCTGTCGGATCACGTTGCCTCCTTCTTTGACTTCATTGTTCTGTTCCTTGTTAGCTGAAATCATTACTGTGTTCCCGTCGATTTCCACCGATATGTCCTTTTTATCGATGCCAGGGATTTCAGCCTTCAACACGTACTTGTCACCGGCCTCGGTAATGTCAATGTCCAGCCTGGGGGATCGTTCATCTGCCTGCGAACGAATCGGTCGCAGGAAGGCCTGGAACACATCAGCAACCGGGTCTGATGAAAACGGACTGTATTGTGTCAAACGGGTCATGTTCGTCTCCATTGCTTCAAGTGGTGAGCGGCTACCCACCCAGATGTCATGATGATCCGAGCGACGGGTTCAATGTTGATCAATGTCAATTGCAAAGCGGGGAGTTTCCATGTTCGATCACATCGGTTTCGGCGTCAGCGACATCAATCAAAGTCGCGACTTTTTCCTGCAAGCGTTAGCACCGCTTGGCGTCGGCCTGGCGATGGAAGGCCCCAATAGCATCGGGCTGGGCAAGAACGGGAAGCCGTCTTTATGGCTATACGCGACCGGTTCCGCCGCGGCGCCATTGCACATTGCCATTGCGGCGGCTACGCGGGCGGACGTGGACGCCTTCTATCAGGCGGCGCTGGCGGCCGGCGGCCGGGACAACGGCGCCCCGGGAATTCGGCCGCATTACCACCCCAACTATTACGCCGCCTTTGTATTCAGCCCAGATGGTCACAACGTGGAAGCCGTCTGTCATCGTTGAGCGGGTTTGAGCGGGTTCGACCTGTTTCTTAAAAGCGGCGTCGAACATGGCGCACTTCCGCTTGGCGCGGTCATATTTTTGTATGATGGGATCACTCTTTCAGCAATCTTCAATACGACAACGCAATGACGACCGAGACCATCGATTTGAATCCTGGCCCCATGACGGACACGCCATCGACGCCGCTGCGGCGTCAAGCCGAAGACGCTCTGCGCAAGACCATTCTCTCTGGCCGTTTCAAGCCCGGTGATCGCCTTAAAGAACGCGAATTGGTTGAACTGCTGAACGTAAGCCGCACGTTGGTTCGTGAAGCGCTACGACAGGTCGAGGCCGAAGGCCTGATCGAGATCGCGCCCAACCGCGGACCGGTGGTGGCGGTGCTGACTTATGAAGAAGCCGAGGATATCTACGAAGTCCGAGGCGTCCTGGAAGCGCAGATCTGCACTGGCTTCGCGCTGCGCGCGCGCAACGAGCACATGCAAGCGCTGGCGGCTACCTTCGACGAACTCGCCAGCGCCGCGCGCGAAGGCGACATTCTGCGCACGGTAGCGCTCAGCGACACCTTCTATGACATCATCGCCGCGGGCTGCGGCAATCGTCTGCTGGGCAGCATGCTGCAGCAACTGCATAACCGCATTGTGCTGCTGCGTCGCACGTCGTTGTCCGAGCCAAGCCGCCTACCCGAGACGTTGCACGAATTGACCCAGATCTTCGAGGCGCTAAAAGCACGCGACGAAGTGGCCGCTGGCAAGGCAGCGCTGCACCACGTACGTCAGGCGTCACGGACGGCATTGCAAGTCCTTCGACGCCGCCAACCCTAGGTACATGCCCTAAATTGTAGTACCGAATCCTCAATACATATATTTTTTGTAGTATTCTTTTTCCGCCAAGCACGTATTTTGGCGGTCTGCGAATACTTCCGCATGCCGCCGCCCTTCCAAGGAGCATTGCGGTCATGAATCGAAGATTGTTCAACTCAGGGCTGTTAGGCCTGCTGGCGGGAAGCACCCTTACACGGACCAGGCTCGCCATGGCGCAGAGCGGCCCGTTGCCTGCCTTGATCACCCTGGTAGTGCCGTTTGCTCCCGGCGGCGGCGCCGACCAGCTGGCCCGCGAATTCGCGCACTTTGCCCAATCGCGCGCACCCGGCACGACCTTCGTCGTCGAAAACAAACCCGGCGCCAACGGCGCCATCGCCGCCCGCCATGTCGCGCGCCAAAAGGCAGACGGCAGCACCCTGTTGCTGGGCACATCCAGCACCCACGTGCTGGGTCCGCTCATCGCCAAGGCGGCTCCGGACCAGATCATCAAAGAGTTCAGCCCGGCCACCCTGCTGGCCACCACGGCCAATGCACTGGCCGTCGCCAGCACCTCGCGTTGGAAGACACTTGATGATTTTCTGAATGACGCCCGTCAGCAGGCGTTGACCTACGGCACCTTTGGCACCGGTTCTTCGGCGCACTTGTACGGCGTGCTGCTGGCGCAATCAACCGGAGCCAAGCTGTCCCATGTGCCCTACAAAGGTTCCGGTCAAGCCGTCACCGACCTCATGGGCGACCATATCAACGCGGTATTCCTCACCAGCAGTGCGCTGGAAGGCTTGGTCCGAGAAGGCAAGATCCGGGTGCTGGGGGTCACCGGCAATGCGCGAACGCACGTGTTCCCCGACATCAAGACTTTTGAGGAACAACAGGTGAAGCAGTTGGCCTTCAGCGGCTGGTTCGGACTGTTTTCACCCGCAGGCACGCCGACGCCCGTTTGTGAAGCGGTTGCCGCGCTTGCGGCCGATCTGGGCAAAGACTCGGCGGTTCGTCAACGCATGGTCGGACAAGGGTATGACTGGGTTGGATCCACGCCGCAAGCGCTACAGGACGCGTTGCGAAGCACCATCGCGGTTTACCAAAAAGTCCTGGCGACCAAACCCGCCGACCTGGGCGCTTAAGGCGGCGCCCAACCTGGCACGACAGGTTGGGCCGCCTACCATCGGGCTACATCATCGTGGCCCGACGCTCAGGACATGCTGCCTCGGCGGTCAGCGGGTCGGCTCAGCCTTAAGAAAGCCACACACAGCCTGAGCGAAAAGCTCGGGTTGGTCATCGTGGATGTAATGCCCGGCATCAGGAATCTCGATCGCGGTGACGCGCGGATTCAGGCCGCACATATGCTGCGCCATCTCAGGTTGCAGGTAGTCCGACCGGCCCCCTCTTACCACCAATGTTTCACAGGCAATTGCCTGTATGCATGCGTCTAGATCCACGCGTCGCGCGGGGTCCGGATTCAAACGCGTGGCGGCGATACCCGCATGATCGTAGCGCCAGGTATAGCCGCCGTCGGCAGTGGCTTTGAGCATGCTCTTCAGGCGCTGATCGCGCGCCGCTTCAGTAACCGTGGGACGCAAGGCGCGCATGAAGGCTGCGGCCTCATCCCAGGAAGCGAAGCAATCCGGAGTGGTGGAAAGCTCCTTGCGGATCCGGGCCGCGCCGGCGCTGGCCTCGAAGGCGCCAGGGCCGGCGTCCTCAACGATCAGCCTGCGCACACGCGCCGGATGCCGCGCCGCAAATATGATTGCGTTGATACCGCCCATCGAGTGGCCCAAGAGGTCGAACTGATGCAGGTCCATTTGGTTCGTGATTGCCTCCAGATCCTTTACATAGGCATCGGCGTAGTAGTTCCGCTCGGGATCCCAATCGGAGCTGCCGCGTCCGCGTTGATCGAAAGCAATCACGCGCACGCCCGGTTGCAAGGCTGCCGCCAGCCGCGAGAAGGTCTCGGCGTAGCCTCGGATGCCATGAAGCATGACGACAGGCCACGCGGTACTGCTACCCCACTCGGTTACGTGAAAGCCCAAGCCGGAAGCGGTCAGCGTATAGTCGCGTCGATCCATTTGCATCCTCCTTCGTGGTGTCAGTAAAGGCCGTTCTGGCCTTGCACATCGGCGGCCAGCAAGCCTCCCAGGCGCGCGTTCAGCCGCCCCCGCGTGGCAAACGCCCAGATCAGTATGACCTCGTCGCGGTTCGGGCCGTCGTTGAACGTGGCCGTAACGGTGTCATAGTGCGATCGCACATATAGCGCATTTTTGTGCGCCAGCGGAATGTCGATGGCTGTGCCAGGCACACCACGCTTACCGGTGGAAGGTACCCACGATTTGGCGCCACCCAACGCTTCGCGCACCGGGTTGGCCGCCGGGTTGGTCAGAAGCGCATTGCCATGCTCGTACTCGCCATCCATGCCCACCAGACATGCCTTGCCATAGCTCTCGATGGCACGGCCCTGCGCGGCCTCGCGAATACGGCGACCAAACTCCTGGCCTAGCTCTGGAGACGGATCAATCCAGGCAGACAAATCTTGAACGTACTTGCCCGCAAAGGGGTTGTAGAGGCAGGCGGCGATGACGAACTTCAGCAATGGCTCGCCATCGGCCGGAGCGCCGGCTTCACCCGCCAGGGCTTCCTCGGTTTGCAGATACCACTTGCGAATGTGAAAAGCGCTGAAATTGGGAGTTTTCATAGGTACGACTTATTCATGGAGAGAGGGAACCTGCACCCTGGATTGCGGATGCGCCTTGATCGGCGCCACGAATGGCGTCCACGCGATTGAGGTGATTTCACTGAATTCGCGCCATTCTTTGAACCAGTTGCGGCCGCCGTCCATAGACCGGAACAGATGGCCATACTTGGTGCCGGCGAACACGAGCGACGGATCAGCGGCATGCATGCCGAAGGCCCAGAAGGTTGAGTTGGGCGGCGTGTGCAAAACCGCCGGCTCCCAATGACGCCCCCGGTCTTCAGACCGGTAGATTTGCGTTCGCTTGCCGGGCGTGCCATCACCGACAGCCACCAGCAGGACGTCTTCTTCGCCTGCCAATGGCTGGATGGTGCGGGTGTAGTACAGGCCCTCGAAGCGATCCGCTGAACTGGCGCCATGCCAGGCGCCCTCGCCGTGGAGAACATTGGTGTAGACCGAATTGACCGTGCAGACCAGGTGTGTGTGCGGTTCCTGGCCAAGCGCCGGCAGGATGCTGATGGCATGAATGTCGCCACTGCTGATTCCATTGCCCGCATTGTCGATGCGCTGCCAGGTTTCGCCGCGGTCGCCGCTCCGCCAAGCACCACCTTCCTCTACGCCGAACCACACCTCGCTGGTGACCGGGTCCACCACGATGGACAGGATTCGCGGCCGGTTGACGCCGGCGCAGAACTCCGGAAGTTCCACCGGCAATGGGACCCACGTTTCACCCCCATCCGCCGAGCGAAAAATGCGCGCGCGTGATGGCGCTCCGGTTCCGGCATAGATCAGCTTGGGGTCGCGCGGGTCGAGCGCCAACGCCCACACGGTCAGTCCATTGGCAGGAGAGTCCAGCCGCCTGAAATGCGCGCCGCCATCGGTGCTCAGGCAAATGCCGGCATCCGCACCAGCGAAAACGCGTGCGGGATCTGAAGGATCCACCTGCAGGCAACGCACAACGCCATCGAATTCAATTGCCTCTCTCAAGCCCAGCCGATGCCAGCTCGCCCCGGCATCCGCACTGCGCAGAATGCCTTGTCCCGCAGTCCCCACCAAGATGGTGCCTTGCATGATGTCCTCCCCTTGCTTTGATCAGAACCCATCCGAACGAGCGTTTCCCCTAGTTGGAAATAAACGCTCCCCACGCCAGAATTGTATGACGATAATTATGTTTATTCCAGTTTTGTATTATCGTTTTTAAGAAAAGACAGTACCTGGCATACGTTTCGTGCATGGACATCGCTGCGGTGACGCTCACGGACACACCAGGCTCCCCCATAAGAGAGGCTGACAATGAAGTTCTATCATGAGGTCCGAGGCTGCTCGCTGGCCGTCGATATCGTGGCTCGCGAACTCGGAATCGCGCTCGACCTGCAATGGGTCGACATGCGTACAAAACAGTTGGGCGACGGCAGCGATTACCTGCTCGTCAATTCGAAAGGCACGGTGCCCACCTTGCAATTGCCGGATGGCCAGTACCTCAGTGAAGGCGCCGTCATCATGCAGTACCTGGCCGACCAACGCGGCGATACCAAGCTATTCGCACCGCCGGGGTCGCTGGCTCGATATCGCATCATGGAGTGGATGAGTTTCATCGCCGCGGACCTGCACAAAGGTGGCTTCATGCCCTTGTTCAAAGCCGTCACGCCACCGGCATACAAGCAGATCGCCCGCCAATACCTGCAAGGCCGTCTGCAATGGGTCAACGACCAGTTGGCTGATCGCGACTTCCTTACGGGGCCTGACTTCACGATTGCGGACGCGCACTGCTACACGATCGCGATGTGGACCCGAGCGCACCAGATCGACACCTCAACATGGCCGCATCTGGAGGCCTATCTGCTTCGCGTAGGCAGTCGCCCGAGCGTACTCGCCGCCGAACAAGCCGCTCGCCAGCAAGGTGAGCGAGAACGAGCTGTTCAACAGGAATGCGGGGCCGCGACCAGCCCCCACTGCCTCATCCTGACTGGAGAATTGACATGAGTATGCTGACTCGATGTGTTTTGCTGTGTGTGGGCGCGCTATGCGCCGTATCAGCCAGTGCCGCTGGCTTTCCCTCTGGACCGGTACATCTGGTCGTCGGGTTCCCGTCTGGCGGTGGCACAGACGGCGCCGCCAGGATCATTGCCGAAAAACTCCCCGCACAACTGGGCCAGCCCACGATTGTTGACAACCGGGCAGGCGCCGGCGGCACGCTGGGTGCGCAGAATGTGGCTCGCGCCGCGGCAGATGGCACGACGCTGTTCTTCGGCACTGGCGCCGAACTGATCATCAATCCGGTCACCCGCAAGACGGCTCCCTACGATGTGCTCAAGAATTTCACGCCCATCGGGGAAGTCGGAAGTGTCAGCTTCGTGCTGGTTGTACCGGCCAGTTCTCCCATCAAGGACGTACCGTCTCTCATTGAGCGTGCGAAAGCCCAGCCGAACCGCTTGAATTTCTCATCGTTCGGCATGGGTTCCACCAATCATATGATTGGTGAACTGTTCCTCTCGCGCACCGGCACGAAGGCCACACACATCCCGTATCAAGGGAGCGCGCCAGCAATGACGGCACTGCTGGCAAACGAGGTCGATTTCACGTTCGAGACGGCAGCTGTCGCCTTACCCCACATCAAATCGGGAAAGTTGCGGGCATTGGCTACGCCGTCGCCCGAGCGCCTACGCGACTTGCCGGATACGCCCACGCTGCGGGAGTTGGGCTACCAAGAGTTGATAGCAGAAGGCTGGATGGGACTGCTCGGCCCCGCCAGTGTGCCTTCGGACGTCGTCGAGCGCCTTAATGCCGCTCTGGTCCACGTCCTGGAGTTGCCGGACGTCCGTGAGCGGCTTACCGCCCGAGGCGTGGAAGTCTCGCCCGGTTCAGCGCGGCAATTCCGTGATCGGCTCGCGGCCGAGCAAAGCAAGTGGCGCCAGGTCGCTCAAAACTCGGGAATATCTCTCGACTGAACGTCCGCGCGGGGCCGACGCGGCGGCAGCGTTCGCCCCTATCGACTGCTGGCCAGGCGGTCAACGTTCACGCCCAGGGCATGGGTCGGCACAGGCCAGCATGGCCGCGCCGATGGTGGTCTTGCCCTTGGCAACCAGCGCCTGACCCGCGGATTCAATATCACGCTTGTCCTTGTTCTGGCTCAGCTTGAGCTTGCCGACGACGCGCGTGATCTCCACTTGAATGCCTACGATGGCCTTCAGCATCGCATCAATGTATTCCGGGGCGCTGTCGGTCATCTTCCACGGTTTCTCCTGCGACGCCTCGTGCGTGCGCGTCAGGCGGGCGACAACGCCACGCACATAGCGTTCGTCGTCCTTGATGGTGACGCGGCCATGCACGTGCACGACCTGGTAGTTCCACGTGGGCACCTGCTTGTGCTGCTCGTGCTTGCTGGGATACCAGTTTGGCGAGATGTAGGCATCCCCGGCCCGGAACACGACCAGCACTTCGCTGCCGTCGGCGACCTCGCGCCACACCGGGTTGTTGCGGGCCACGTGGCCGTGCAAGACGGCGCGCTCGCCCACCTCTAGCTCGAAGGGAAGATGATTGGCGTCCAGGCCCTCCGGGCCCTGGGTCACCAGCATCCCCAGCGGCTGGGCCCGAATCAGGCCGTAGAGGGATTCGGAATCAGAAACGGCAAAGTGCTCGGGTACGTACATGGCGAATGGCCTCTGGGGGTCAAAGATCGAGTAATTGCCACGCATCATGCCCCCAATCTGGCCTAGCAGTAAGATCCAGTTTGCCCGCTTTTCTTTAGACCACTATTGTGCGCACCCCCAAGAGCATCGAACTGCCCGTCCTGTTTCCACTCGACCGCAAGGCAGGCCAGCTCAGCCAGCAACTGGCGCAGCAGTTGCGGCAGTTGATCCGTGCGGGCACGCTGCGCCCGGGCGAGCCGGTGCCCGCCACCCGCCAGTTGGCCGCCGCGCTACAGATCGCGCGCGGCACCGTCGTCGAGGCCTTCGAGCAATTGGTGGCCGAGGGATATCTGGAGTCCAAGGCGGGAAGCAGCACCACCGTATCCGTCACGCTGACCGAGCGGAACCCAAGCCCCGCCGCAAGCCAGCCCGCAGAAGCGGACACCGCGTTTGCGCGCCCCCTGCCAGCCACGGCCGCGCGCTATGCCGGAATTGCGGCCGCCATGGTTCCGCTGCCGGCCGCGCCTTTCGCCATTTCGGTGCCTGCCGGACCGGTCGCGCCGGATGACACCTGGCGCAAGCTGGGCAACCGCATACGCGCCACCCGCGCCGGCGGCCCGTCCGGTTACGCCGACCCTCAGGGCCTGCTTTCCCTGCGCAAGGCCATTGCGGATCACGTCCGAAAATCCCGCTCGGTGGTCTGCACCCCGGACCAGGTCATCGTCACGTCCGGCACGCAGCAAGGGCTGTATCTTGCGTGCCAGGTCTTGCTGGAGGACAGCGATCAGGCCTGGGTGGAAGACCCCGCCTACCTGGGTATCACGTCCATTCTGGAAAGCACGGGGCGACCCGATCGCATTGTCAGGCTGCCGGTGGACGAACAGGGGCTGAAAGTGGAAGACGGCCTGCGCAAGGCGCCGAACGCGCGCGTAGCCTTCGTGACGCCTTCGCACCAATATCCGCTTGGCATGCCGATGAGCATGGCTCGGCGCGAAGCCCTGCTGGCTTGGGCCGCGGCCACAAATGCCTGGGTGGTTGAAGACGACTACGACAGCGAACTTCGCTATGCAGGGCATCCCTTTCCTGCCCTGCAGGGGCTGGATGGCCGCCGGGTCATCTACCTGGGCACCTTCAGCAAGATCCTTTTTCCTTCTCTCAGGCTGGGCTACCTGATTGCGCCATCCGACCTGGTCGCCGCGTTTTGCGGCGCCAGGATTGTGATGGACCGGCACCCGGCCACCGCCGACCAGCATGTGCTTGCCGCCTTCATTGCCGAAGGGCACCTGGACCGGCATATCCGGCGCATCCGGTCCATCTACGCGGACAGCCGGTCGGCGCTTGTCCAGATCCTGCAGGCCCACTTGCCCGCGCGCCTGGCCCGGGTGCAGCCGATTGAACAAGGCGTGCATCTGCTGGTCTGGCTGGACGATGGTCTGGACGATATGGCCATTGCCCGCCTGGCCGCTGAACAAGGCGTTGCCGTGCGCGCCTTGTCTCCCACCTATTCGGATCGCAGCCCCGACAAGCGGCAGGGGCTGATCCTGGGCTTTGGGGGCTACCCGCAAGACAAGATGATTGCCGCCGCCAGCAAGCTTGCCCAGATCATTGAGCAATGCGCTTAGACAGCATGCTGCCGGCCTGGCCGTCAAGCCTTGATCGTGCGTGTTGATCGTGCGTGTTGTTCGCGCGCGCCATGCCGATCGCGGCCCCTCCCAGAGACGCAAATGCATATTAGAATCAATAACTTTTTGTTATTTGCCCAAGCGCTACCTCATGTCTCACCCTCCCAAGGCCAGGAAAGACTGGCTCGCCCATTACGCGGAGATGATCGGCAAATGGCGCGGGCGGGGGCACGAGGATGGCGAAGACGCCATGCACGACACCGTGCTTGGCATGCTGGAAGGCGACGTCGCGGCTATCTATGACCCGCGCGCGTATATGTCCCGCGGCACCTCCAACCGCCTGGTCAGCCGGCATCGTCACGTCAACACGCTGGACATCACGCCGCTGGACGAGGTGCCGGGCGGCGACCATCCCGCCACGCCCCCGGCCGATGATGGCGTGCGGTTTCAGCAACTGGCCGATGAGCTCACCCGTGCGCTGGAAGACCTGCCGCCCAAGTGCCGGCAGGTTTATCTGTGGTGCCGTCTGGAAGGATGGACGCACACCGAAATCGCCCAGGAAATGGGCATCTCGCGCAGCATGGTGGAAAAATACATGACTCGCTCCGTGCGTCACATCAACGATCGGCTGCAACACCATGCCCCTTTCTGACTCCCGCCCCCCTGCCTTGCGCCCTGGCGACGACGCGCTGGAACACCCGCGCGACGCGGCGCATTGGTTTTCGCGCATGCATTCCGGCGAGACCACGGAAGCAGACCAACAGGCATTTGCCGCCTGGTGCAGCGCTGACCCGGCCCACGAACGCGACTATCGCAGGCTGACCGCGCAATGGGATGCGGTGTTGTCCCTGCCTGAAACGCGGCTGCGCGGCCTGATGCAAGCCACGCGGGCTGCGCCCCCACCACCCGCGATGTCGCGGCGGCGCTTCGGCTTGAGAATGGTGGCGGCCTGTGCGCTGCCCGTTGCGGCGGGCCTGCTGGCAGCGCCCTACCTATTCAACTCCGACGAAACGCGGCTGAACTACGCCACCCGCAAGGGCGAACGGCGCCAGGTCACGCTGCCTGACGGTTCCATCCTGCACCTGAACGGCGACACCCGCCTGGCCGCCCGCTTCGGCGCCAACGAACGCCGGGTGGAACTGTCACAGGGCGAGGCCTTCTTTGAAGTGCGGCACGATAGGTCCCGCCCTTTTGTGGTGGAGGGCGGCTTGGGGCAGGTCACCGTGACAGGCACCCGCTTCAACGTGCGGCGTGACAGCGACAGCTTGCAAGTCAGCGTCGAATCCGGTTCCGTGCGGCTGGAATCCGGACCCTGGTGGCGCCACAGTGAACACCGCCTGGGCGCGGGCCAACAGGCCATTGCCTACGCGGACAGCCCGTTAGGCGACGTCACCCAGGTCAATGTCGACAACCTGAGCGCTTGGCAGCGCGGCAAGATCATCTTCAACAACGTGCCGCTGGCCAAGGTCATCAGTGAAATGAACCGCTACCTGATGCAGCCCGCCAGCCTGAACGCGCCCGCGCTAGGGGCCTACCGCATCTCGGGCGTCTTCAGCGTGGACGATCCGCTGGCCATGATCGACGCTCTGCCCGCCATTGCGCCGGTATCGCTGGACCGCTTGCCGGACGGTCGGGTCCGTGTCCTGGCGCGCTGACGATTTGTAACAACTCTATTACAAAATAATAGCGATTCCCATTCCGGTTTCAAGCCAGCTCATGCGTCTAGAGAGGAAGGGGCGGACATATCCACGCCGCCCGCCTACCCCCTTTAGAACCGGCGCGCCCCCAATGGCGTGCCTCTCACCGAGCTACCGATCTTGAATACCGTCTCTGCCCGACCTGCTCTGCGCGTCCCGCCGCGCGTGGTTCTTAGCGCGCTTGCCTTTTCACTGTCGCTTGTCTTTGGCATGGCGCCCGCCGTCCAGGCCCAGGAAGCGCCCGTCAGCGTCAACATTCCCGCGCAGCCTTTGGGCGATGCGTTGTTGCAGCTGGGTTCGCAAACGTCCTTGCAGATCTTTTATTCGCAGGATGTGCTGGCCGGCCAGACCGCGCGCGCCATCTCCGGCAACCTGTCGCCTGAAGATGCCCTGCGTCAACTGCTGCAAGGCACGGGCATCACGTACACCCGCAATGGCAACAACGTGACCTTGTCGCGCACCGAGCCCGTAGGCGGCACGGTGCAACTGGAAGCCGTGACGGTCACCGCCGGCATTCTGGGCGAGCTTGCCCCGCCCTACACGGGCGGGCAGCTTGCCACGGGCGGCAGCCTGGGCCTGTTGGGTTCCGAAGACGTGATGGACTCGCCGTTCAGCACGGTCAACTACACCTCTGAACTGCTGTATGACCAGCAGGCCCGCACCCTGGCCGACGTGGTCGTCAACGACGCCTCGGTCCGCACGCTGACATCGGCGGGCGGCTTTGGGGAAGACTTCCAGATCCGCGGCTTTGCCGTGGGCAGCGGCGACGTCAGCGTCAACGGCCTGTATGGCCTGGTGTCGTCCAGCCGCGTGCCGGTACAGATTCTTGAGCGGGTGGAAGTGCTGAAGGGCCCCGGCGCCTTCATGCGCGGCATTCCGCCCAACGGCAGCATCGGCGGCGCCATCAACGTGGTGACCAAGCGCGCCGACGACGAACCGCTGGCGCGCGCCACGCTGGGCTATGCCAGCAAGGCCAACTTCACCGGCCAGCTTGACCTGGGCCGCCGCTTTGGCGAAGACAATGCCTGGGGCCTGCGCTTCAATGGCGTCAAGCGCGGCGGGGAAGCCACGTTGAAGGACGGCAAGCAGGGCCTGGACATGGGCGCCTTGGGTATCGACTATCGCGGCGCGCGCCTGCGCTGGTCGGCCGACGCCATCCACCAGGAAGACGTGATCGAGAACTTCCGCTCGCAGATCGGCTGGCAGCCCAACGTGACGGAACTGCCCTCGCCGCCGGATGGCGACATCAACTTCTACCCCGGCACCCGCCTGTCGCAACGCGACGGCACCATCATGTCGCGCCTGGAATATGACTTCACCGACAACCTCACCGGCCACATCGCGGCGGGGTATCGCGACGGCAAGGTGCGGCAGATCTTCCCGGTGACCGTCAACACGGCGGGCGCGCGTCAGTCGGTGGACCAGGACGGCAACTTCAACGTCATGACGACGTACTACGACTCGTATTCGAAGACGAGCAGCGGCGACGCCGGCCTGACGGCCCGCTTCAGCACCGGCGGCATCAAGCACCGCCTGGCGCTGGGCGCCACCTACCTGAAGCAAGAGGCGGGTAACGCCTATTCGACCGGATCGGCCATTGTGGCCTCGAATATCTATGATCCGGTGGACATCCCCGACGGCCCCGCCGTGCGCCTCACTCCGCAAAAGGCGTCGGACACCACGCTGACCAGCTTCGCCATTGTCGACACGCTGTCTTTTATCGACGATCGCATTCTGCTGACGGCGGGCGTGCGCCACCAACGGGTTGAAGTCGATAGCTACAACACCACCACGGGCGCGCGCACCAGCGGCTACCGTTCCAGCGCCAACTCGCCCATCGGCGGCATTGTCGTCAAGCCGCTGCAGAACGTATCGGTCTACGCCAACCTGGCCCAAGGCCTGACGCGCGGCACGATCGTGGGCGACACCTACGAAAACCGGGGCGCCGTGCTGGCGCCGTACAAGTCCAAGCAGTACGAAACCGGCGTCAAGGTGGATTGGGATGGCAACATCACCACCACGCTTGCGCTGTTCCAGATTGCGCGCCCGTCCGGCCAGGCCGACGACAACAACGTCTACGGCTACTTTGGCGAACAGCGCAACCGTGGCCTGGAACTGACCGGCTACGGCGAGCTGGTCCCCGGCCTGCGCCTGATGGCAAGCGCGGCGTTCATCAACAGCGAACTCACCAAAACCCCGGGCGGCGTCAATCAGGGCAACCGGCCGGCGGGCGTGCCGGCCAGCACCTACAACCTGGGCCTGGACTGGGACACGCCGTGGGTGCAGGGCCTGAGCTTGAACGGACGCGCCATTCGCACGTCGTCCGTCTATCTCAACAACACCAATACGCTGCGCCTGCCGGGCTACACCCGCTTTGACCTGGGCGCCCGCTACGCCACCACCATCGCCGGCAAGGACGTGGTGTTCCGCGCCAACGTCGAGAACGTGGCGGACAAGAAGTACTGGCTGGCATCCGGCTCGTTCGTGACGAACGCGGCGGGACGTACGTATATGTTGTCGGCCTCGATCAACTATTGATCCCCGGGGGGAGAGGCTGGAAGGGAACAGCCAGGGCGGGAAATCCTAGAGGGAAACCCCTGCGGGAATACCTGATTCAAGGGATGGCCGGCCACGCGCCGCGCCATCACAATCTAGAATCGGGCGATCCTGCCCTCCCTTGCCGCACTTCCCCTTCCCCCTATGCCCTCCTCCACCCTTGCCCCCGAACTCACGCTGCCCGCCCCCGTGCTGCTGGTGGAGGACGAACCGCTGGTGTGCCGGCGGATCGAAGGCCTGTTGCTGCAACTGGGCTATCAGCCCGACGCCTTGGTCTACGCGGGATCACTGGCCGAAGCGCGCGCCTGCCTGGCCATTCAGCCGGTTGCGCTGGCGCTGGTGGACCTGGGCTTGCCCGACGGCAGCGGCATCGACCTGATTGCCGAGATGCACGCCGCCGACCCCGGCCTGGCCATCCTGGTGATCTCGGCCTGGTGCACCGAGGACGCGATCCTGGCGGCCTTGCGCGCCGGCGCCACGGGCTATGTGCTGAAAGAACGCGACGACATCGAAATTGCGCTGTCGTTACGCAGCGTGCTGCGAGGCGGCGCGCCGATTGACCCTTTCGTGGCACGACGCATCATCGACGAGTTGCGGCCCCGGCCCACGGAACAGACCGGCACGGCAAGCGGTGCGATACTTAGCCCCCGCGAAAGCCAGATCCTGCGTCTGGTGGCCGAAGGCCTGGCCAACCGCGAAATCGCCGAACAACTGTTCTTGTCGCGCTACACCGTTGAATGCCATATCAAGCACATCTACCGCAAGCTGGCCGTTTCATCGCGCACGCGGGCGGTACACGCCGCGCGCTCGCGTGGCTTGCTGGACTGAGATGGCTGCTGGCCTGCTGGTGGGTCTTGTGCGCGGCGCCCGCCGTTGCCGGGGATGCTGGCCTGGCCCCGACGCCCAAGACGACCACGGCGTGCGCGGTGCAACTGATGTCCATCACGGCGGCGCGGGCCGCCGCCGACGGCAGCCGGCCTGACGGCGCCGACTGGGTGCCGGTCACGCTGCCCGACGACTGGAACCAGCGTTGGCCCGGCTACAGCGGATCCGTCTGGTATCGCATCGACTGGCAGCGGCCCTGCCCCGGCCCCGTAGCCTTGATGGTGGAGTCCGTGGTGATGGCCGGCGAGTTCTACGTCAACGACGAACTGATCTGGAGCGACCCGCAACTGAGCGAACCGCTATCGCGCAGTTGGAACATGCCGCGCACCTGGCGCCTGCCCGAAGCCATCGTGCACGACGGCGTGAACACGCTATGGGTGCGCGTGGCAGGCGTGGCGCAGCAGACGCCCGGGCTGGGCACGTTGCAATTGGGCGCGCCGCAAGCCATGCAAGCCGCGCAAGAAGCAAGATGGTGGCGCAACCGCTCGCTGTACACGGTGAACCTGGTGGTATCCGCCGTGCTGGGTGGCCTGTTCTTCTGCATCTGGGTGGTGCGGCGTGAGCAGACCCCCTACGGCTGGTATGCCTTGATGTCGCTGTTCTGGGTGCTGTTCATCAGCAATGTGCTGCTGACCAGCCCCTGGCCGCTGCCCGACACCTTGTCGCTGGCGCGCGCCAACGCCATGGCGCTGGTGCTGTACGTCACCTGCTTCTGCCTGTTCACCTGGCGCTTTGGCGAACAATCGCTGCCGCGCATCGAACGCGCGCTGTGGCTACTGAGCGCCGCGCTGCTGGCCATGCTGGCCTTTACGCCCGACAACGCGCTGGCCACGGCGCATGCCATCGGCATGCTGATTCCCGCCGCCATCTTCATCATCAATTGCTTGCAGTTTCCGGTACACGCCTGGCGCACGCGCCGCCCAGAGCACCTGATGCTGGCCGCCTGCCTGCTGGTATTTTTCGTGGTCATCTTGCACGACCTGCTGCTGATGATGAAGGTCATCTCACCCGGCCAGTCCTACACGCCCTACTCCAGCGTGGTGATCACGCTGTGCCTGTCCGCCATTCTGGGCCTGCGCCACGCGCGCAACGTGCGGCAGATAGAGCGCTTCAACCAGGAATTGGCGGACGGCATATTCCAGGCGCGCAGCGAACTGGCCACCACGCTGGAACGCGAACACAGCCTGGCGGTGGCCAATACCCGCCTGCACGAACGCCTGCAGATTGCGCACGACCTGCACGACGGACTCGGTGGTTCGCTGGTGCGGATGATGGCCATGGTGGAACAGGCCGACAAGCCGTTGCAGAGCCAGCAGTTTCTGTCCATGTTGAAGCTGCTGCGCGACGACTTGCGCCAGACCATCGACAGCGGCTCGAGCAGCGGGGTCACGGTCCCGGCCACCCCGCAGGAATGGGCCGCGCCGCTGCGTCATCGCTACGTGCAGGTGTTCGACGAGCTGGGCCTGGATTCCCACTGGCAGTTTCCGCCGCAATGGCGCACGCCGCCCTCTTCCCTGGAATGCCTGGCGCTGACGCGCCTGCTGGAAGAAGCGTTGACCAATGTGGTCAAGCACAGCCGCGCCCGCCGCGTGCAGGTGCAGCTGTTGCAGCCCGATGCCGACCGGCTGGAACTGCGCATTGAAGACGATGGCGTGGGCTTCGATGTGGCGACGGTACGGCAAGCCGGCGTCAGCGTGGGTATGCGCAGCATGCATGCCCGCATCGCGCGAGTGCACGGCGTCTTGGACATCGTGTCCGAGCCCGGCCGCACCGTGCTGACTGCCGTGCTGCCGCGGCGCGCGTCCTAGGCGCAACTGGCTTAGCTTGTTTGGCAGCGGCGCTAAACGCGCGCAATGAGCGTAGCCATGGCTCAGGCATGGAAGTTGCTGCAAGCGGGGCGCAGCTGCGCACTCCGCGCGGCGTCAACCAGCAAGGGTCGCCCACCATGAACGAATCCAAGCCCGCTCCCGCCCCGAATCCGCCGCCCTCCCCGCACGTGGACCGTGCCGAAGTCGGCGCCACCGGACAGCCCGTGGCCGATGGCCCGCCGCAAGGGGACGTGAACCCCGATCCCGCCACCAACTCGGGGTATCCGGCTGGCGGTGAGCAAGCGCCGAAAGGCCGGGACGCTTTCGGCCGGACGCAAAAGCAAGTGCAAGAGCAGGTGAACGAAGCCGCAAAGGCCCGCCCGCCCAATCCGCCTGGCAAACCTGGCCGCTGAAACCCGCCTGGTGCGAATGGGCGCGTCCGGATTCCAAGGCTTCTGGCGAGGAATCTTGAACATTCAAGCTGGACTGGGACGCCTTGCAGCACGTCACATACTCGCGACGCGCTGCCCTCTCGACACGCTTTTTCCGGCTGTATCATCCTAGGCAACGCAGCCCGTCGCCCCAGCCAAGATTCCCATGTCCAACACTCCCTTCGTGCCCGACAACAAACCGGGTGTCGCCATCAGTGATTTGCACTTTCCCGTTGTGGGGCTGGGCGCCTCGGCGGGTGGTATCGAAGCGTTGCGGGAATTCTTTTCAACGCTTCCCGACAACCCGCAGATGGCCTTCGTGGTCATCGTGCATTTATCGCCCGACCACGACAGCGTGCTGGACAAGATTTTGCAGGCCGCCACGCGCATGCCGGTGGTGCAGGTGACCCGCCCGCAGCGCGTTCTGTGCAACCACGTGTACGTGATTCCGCCCGCCGCGATGCTGACCATGAACGACGGCTATCTAAGCGTGAAGGAAGCGCAACCTTCGCAAGGCCAGCGCGCGACCATCGACGAATTCTTCCGCACGCTGGCCGATGTGCACACGACCCGCGCGGTCGGCATCGTGCTGACGGGTGGCGGGTCCGATGGCTCGCTGGGGCTGGCGCGCATCAAGGAGCAAGGCGGGGTCACCTTCGCCCAGCAGCCCGAAGACGCCGCGCACGACGCCATGCCGCGCAGCGCCATCGCCACGGGCATGGTCGACATCATCCTGCCGGTGGCGGCCATGCCCCAGCGGCTCAAGCAGATTGCCGACAATATGTTCGCCATGCACCTTCCGCGCCTGGGCAAGGATGCGGCGCAAGCGGCTGGCGAACCCGTCCACGACACCACCCCTGACAAAGACGACCGCGTGGCCCTGCGCGACATCCTGACGGTGCTGCGCGCCCGCACGGCACACGACTTCCGCCATTACAAGACCGCGACGGTCTTGCGGCGCATTGAACGCCGCATGCAGGTCACGGGTGTGTCCACGCTTCGGGCGTACTGGAAGCTGCTGCAGGACCGGGTGGACGAAACGCCGCTGCTGCTGTCCGACATGCTGATCGGCGTGACCCAGTTCTTTCGCGACAAGGAAGCCTTTTCGTCGCTGGAAAATTTTGTGTTGGCCAAGCTGTTCGAGCGGCATCTGAAGAACCCGGCGAGCCCCATGCGCGCCTGGGTGGCGGGCTGCTCCACGGGCGAAGAAGCGTATTCGCTGGCGGTGCTGCTGAGCGCGCGCGCCGATGCGCTGAAGGTGAATCAGAAGATCCAGGTGTTTGCCACGGACATCGACGAAGCGGCCCTGGCCGTGGGCCGCGTCGGCAGCTACCCAATGGCCATCGACACCGATGTGCCGCGCTCGCTGCTGGAAGGCTATTTCTCACGGCAAGAACACGAATACCGCATCAAGAAGGAAGTGCGCGAGCGCGTGCTGTTCGCGGTGCACAACATCCTGCGCGACCCGCCCTTTTCGAAGCTGGACCTGGTCAGTTGCCGCAACCTGTTGATCTACCTGGATCGCGAGGTGCAGCAAGATGTGCTGAAGATGTTCCACTTTGCGCTCAAACCCGGCGGCTACCTGTTTCTGGGCAGTTCGGAATCGGCCGACGCCTGCCCGCGCCTGTTCCAGGTGGTGGACAAGCGCAACCGCATCTATGTGGCCAAGGAAACGCCGACCCAGCTTCGCAACGCGCCCGCGCTGCCGGCCGCCCATGCCTTCGAACGCCCCAGCGCCGCGCCGGCCAGCACGCCGCGCAACCGGCACAACAAGATTTCTTACGCCGACGTGCATCAGCGCGCGCTGGAGATGTACGCGCCGCCCAGCGTCATCGTGGATTCGGAAAGCGACATCGTGCACATGTCCGAACGCGCGGGCCGCTTCCTGCGCCACGCGGGCGGCGAGCCCTCGCGCAACCTGCCGTCGCTGGTGTACCCCGAACTGCGCATGGAACTGCGCACCGCGATGTTCCAGGCGCTGCATACCCGGAAAAGCGTCGAGGCGCGCCGCGTGAAGATGAAGATCGGCGAACGCCACACCTACGTCAACATGGTGGTGCGGCCGTTCCGCCACGAGGAAACGTCCAACGACTACATGCTGGTGCTGTTCGACGAAGTGGAAGACGTGATGAGCCCCGAAGGCGTGGCGCCCACGGCCGGCGCCACCGCCGTGCTGACCCAGTTGGAAGCCGAATTGCAGGGCACGAAAGACCAGTTGCAGACGACCATCGAACAGTCGGAAACGTCCACCGAAGAATTGAAGGCGTCCAACGAAGAACTGCAGGCCATCAATGAAGAACTGCGCTCGGCCACCGAAGAACTGGAAACGGGCAAGGAAGAATTGCAGTCGGTGAATGAAGAACTGATCACGGTGAATGCGGAACTCAAGGCCAAGGTGGACGAAACCGCCAAGATCAACGACGACCTGCAAAACCTGATTGCGTCCACCGACATCGCCACGCTGTTTGTCGACCGCAAGATGCACATCCAGTGGTTCACGCCGCGCGCGACCGACGTGTTCAACGTCATCACCAGCGACGCCGGCCGGTCCCTGCTGGACATCACGCATCGGCTTGACTACCCGGACATGGCGCGCGATGCGGCCGGCGTGTTTGAATCGCTGCGCGCGGTGGAACGGGAAGTGCGCAGCGACGCCGACCGCTGGTACCTGGCCCGGCTGCTGCCCTACCGCAGCGCCGAACATCGCATCGAAGGCGCGGTGCTGACTTTCATTGACATCACCGACCGGCGCAAGGCGGAAGACCGCGTGCGCCTGGGCGAAGCGCACCTGAAGCTGATGACGGAAAGCGCGCGCGACTTCGGCATCCTGACGCTGGACCACGACGGCGTGATCACCAACTGGAACATCGGCGCCGAGACCATGTTCGGCTACACGCGCGCCGAAGCCGTCGGCAAGTCGTTCGCCATCATCTTCACCGACGCCGACATTCAGGCCGGCCGACCGCAGCTGGAACTGGAACGCGCCAGGCAGATCGGCTATGCGCCCGACGAACGCTGGCATCGGCGCAAGGACGGCGGCCTGATCTTCTGCACGGGCGGCGTCAACCGCATGGACGACCCGACCATACGCGGCTTTGCAAAAATCGTGCGCGACGTCACCGACCTGAAGCTGCGCGATGCCGAACAAGAGTCGCGCCTGGACCGCGCCCGCGCCGACAACGTGCTGAAAGACGAGTTCTTCGCCATGGTGTCGCATGAGCTCAAGCATCCGCTCAACCTGATCCAGCTGAATGCCGAACTGCTGGCGCGCACCCCGGCCGTGCGCAATTCGCCCGCCGCCGCGCGCTCCGCTGATCTGATCCAGCGATCGGTCAAGGGCCAGGCGCGCATCATCGACGACCTGCTGGACCTGTCGCGCGTGCGTACCGGAAAGCTGGCCTTGAACCAGTCTATTTTTGACATCACCGCCATCGCCTCCAATATCCTGGACGTGCTGCGCCCCGTGGCCAGCGCCGCCGGCCTGACGCTGCACAGCGAGTTTGACGCCGGCCAGGCCATCCACCTGAACGCCGATCCGCTGCGGGTCGAGCAGATCATCTGGAACCTGCTGAACAACGGCATCAAGTTCACGCCGCCCGGCGGCACGGTCACGCTGAAACTGGGCGTGGAAGACGCGCGCATGCGGCTGGACGTGATCGACACCGGCCATGGCATTGACCCCAAGTTCCTGGGCAAGGTGTTCGACATGTTCAGCCAGGCGGACGTGCGCCAGCGCAACCTGGCCAGCCCCGGGCTGGGCATCGGCCTGGCGGTCGCCAGCGAACTGGTCAAGGCCCACGGCGGCACCATCCAGGCGCATTCCGATGGCCAGGGCCATGGCGCGCGCTTTACCGTGCGCATGGCGCTGGCACACGCGCAGCAGCAGGAGCAGCAACTGGCCCTGCCCGGCGACAGCCCGCTGAAGGGACTGCGGGTGCTGATCGTGGACGACTCCGAAGACATTCTTCACATCATGCGTGAGCTGCTCGACATGGAAGAGGCCTGCGTGACCGCGGTGGGCAGCGGCCAGGAAGCGCTGGCCGCGATGCAAGCCGCGTCGTTTGACCTGCTGCTGTCCGACATCGGCATGCCCGGCATGGATGGCTATGCGCTGATTCGCGCCATACGCGAAAACCATCCCGACCTGGTCCTGCCCGCCATCGCCCTGACGGGCTTTGGTTCCAAGGACGACATGAACCAGGCGCTGCAAGCGGGCTATACCGCGCACATCAGCAAACCGGTGTCGCTGGACAACCTGTTGGACATCGTGCGGCGGCTGCGCGGCCAGGCGTGACGGCCGGGGGTTCCGCCACGCTATCCCCCCTAGTATTGACACACTATTGCACACGGCCCGCGCTGCGCTCATACTTTTTGCTCACGCCAATCGGGGGAAGCCGAGATGAAAAATGACATCCAGGATCAGGGTGCGCAGGCCGCCCGGAACGGATGGAGCCTGTTTGATTGCCCCTATCTGCGGGCCCACCAGATGCCGGGCCATACCGGCGAACCCATCGCGCAGTGGCGCGCCAAGGTGGCCGCTTGGGAAGCGGGATGGAAAGCCGAAGTGGAAAGCTGGCTGGGCCGCTCGCGCCCGCCCGTCGTCGAGCGCGACAACAGCCACATGGTCCACTGAGGCTTCTGCCTCAACAGGGTCCATTGAGGCTTCTGCCTCAAGCCAGCGCTGCCGCGACCGCCGCGCCAGGCTCACGCCCCCCGGATAGCGCCGCTTTCGATTCAGGCGCGGAAATTGCTGCCACCGCCCCCAAGTGCGGGGCGGGCGCAGGTTCGCCCCCTTCGGAACCTTGAAGGGAGATCTGATCATGGCTGGCAATACCAACTTGCAGGATCAGCAGGCTGCCATTGCGAGTGATCTTGGCGTTCAACCGGATTTTGATTCCGCGGTTGAACTTGAAAGCCGAGTGGCTTTCCTGGAGAAGTATTTATTGGAAACGGGCAAGTCCGGCTACGTGCTGGGCATCAGCGGCGGCGTGGATTCCACGGTGGCGGCACGAATGGCGCAGTTGGCCGCCGAGCGGCTGCGCCTGACAGGGCGGCGTGCGTTTTTCGTGGCGGTGCGCCTGCCCTATGGGCACCAGCATGACGAAGAAGATGCCCGCCGCGCGCTGGACTTCATTCGCGCGGACCATGTGATGGAAGTGGATATCAAGCCCACCGTGGACGCCCAGCGTGAGGCGCTGACGGCGTCGGGCCTGGTCTTCAGCGACAAGGGCGCCGAGGACTTCGTGGCGGGCAACATCAAGGCGCGACAGCGCATGGTGACGCAATACGCGATTGCGGGCGCGATGGACTGTCTGGTGATCGGCACCGACCAGGCAGCGGAAGCCTTGATGGGTTTTTTTACCAAGCATGGCGACGGCGCAGCCGACCTGCTGCCGTTGCGCGGCTTGACCAAGCGCCGGGTGCGCGCGCTGGGCGTGGTGCTGGGCGTGCCCGCCAAACTGATCACCAAGGCACCCACCGCTGACCTGGAATCGCTGCGCCCCGGCCTGCCTGACGAGGTGGCGCTGGGCGTGAACTATGACGAGATCGACGACTTTCTTGAAGGGCGCCCCGTGCGCGAGGACGCGCTGCGAACGGTGCTGGACCAATACCATGCCACCGCGCACAAGCGCCAAGCGCCCGCGGCGCCGAATGGGACGGGGGGCTTGAGGGGGCCCGCAGCGGATTGAGGCTTATTTCATGCCGTGATACTTGCGCCCCATTTCCATCGTGGCGCGGTAAAAGCCTTCCTTGCTGCCGCAGTCATAGCGCACGCCGTCGTACTCGTAGCCGAACACCTTCCGGCCTTGCAGCAGCGAGGCAATGGCGTCGGTCAACTGGATTTCACCGCCCACGCCCGGCTGCGTAGCCTCCAGCGCGTGGAAAATCTGGGGTTCAAGAATGTAGCGGCCCACCACGGCCAGGTCGCTGGGGGCGTCGGCCGGGTCTGGCTTTTCAACAATGCCCGACACCTTCAACACCCCTTGCGAAGCATGCGCGCCGGACACAATGCCGTACTGATTGGTCTGGCTACGCGGCACTTGCTGCACGGCCAGCACGCTACCGTCGAACTCACGCGCCACCGTCATCATCTCGCCGATGACGGGGCTGTCCGCGTCGATCATGTCGTCGGCCAGGAGTACGGCAAACGGCTCGTCGCCCACGATGGCGGCCGCGCACAAGACGGCGTGGCCCAAGCCCAAGGCAGCGGGCTGGCGGGTGTACACGCATTTCACCGTGTCGGGAATCACGTTGCGCACGCTGTCCAGCAACGCGCCCTTGTTCTTCAATTCCAGGTCGCGCTCCAGTTCCGGCACCCGGTCGAAATGGTCTTCGATGGCGCGCTTGTTGCGCCCGGTGACGAAGATCAGTTCCGTGATGCCCGCCGCCACGGCTTCTTCGACGGCATATTGGATCAGTGGCCGGTCCACGATGGGAAGCATTTCTTTCGGCATGGCCTTGGTGGCCGGAAGAAAACGGGTGCCCAGGCCGGCAACAGGAAATACCGCTTTGCGTATGGGATGCATGGTGTGGCTCTTAGAGTGAAGACAACCCGGGACGGATGTCGTGCGTGGCTAGGAGCAAGACACGTGCCCGCCACGACCTGGGTTCTCTATACGCAACGGCTTGGGAACACGAATTGCTTGCGAACTGCGCCAACGAATCCCTATCGCCAACGCTGCCAGGAGGCTTCCATGCCGCAACATCCAAGCGCCGGTTCCCGCAAGTCCCTTCCCGGCCAACCCGAAGTGAATGCGGGCGCGCCTTCGCCCAAGGAGGCCCAGGAATGATCATCGAAGCGTTCGAGCGCCCCGACGGCCTTTGGAGCTTTCGCCGCATTGCAATGCTGGGCGTGCAACAAGATGCCCGCACCTATCCCACGTGCGAGGCGGCGGTCAAGGCGGCCAACGCGCAATACCCACACGAAAGCGTCTCGATCATCAGTTGTCAATCGCAGGAGCAGGAAGGCATCAAACAGGCCGATGCGCGTGACGCCTAGATCCCAATGACCGCCGCTTCCGCAAGCGCCGTCCTATGGGCGGGCTTGTTGCCTGGCTTCGCCATGGCCGGCTAACCGGTATCCGTGTCCGCCAAGGGGCTATCCGTCATTGCGGCCAGGGCGCGCAGTTGCTGGTAGGCCGCCTCCCATTGGCCCACGGCGGCCCGCAGCCGCCCGGTGGCCTCGGCCGACGCGCCGCCCGTCGCGATTTCCTCGCCCGCCAGAATGATGCGTTCGCGCAGCAGGCGCGCGGCGGACCACAGGGCCTCGTCCACCCCGGCCGCGTGCGCGGCATGCAAGGACCGCGACGAGAACGCATGCCCGGTATGGCAGCGGTAGCGCACCGGCAACCCCGTGTCCACCCGCCACACCACGCCCCCGCATTCGGGACAGGTCAGTCCGGCCTGGTGCCCCAGGCGTTCCAGCACGGACGCGGACGACTGGCCGGTTTCCGTCATGCGGGATTCGGCGCGCAGAACTTCCGGTAAGGCGGATGGGGCAGGCGCACGTGGAGCGCTCGTGGTCTTCACCGCGTTCGCCATCGCTTCGCCAATCTGCTGCAAGGGCAGCACCAGCGCCGACGGCACCGCGGCGATGGCGTTGGTGGGCATGTCCTGGGCCACGCTGTCGGCCGGATCTTGCACGATGGCGAACCCGCCGCAAGCGTTCACGGCCTTCAGGCCCGCCGCCCCGTCGTCCAGGTGGCCGGTCAGAACGACACCGACGACGCGCTGCCCGTAATGTTCCGCGGCGGAACGAAACAGCGGGTCCGCGGCGGGCCGCGTGAAGTTCTCTTTTGGCCCACGCGTGAGCACCGTCGCGTCATGCTGCAAGATCAAATGCCTGTCCGGCGGCGCCACGTAGACGACGCCATGCACAAAGGGTTCACCATCAATGGCATGCTGCACGCGCCAACGCGTGCGGCGTTGCAGCAGCGTGGGCAACACGCTGCGGTAGCCGTCCACATGCATGGCCACGAACACGGACGCCGGCAAGGACGGATCCAGATCACCCAGCAGCACTTCCAGGGCGGCCAGGCCACCCGTGGACACGGCCACGACCACCAC
The DNA here is from genome assembly GCF_038594925.1 of Achromobacter sp. JD-1. Lineage (NCBI taxonomy): Bacteria > Pseudomonadati > Pseudomonadota > Betaproteobacteria > Burkholderiales > Alcaligenaceae > Achromobacter > Achromobacter sp. JD-1. The sequence goes on along the minus strand of NZ_JBCGCS010000022.1, from coordinate 53,595 downwards.
GTCTCGGTTTTGCATCCCTTACTCCCGTGCGCGGTTACCGTCCGAATTCATTCGTCTTGTGCCCGCCCGAGCCGGCTTTGCCACCAGGGATGCGGCCATCGGGCGCTGGATTGGCGGAAGAACCTTTGACGGTGCCCTGGCCCTGCACCGGCTGCGAGGGCTTGTCGCCCGGGGCCGCTTGCGGGATGGTGGGCGGCGGCCCCGAAGGGTCGCCCCGGGATGGAGCGGGCGCACCGCTATCGGGCGCCGGCCCCTTGGGCGCGGGGGTGCCGGCAGGCGGAAGGCCGCCCTGCCCGGCGGGCCCGGCGGGGCCACCCGCCGCTTGCGCGTAGCTCGCGCTGCTGCAGGCCAGGCCAGCCGCCAATGTCACGGCCCGCAGGAAACCCGCCAAGCCAGGCGATGCATGCCGAGGGTGTCTCATGTTTTTCTCCCAACAACAAGGGGGCGTGCCGCCGAAGCGGCACCGGTGCATGGGGACTCATGCCCCGCTGTGGGCGGCCAAGAGCGCGCCGGCCCAAGAGCGTTCAACTCACGGTTTGCTGCGCGAACCCGCGCCGCGATTGCGCTGGCTTTGCTGATCCTGGCCGCTGCCTATCTGCGTGACGTGACCTTCCTTTTTGGTGCGGTTCTGCTTGTCGCCATGGCTGGTCTGGGCCTCGCGCGGCGTGTCGTCGGAAGCGGGGTTGGGTTTACTGTCTTTGGGCTTCATCGCAATGCTCCCTGGAATGGCTTGAATTGCGGGGTGGGACCGCGAGCTTGAGTTTCCAGCCTGGTCCCGCTTTGTTGCCTTGCCCTTGCAGCAAGCGGCATTCCCGGGGAAAGCGTCACAGCAGGGCCGCGCCATCGACGCAGACGCCGCACGGCAGAAGACAAGGCGCAAACCGGGGACACCGCGGCCCCGGCGCCGGGCCCGCCGCTTACAGGCCGCGCGTGCTGCGCAGCCATTCCTGGTCGGCCGCGTTCGCGTCGCCCAGGCGGTCGATACCGGGGGTTTGCTGGGGGTCCACGCCGGGCATCGGGTTGGGCAACGCATCCGGCGGCCAGCGACCGTTCCGGTCGCGTTCCTGCCCCGGCGCGCGGCGGTCGGGGTTTTCGGCGGGTGATTGCTCGGTCTGGCCAGGGGCGCGCACCGGGGATGAATGATCCTGCTGCTTTTTTGTAGGGGTGCTCATCGCAAACTCCTGATGGGTGATGGTGTGTGACGGAATAGGCGGATACGGCATGAGGAGCAACTGGCGTGCCCGCGCGACCGGCAGGCACGCCAGTTGCTCCGCGCGTCTGACCACCCAGCAGGAGCGCGGCGATGAACGCTATCGAACGAGTTGCGGCTTTCATGCATGAAAACGAACTGACCCTGGTTACCGCGGAGTCATGCACCGCGGGCCTGATCGCGGCCACCCTGGCCGATATACCCGGCGCGGGCAAACTGCTGGATTGCGCCTTCGTGGTGTATTCGGTGCAAGCCAAGCAGCGCTGCCTGGGCGTGCCCCAATCGACTCTGGCCGCGCACAACCTCACCAGCGAGGCGGTCGCGCGCGACATGGCGCTGGGGGCGGCCCGCAAGAGCCCCGCCAACGTTGCCGTGGCCAACACGGGCGTCACGGACGCCACCGACGACCGCATCCCCAGCGGCACGCAGTGCTACGCCTGGGTATTCAAGATCGGCAAGGCCGACGCCCGCCCGATGGTCTACACGGCCACCCGGCGCTTCTCCGGCGACCGCAACCGCATCCGCCAGGCCAGCGCCGAATTCGCGCTGAAAGGCATCATGGAACACTTCCTGGCGCTGCGCGACGCAAGCGGCAGGCCCCGTTGACGGCGCCACGCCATCCGGCCCCAAGATGATTTTGTTCAAAGCAGCTTGATAACGTACAAGCGCCACCGCATAGGCAGCGCTACGCTCAGGGTTTGGCGGCACCGGGGCTACGCCCAAGTCAGCGCCTGTTCCGGCGCCCGCCCCACCTGTGGCACCACCCGGAGTCAACACTCATGAGCACCATCACCACTTCTGACGGCGTGCAGATTTTCTTCAAGGACTGGGGTCCCAAAACCGCCCAGCCCCTGATGTTCCACCACGGCTGGCCCCTGTCCAGCGACGACTGGGACACGCAGATGCTGTACTTCGTCAACAAGGGCTTCCGCGTCATTGCGCACGACCGCCGCGGCCATGGCCGCTCCAGCCAGGTCAGCGAAGGCCACGACATGGACCACTACGCCGCCGACGCCTCGGCCGTGGCGGTACACCTGGACTTGCGCAACGCCGTGCACATTGGCCACTCCACCGGTGGCGGCGAAGTCGCGCGCTACGTGGCCAAGTTCGGCCAGCCGCAGGGCCGCGTCGCCAAGGCCGTGCTGGTCAGCGCCGTGCCGCCGCTGATGGTCAAGACCGAAGGCAACCCGGGTGGCCTGCCCATTGAAGTGTTCGACGGCTTTCGCGACGCGCTGGCCGCCAACCGCACGCAGTTCTTCCTGGATGTCGCCGCTGGCCCCTTTTACGGATTCAACCGTTCGGGCGCAAAGGTGTCGCAAGGCGTGATCAACAACTGGTGGCGCCAAGGCATGGCGGGCAGCGCGCTGGCGCATTACCAGGGCATCAAGGCCTTTTCGGAAACGGATCAGACCGAAGACCTGAAGGCCATCACCGTGCCCACGCTGCTGATGCATGGCGACGACGACCAGATCGTGCCCATTGATGATGCATCGCGCCTGGCCGTGAAGCTGCTGAAGAACGGCACGCTGAAGGTATACGAAGGCTTTCCGCACGGCATGCTGACGACACACGCGGAGGTCATCAATCCCGACCTGCTGGCGTTCATCAAGGGCTGATATCGCCGCCAGAAGACAAGGGGCGAGGCCTAATCGCCCCTTTTTCGGAATATTCCGATACTACGACCCGGCTTTGGCCTATATACTCGCCTATTGCCGACAGCAGATTGGGCGCCAAACGCGCAAAACCTGCACGCTTCGACGCTTGAATCAGCCCCATAGGGCACTCTCCGGGGATCCGGAACCGGCTTTGATGCTGGTCAGCCACCCAGGTGGCGCACCTCCCCGACACGATTCGCCCCATACGCTTCGTTGCGGCACCGCTTGACCCTTCTCTTCCCAAAGCGCTGTCATCTCCTCCATTGCCTCGTCCGCCCAGCCCGAAAGGCCTGCGCCTGGCGAGGCCTTTCGTCCAAGAAGAACCGACATGAACGCCGTGCCGCAAGACAAACTGATTACCGCCCTGGACCACGCCCGCCTGCTGGGCATGATCACGCGCCCCGCCACCGCCGCCACCTTGCCGCGCGATGCCGTGGACGCCGCGCAAGAACTGCTGGATTCGGCGCCCATCATCGCTATCGAGGAAGTTACCCCGGACATCATCACGATGCGCTCGCGGGTGCGCTTGCTGAACGACAAGGGCGATGAAATGGTCGTCACGCTGTGCTATCCGGCCGACGCCAACCTGGCCCAAGGCCAGGTATCGGTGATGTCGCCGCTGGGCTTGAGCCTGATTGGCTCGCGCACGGGCCAGCTTGTCACCTGGACCGCGCCCAACCAGACCGAGCACTCCGCCCGCATCGAAGAAATTCTGTATCAGCCCGAAGCGGCGGGCGACACCACGGCCTGACGCGCCGGGCTGAAGCCCCAGGCTGACGTACCGGCCTGAACCATCCGCTTGACGCCTCGGGCGCCCCGTGCAAACGCACGCGGCGCCCGAGGTTCGTAGCGCGCTAGCGCTAGACGCTACAGATCAAAGAACACGGTTTCGTAGGGCCCCTGCATGTGCACATCAAAGCGGTAGATCACGTCGCCGCCGCGCACGGTCCTGCGCGCCACCAGCGAGTGGCGCCTTGCCGCGGGCACGGAATTCATTACCGCGTCGGCCGCGTTCGCCTCGCCTTCATCGTCGAAGTACACCCGCGTGTAAACATGCAGCAATAGCCCACGCATGGTCACGATCATGTCAATGTGCGGCGCTTCGCCCGGCGCTTGCGGCCCGGGCTTGACCGTATCGAACGTATAGCGGCAGCCGGGGTCCGTGCCGGTGCCGCAGCGGCCAAATCCCAGAAACCCCATGGCCGATGCCTCGTACACATTGCGCGGGCAACGCCCCTGGCCGTCCACCTGCGATATCTCGACCAATGCGTCAGGAATCGGCACGCCGTCGCCGTCCAGCACGCGGCCTTGCAAGCGGATGCGCTGACCGCGCGCCTCGTCGCCCGCCAGCACGGTATCAAACGGCTGATCGAAGTCGTAGCCATATTGCGCTGCCGTCAGGCCAAACGCGAAATACGGCCCCACCGTTTGCGACGGCGTCTGTCCGAAGTTGTCTTGCAGACCCTGCATCATGGTGTCTGTCCTATGAGTGGTGTTCGAAGGGCGTCTGGACCGCGCCGCGTAACACGATGTCGAACTGATATCCCAGCGCGATACCCGCTTGCGTCAGGTCCAGGCTGAAATCCGCCACCAGGCGGCTGCGCGCCTCGGCGGGCGTGCCCAGGTAGACCGGGTCATAGGCAAGCAGCGGGTCGCCCGGAAAGTACATCTGCGTCACCAGCCGGCTGGCAAAGTGGCGGCCGAACAGCGACAGATGAATGTGCTGGGGCCGCCATGCGTTGGGGTGGTTGCCCCAGGGATAGGCGCCAGGCTTGATGGTCACGAATCGGTAGCGGCCGTCGGCATCCGTCAGGCACCGGCCCGCGCCCAGGAAGTTGGGATCCAGCGGCGCGTTGTGCCGGTCTGCCTTGTGCACATAGCGGCCAGCGGCATTGGCCTGCCAGATTTCAATCAGCGTGTGCGGCACGGGTCGGCCCTGATCATCCAGCACGCGCCCGGCCAGCACCATGCGTTCGCCGATGGGTTCGCCATTGCGGCGCGCGTTGCGTGTCAGGTCGTGGTCGCGCTTGCCGACGCACTCGTGGCCATAGACGGGCTGGCGCATTTCGCCCAGCGCCGCCTTCAGGGGCACCAAAGGCAGCATGGGGCTGCGCCGCGCGGTCGATTGATAGGCTTCGCAGCGGTAAGGCGGGTGACTCTGCCAATCGCGCGTGGACAGGATCGCGACGGAATCTTCGGTATTTGCCATGGTCATGTCCCATCCAATTGGTGCGCCCGCCGCTGGCCCGGAAAGTGGCGGCGCACCGACAGCAGGGCAATCAAGGCAAACACCATGACCGTACCCAACAGCGTCAGGTAGCCTTGCGCGCCCCACAGCGTAATGACCAAGGCCCCCACGAAAGCGCTGAGGATGGCGCCCAGGCGGCCGAAAGCCAGCGCGCCCGCCGTGCCGGTGGCACGCACGCCGGTGGAATACACGTAGGCGCACAGCGCATACATGGTGGACTGCACGGCGTTGACGAACAGCCCATGCACGCCAAAGCCGAACACCAGCAACGAGGCACTCTTCCTCACATCCACCAACAGCATCAGGAAGGCGCTACCCAGCGCGCCCACGCAGCAGATGGCAAGCGGCACGCGTGAGCCCCAGCGCGTCATGGCGACCGCGCACACCAAGGCGCCGACCACGCCCCCCAGGTTGTAGGCGGTCAGGCCCGCCCCCGCCACCGACAGCGGCAAGCCTTCCGAACTGAGCATGGTGGGCAGCCAACTGAATGCGCTGTACACCGCCGTCAGGCACATGAAGAACGCCACCCAGATGGCAATGGTGTCGAAACGATAGTTGTTGGCGAACAAGGCCCGCACGCCGCCCTGCTGTTTTGACGTCTGTTTTTCCACGGCCTGCTCGACCGCGTCCGTATAGCGCACGCCTTCCGGCATGGGACGCCCCATGCGACCCAGCAGCTTGCTCAGCTCCTTCCAGCGCTCGGGTCGGCGCGCCAGGAAACGCGGTGATTCCGGCAGTGCGGCCATCAACGCAAACCCCAGCAAGATGGCCAAGGCGCCGCCGATGAAGAACGACGCGCGCCAGCCATACAGCGGCAAAACATGGCCCGAGAAGAAGCCCGCCAGCATGCCGCCCAGGGGCACGCACACGATGGTGGCGGTCACCGCCAGCGTACGTCGGCGCGCCGGTGTGAATTCAGCGGTCATGGTGGTGGAACTGGGCAGCGCGCCGCCGATGCCCAGGCCCGCAATGAAGCGCAACACGGCCACGCTCAGCGCGTCGGGGGCCAGCCCGATCGCGCAGGTGGCCGTGCCGAACACGAAGACGCTGACAATTACCGCCATGCGCCGTCCGTAGCGGTCGGCGAAGAGGCCGGCCGAGGCGCTGCCGATGGCCATTCCGATCAGGCCTGACGCCACCGCGGGCGCGAACGCTTCGCGCGTGATGCCCCATTCCTGGATCATCATGGGAATGGCGAAGCCGATCAATTGACCATCAAAGCCATCCACGACGATCGACAGGGCCGCCAGCATCACCACCCATTTCTGCATGCTCGTGAAGGGGCCGTCGTCCAGCAAGGCGCCCACATCGGCGCTGCCGCGCTGGGATGCCGCTGTGGGTGCCGACGCCGCGTTGTTCGGGGAAGTCCAGGTCATGTCATTTATCTCCGGTAACTTTCGCGCTTCAATCCCAGAGCGGCCCCTCGGGCAGCCCCACATAGTTCTCCGCCAGCGCGGTGCAAGCCGCGCGCGAACGGATCAGGTAATCGAGTTCGGCGTCCTGCAGCTTGCGGGCAAAGGCATCGGCGCCTGGCGCGCGGTGCAGCAACGAGGTCATCCACCATGAAAACCGCTGTGCCCGCCAAACGCGGCGCAGCGCCGTGGCGCTGTAGGTGCAAAGCAGGTCTTCGCCGCCTTGTCGGTAGAACCGCGCGAAGGCGCGCGACAGCAGGCGCGCATCGGACATCGCCAGGTTCAGGCCCTTGGCGCCCGTGGGTGGCACCACATGGGCCGCGTCGCCCGCCAGGAACAGCCGGCCGTGCCGCATCGGTTCGGTCACGCGGCTGCGCATGCCGATCACGGTCTTGTCGAAGATGGCGCCCTCTTTCGGCAGCCAGCCGTCACGGGTGGCCAACCGGGCACGCAGCGTGGACCAGATGCGGTCGTCGGACCAGTCGCCGGCTTGGTCCTGGGGTCGCATTGCAGGTACATGCGCTGCACCTCGCGCGACCGCGTGCTGACCAGCGCAAAACCATCGTCGCCCAAGGCGTAGATCAATTCGTTGGAGGATGGCGGAGCCTTGCACAGCATGCCCAGCCATCCGTAGGGGTAGCGGCGTTCAGCCGTTTGCAGCGCCTGCGGGGCGATGGCGGCGCGGCTGACGCCGTGCGTGCCGTCGCAACCCACGATGAAATCCGCCTGCACGGTTTGGCGCTCGCCGACGGCGCCATTCTGATCGCCGTATCGCACGGTGGGCCGCAACGAGGCCAGGTCGTGCAGGCTGACGTTGGCAACGTCAAAGCGCAAATCGCCGCCCGTGGCCAGCCGCGCATCCACCAGATCCTTGATGACTTCGTGTTGCGCATAGACCATCACGGCGCGGCCGCCAGTCAGTTCAACAAAGTCAATGCGCCGGTCGAGGCCGCCCACGCGCAGCACGGTCCCTTCGTGCCGGAACCCCTCTCGGCGCATCCGGTCGCCCAGGCCAGCTTCGCACATCAGGTCGACCGTGCCCTGCTCCAGCACTCCCGCGCGGATGGTGGCGCAGATGGCGTCGCGGCTGCGGCGTTCCAGCACCACGGATTCAATGCCCTGCAAGTGCAGCAAATGCGACAACATCAGCCCAGCTGGGCCGGCCCCTATGATTGCAACCTGAGTGCGCATGCGCGGCCTCTACTCTTGAAAGCTGCTGGGCGTCGTCCCGTCAGAACGGATAGTCGCGCGCAGTGGTCTGCACCGTGATCCAGCCTTGAGCACCCCGGTATTGCCGCGGCCAGCGGCTTTCCGTTGATCAATAGCGATACCTGCATGGCAGACACGGGCATGATGAGGGTTCCTTGGAATTGCGGCGCGCCGCATGCTCAGGCCACCCGCACTTCAACCAGATTGGGGCTGCCGCTGGCCAAGGCTTCGGCCAGCACCCCACCCAGGCGTGAAGCGTCGGAGACACGCACGCCGGGGCATCCCAGCCCCGTGGCGAGCGCGACGAAGTCGATGCCCGGCAAGTCGGTTCCCATGACCTTGTCTTGCGGGCCAAAACCGAATGCCGGAGCGAAGTCCTGCAGGGCGGCGTAGCGGCGGTTGTTCAAGATGACGAAGGTGATGGGCAGCTTGTGCTGGCTGGCGCTCCAGAGCGCCTGGATCGAATACAGGCTGGAGCCATCGCCAAACAGGCCGATGACACGCCGGCCGGGCTTGGCCAGCGCCACGCCCACGGCCGCGGGCATGCCGTAGCCCAGCCCGCCGCTGTCCATGGTGTAGAAGGTTTCGCTGCGAACGTGGGGCAGATAATCCTGCATGACCGGCCGGGCGCTGGGGGCTTCTTCAACCACGATGTCGGCGGGGTCGCGCAAGATGGCCAGGGTCTGCATCACGAACGCCACCGACATGGGCGACGAGGCCTCGACCGGCGCGCACGATTCGCGCCGCGCCGGCAAAGGCCGCATGCACGGCGCCGGCCGCGCCAGCAGGTCTTGCAGGCAAAGCCGGATGCTGCCTACCGCCGCCAGGCCCGCGGGCGCCCAGGCGGCGGTGTCCGGGTCGTCCGTCAACAGGCAAAGTTCGGCGCCGTCCGGCACATGCGGCCCGGCCCCGTCCACGTGATACGTAAATGCCGGCGCCCCCACAACCAGAATCAGGTCATGGCCCGCCAACCGGCTGACGATGCCTTCCCGCTCGGCGGGCAGGAACCCTGCGAACAGGCGGTGGCGTTCCGGGAAGCTGCAGCGGCCCGACATGGGCGCGGCCCAGACGCGCGCGCCGTGCGATTCGGCCAGCGCCACGATCTCGATCCAGGCGCCATCGCGGTCCACTGCGGGGCCCACCACCAGCACGGGCCGTCGGCAGGCGTCCAGCAAGGCGCCGATACGCCCGATGGCTTCGGGTTGTGGGCGCAGCGCGGTGCTGACGCAGCGCCGGGCAAGCGGTGGCGACAGCGCGTCCCAATCATCGACCGGCACCGATACCAGCACGGGGCCGCGCGGCGGCATCATCGCCAGGTAATAGGCGCGCGCAATGGCCAAGGGCACGTCTTCGGCGCGCGCGGGTTCGGCGCTCCATTTGACGTAAGGCCTGGGCAGATCGGCCGCATGGCTGGATGACAAAAAGGGATCAAACGGCAGAATGCCACGCGCCTGCTGTCCCGCCACCACAACCATGGGCGTGCGGTTCTTGTAGGCCGTGAACAGGTTGCCCATGGCATTGCCCACGCCCGCCGCCGAATGCAGGTTGACCAGGGACGCGTTGCGCGTGGCCTGCGCATAGCCGTCCGCCATGCCCACCACACTGGCTTCCTGCAGGCCCAGCACGTAGCGGAAGTCGTCGGGAAAGCCACGGAACATGGGCAGTTCGGTGGATCCGGGGTTGGCGAACACCGACGTCATGCCAACGCGGCGCATCAGGTCGTAGACGGCGTCTCGGACAGTCAGCGCGGGCGCGGGCAGCGACGCGGCGGCGAGGCCGTCGGCCGCATCAAGCGGGTCCAATAAACCAAAGGCGGATCCGGTCATGGCTCAGGTCCTTGCGGTGGAGTTGTCGGGATGTTGCGGTGAATCGGCAGGGGAGCCGCCGTGTCGTTGCGATGTGCTTGGAATGGGGTTGCGAGGGAGTTGCGACGGGTTTGCGATGTAGGTGCTATGTAGTTGCTGTGTAGTTGCTATTTATTCGATAAGTAGTTGCCGCGCCGCGGACAAAGAGGACGGCAGAGTGTCGCCCCCCCTGGCAGACTTGAGAATTGAAATATCGAGACAAAGTCATTACGCTTTGGCATGCCATTCGATCTTCACCAATTGGCGGCATTCAACGCAGTCGTTGCGGCCGGCAGTCTTGGCCGTGCCGCCGACACCATGCACGTCACGCAGTCCGCGCTAAGCCGCATCGTCCGCCGGCTTGAAATCCACGTTGGCGCGCCCTTGTTCGAACGGCATTCCAAAGGCATGCAACTGACCGACATCGGTCTGGCGCTGTTGCCGCACGCCACCGCGCTGCTGCGCGACGCCGAAGGCGCCAAAGAAGAAATCCGCGCACTGCTGGGCCTGGCCAAGGGCACGATCCGCGTAGGCGCGGTGGGCAGCATCGCCTGCCAGATCCTGCCCACCGCGCTGACCCAGACCTGCCGGCGCTGGCCGATGCTGCAGGTGGAAGTGGTGGAAGGGGTATGGGACCGGCTGGCCAGCGCCTTGCTGTCGCGCGAGATCGATCTGGCGCTGGGCGCCCACACCGACGACAGCGACGAAATCATCTCGGTGCCGGATTGCTGTTGGGAAGACACCAGCTACGTGGTGGCGGCCACCGGCCATCCGCTGCGCGCGCGCCAAGCGCTCAAGCTGGCCGATACCTTGGCGCACAAGTGGGCCATGATGCCGCGCGGCACCGGGCCGTTCGAACACATGAAGGCGCTGTTCACGCGGCATCGGCTGCCCGCGCCCGAAGTCACGGTGGAAACGCGGTCCATCACGGTGCTGAAGAACCTGATCGCGCATTCGGATTTTCTGGGTTGGATGCCCGAACCCATGTACTACGCCGAGCAGCGCGCAGGCCTGCTTGACCGCTTGCCCATTCCGGGCGCGTGCGACACACGCATGCTGACGGCGTTTCGGCGCAGCCACGGCTTGCTGCCGCTGCCGGCCGCCAAGTTGCTGAACGAACTGCGCCGCCTGGCCACCCACCGATCCCAGTGAATGGCCCCCTAGGCTGCCGCGCGCTGCGCCTCCTGCAACTGGCGCCACAGGATCTTTCCCGTGCTGGACTTGGGCAGCGCATCCACGAACTCCACGATGCGCGGCGCCTTGTAGGCCGCCATGCGCGCACGCGCCCACTGGATCACCTCGTCTTCGCGGGTGCGGTCGCGCGCCTCGGGCCGCAGCACCAGCAACGCCTTCACCGTTTCGCCACGGCAGGCGTCCGGCACTCCCACCACGCATGCCTCGTGCACGGCGGGATGTTCATACAGGGCGTTTTCCACTTCCGCTGGCCAGACCTTGTAGCCCGACGCATTGATCATGCGCTTGAGCCGATCCGTGATGAAGAAATAGCCGTCTTCGTCCATCCGCCCCAGGTCGCCGGTACGAAAGTAGCGTTCGCCGTCCAGCATGAAGAACGCGTCCTCGTCGGCGGCCGGGTTGTTCCAATAGCCCAGCATGAGCTGGGCCCCGCGGGTTGCCAGTTCGCCCACTTCACCGGGCGGCAGCGCCTGCAAGGTGGCCGGGTCCACCACTCGGGTGTCGACACCGAAAGTCGGCACGCCGATGCACTGGCGCTTGTTGCGGTGCATGGGGTTGCAGTGCAGGAACGAGGCGGTTTCGGTCAGGCCGTAGGCCTCGTTGAAGATGATGCCGTAGCGCTCGGCCAGCATTGCCGCCACCGCCTCGGGCATGGGCGCGCCGCCCCCGCACAACAAGGCCAGGCGCGACAGGTCGAACGCTTCAAGCTCCGCTTGCGCGAAAAAGTCGACCACCATCGCGGGCGGCGCGGCCCAGACGCTGACGTGATGCCGCGCCATCAACTGCGCGGCCACCTGGCGGTCCCAGCGCGGCAGCAGCACGACCGTGGCGCCCAGCAGTATGGGCAGGTTCATGCAGTTCTGCATGCCCAGCAAATGGAACAGCGGCGCCACGCCCATGATGACCGCCTCAGAGGTCAGGCCGCGCCATAGTTGCGACCCCGTCACCGCCGCGCCCAGCGTGCCGTGCGTATGGCGGCACCCCTTGGGGCGGCCCGTGGTGCCTGACGTGTAGGGCAACAGGCACAGGTCCTGGGCGCGGCTTTGGTGCGGCGCGGGCGTGGCATTGACGGCCAGCGCGCCGTACCACGGTACCGAACCGGCCACAGCGCCCGACGCAGCGGCGTTGTGGCGCGGCGCGGCGACCCAATCTGGCGGCGTCACGCGGCAATTTCCATCCCCCGCGCCCAGATAGTCGGAATAGGTGTGGACGATGATGCGGTCCAGGCGCCCGTCCTCGGCAAAGCCCGCCAGCCGTGGCGCCAGCTCCTGGGCGGCAAAGGCCAGTCGCGCGCCGCTGTCTTGCAGGTAATGCGCCAGCTCGTCTTCCGTGCTCATCGCGTTCACCGGCACCACCACCGCGTCGGCGCGCAGCACCGCGTAGTAGGCAATGATGAATTGCGGACAGTTCTGGCTCAGCAGCAGCACGCGGTCGCCTGCCTTGACGCCCGCGCCATGCTGCAAGTAGCCGGCCATGGCGTCGACCTCGCGCTTCAGGCGCGCGTAGTCCAGCACCATGTCGTAGAACACGATGGCGGGCTTGTCGGGATAGCGCGTGGCCGCGGCCTCCAGGTTGAAATACAGGCTGGACCGAGGCTGGCTGATATGCGTGGGCAGCCCCTTCGGCCAAAACTGCAAATGCGCTTGCTGCATCCCTGTCTCCGGTTCCCGCCGGGTGCCGCCCGCCCTAGGCGGTCATGCCCCGCGCGATGATTTCTTTCATGATTTCGTTTGACCCGCCATAGATCTTTCCCACGCGCGCATCCGCATACATGCGCGCGATGGGCGTTTCCAGCATGTAGCCGTAGCCGCCGTGCAATTGCAGGCATTCATCGATGACCTGGCAATTCATCTGCGTGGTCCACCACTTGGCCATGGCGGCGGTGGAGAGGTCCAGCGTGCCCTGCAACTGCCGCGCAATGCAGTCGTCGACAAAGCGCGCCGCGATGGTGGCCACCGTTTCGCATTCGGCCAGCTTGAAGCGCGTGTTCTGCAGCTGGATCAACGGCTGGCCGAAGACCTGGCGCGTGGTCGTGTAGGCCAGCGTGTCGTCGATGGCGCGGCGCATCGTGGCCACCGCGCCCACCGCGATCAGCAAGCGTTCACGCGGCAGTTGCTGCATCAGTTGCGCAAAGCCGCGCCCTGGCTCTTCGCCCAGCAGGTTGCCGACAGGCACGCGCACGTCGTCGAAAAACAGTTCGGTGGTGTCCAGGCTTTTCTGGCCCAGCTTTTCAAGCAGCTTGCCGCGCCGAAAGCCCGGCAGGTCCTGCGTTTCCACCATGATCAGCGAGACCCCGCGCGACCCGGCCGCGGGGTCCGTCTTGGCCACCACGCAGATCAGGTCGGCATGCAAGCCGTTCGTGATGAAGGTCTTGGATCCGTTGATGACGTAGGCGTCGCCGTCGCGCACGGCCGTGGTGCGCACGCTTTTCAGGTCGGACCCCGCGCCAGGCTCGCTCATGGCGATGGCGCCGACCCGTTCGCCCGTGGCCATCTTGGGCAGCCAACGCTGCTTTTGCCGCTCGGTGCCGTAGTTAAGGATGTAGTGCGCCAGGATGGCGCTATGCACGTTGTTGCTGAAGCCGTAGACCATGGCGCGCGCCTGCTCGGCGGCCACGATGGCCTCGTGCGCGAAGCTGCCGCCCGCGCCGCCATAGGCCTCGGGCATGCTGACGCATAGCAGCCCCAGGCGGCCCGCCTTGTGCCAGACCTCGCGATCAGCGTGTTGCTGCTTGCGCCACTTTTCCTCGTCGGGCGCGAATTCGTTTTCGAACAGGCGGCGGGTGGAGTCCTGGAACAGCGTCAGGTCGGCATCCATCCAACCCGGGCTGGGCGTGTTGATCGGGGTATCCATCGGGGCTTTCATCTTCGGGGTCAAGGACGGCCGCCGCCCACGACCAGCACCTGTCCGCTGACGTAGTTGGATTCGGGCAGGCAGAACAGGTACACGGCGCCCGCCGCTTCGGCGGGCGTGCCCGCGCGGCCAAGCGGAATCAGGCTTTCCGCGTTCTTCAGCACCTGCGGGTTCACGCCCACCTTGATCTGCCGCCCTTCGATGTCCAGCATGGCGTCGCCATCGGCGGCCGCTTCGGTCAGGCGCGTCTTGATCAGGCCGAACGCGACGCTGTTCACGTTGACTTTGTAGCGCCCCCATTCCTTGGCCATGGCGCGCGTCAAGCCATTGATGCCGGCCTTGGCAGCCGCGTAGTTGGCCTGCCCCGCGTTGCCCACCACGCCGGAGGTGGACGATATGTTCACTACCTTGCGGAATACTTCGCGCCCTGCGGCGGCTTCGGCCTTGGCCGCTTCGCGGATGAAACCAGACGCGGCGCGCAAAATGCGGAATGGGGCCGACAGATGCACGGCCAGGATCTCGTCCCATTGCTCGTCGGTCATTTTCTGGATGACGTTGTCCCAGGTGTAGCCGGCGTTGTTCACAATGATGTCCAGCCCACCATAGGTGTCGATGGCCGTGCCCACGAAGCGCTCGGCAAAACCGGAGGCGGTGACGCTGCCTACGCACGCCTGCGCCAGCCCGCCCGCCTGACGGATCAGGTTGACCGTCTCGTTGGCGGGTTCAGGATCCAGGTCATTGACCACGACTTTTGCGCCTTCGCGCGCCAGCTTCAACGCGATTTCCTGCCCAATACCGCGCCCGGACCCAGACACCAGCGCGACCTTGCCATTTAACGTACCCATCGTTTTTGTCTCCTGTTTCATGCGGCCTGGTAGAGCGTGACGACGCAAGCGCCGCCCAGCCCCAGGTTGTGCTGCAAGGCCAGCCGCGCGCCTTCCACCTGCCGCAAGTCGGCCTGGCCGCGCAATTGCCAGACCAGCTCGGCGCATTGCGCCAGACCCGTGGCGCCCAGCGGATGCCCTTTGGACAGCAGCCCGCCCGACGGATTCGTCACCACGCGCCCACCATAGGTGTTGTCGCCATCCAGAATGAATTGTTCGGCGCTGCCTTCGGGCGTCAGGCGCAGCCCTTCGTAGCTGATCAGCTCGTTGGCCGTGAAGCAGTCGTGCAGTTCCACCACGTCGAGGTCGACGGGGTCCACGCCCGCGGCCTCGTAAACCTGGTCGGCGGCGGCGCGCGTCATGTCATAGCCGACCAGGCGGCGCATGTCGCCCGAGTTGAAGGTGGACGACGTATCGGTGGTCATGGCCTGCGCCGCGATGCTGACGCCGGGGTTCAAGCCATGCCGGCGCGCAAAGGCGTCCGAACACAGGATGGCGGCGGCCGCGCCGCAGGTGGGCGGGCAGCACTGCAAGCGCGTCAGGGGTTCGAAGATCATGGGTGCGTCCATCACGTCGGCCAGCGTGACGGTCTGGCGAAAGACGGCGTACGGGTTGCGGGCCGCGTGCTGGCGCGCCTTGACCGAGATGCGCGCGAAGGTGTCGGCGCGCATGTCGTGCTGTTTCATGTAGTGGCGCGCGGCGCCGCCAAAGAACTGCGCGGCGCGCGGCTTGCTGGTGTCATAGCCTTGCGTATCGGCCATCGCGGCGATGAACTCGGCCAGCGGCGACGGGCGGTCTTCGTACACGCTTTTCAACGCTCCGGGCACCATCTGTTCAAAGCCCACGGCCAGCGCGCATTCGACCGCGCCGCTTTCCACCGCCTGGCGCGCCAGGAACAGCGCCGACGAGCCGCTGGCGCAGTTGTTGTTGACGTTGAAGACGGGAATGCCGGTCAAGCCCACGCCATACACCACCGCCTGGCCCGCCGTGGAGTCGCCATAGACGTAGCCCGCGTAGGCCTGCTGCACGGCGTCATACGGCACGCCCGCGTCTTGCAGGGCTGCCCGCGCGGCGCGCATGCCCATCACGGAATACGGCTCGCTTGCGCCGGGTTTGCTGAAGGGGATCATGCCGACGCCGGCCACCCACACTTTTCTGTTCATGCCTGTTTCTCCTGGAGCGCGGCGCGCACACGCTTGCGGGCACCCCGCCCTGCAAGCGCTTGCGCACCCCCATTGCCTAGCCCATAGCTTCCCGCCGGGCACGTCACGCGGCAATGGCCGCAGGCATCAAATGGATTGGCGGAAAGTGTCAGCCTCAGGTGTCGCGCGGCTGGGGCCGGGGCCACGCGTCAGTTGGTTGCGGCGATACTCGCCCGGCGACACGCCGGTCCATTTCTTGAATGCGCGATGAAATGTGCTGGGTTCCGAAAAGCCCAGGCGCTCAGCGATTTCCATCAAGGACACGTCGTGCCGCCCCAGGTATTCAATGGCGGCGTCGCGCCGCAAGTCATCCTTCAGCACCTGGAAGCCCTGGCCTTCGTCGCGCAGATGCCGCCTGAGCGTTTGCGGCGTCATCGACAACTGTGCGCTGACCTGCGCCAGGGACGGCAGTTCGGCGGACAAGTCATGGCGCAGCAGGCGGCGGATGCGGTCGGTCAAGGTGGCGCGGTCTTGGTACTTCACCAGCAGGTCAAACGGGGCATTGGCCAAAAAGGCATGCAGCGCCTGGGCGTCCTGCACCACGGGCAAGGCCAGCCAGCGCGATTCCAGCCACAGGCCCGTAACGGCTTGCCCATAGCGCACCGGCGCGTGAAAGACCCGTTGCGCGTCGGCGCTGCGCGTGCCCGCGTTGTAGTCCACGCCCAGGATGGGGATGCGGCGGCCCGCCAGCCAATTGGCCACGCCCAGGGTGAAGAACAGGAAAGTGCGTTCGCCATACCACGGCGTGCAGCCGGGTTCGCCCCGCGCGTCCAGCACGATGCGCGCCGTGCCGCCGCTGACGCAAAGCCGCGCAGTGAAGTCGCGCAGCACGCCGTGGTAATAGCGAAACGCCACGCGCAACGCCTGGCCCACCGTGCTTTCCTGCACGGCCAGGCGGCAGGCCTGAGCGAAGGCGCCCAGCGGCACGGGGCGCTGTCCCAGGCCCAGGAAATCGTCGCGCGTGGCGCGCCGCAACATCCGCAGAATCTGCGCGAACTGCGCCTGCGACACGCGCGCCATCGGCGCCTGCAACAAGGTGGGCGGCACATCCGCGCGCCGCAACACGCGGTCAACGTCCACGCCGCGCGTGCGGGCGCCTTGCAGGATCTGGGCGATGTGCCCCACGGCAATGGTGTGATGCGTCATGGCGGATTCCTACAGCTGGGGCGTGAACCGACTGCGTCGATGGTAGCGAAAGGCATGCGGGCAAGGAACGCCCGGCGTGAGCATTCCCGCCAAGCGGAATCAGCGATTTCGCCATTGGTTCGCTGCAAAGCCCCGCCTAGACTGGCTTTTGCCTTTGGCCAGCCGCCTCTTCGTATTTACCGGAGTCCCTCTTTGGATACGCCGAACACCGCTCCGCTTGCGGGCATCAGAGTCCTGGACCTGTCGCGCTTGCTGCCCGGCCCGCTGGGCGCGCAGTACCTGGCCGACCTGGGCGCGGACGTGATCAAGATCGAAGACACGCAGGCGGGCGATTACGCGCCCCCCGCACTGCGCGCCGTGTGCAACCGCAACAAGCGCGGCCTGCGGCTGAACCTGAAAGACCCCGATGGCCAGGCCGCGCTGGCGGCGCTGGCGCGGCAGGCCGACGTGGTGATCGAGAGCTTTCGCCCCGGCGTGGCCGCGCGCCTCAAGGCGGACTACCCCACCCTGTCGCAACACAACCCACGCCTGGTGTATTGCAGCATCACCGGCTATGGGCAGGACGGCCCGCTGCGCGATGCCGCGGGCCACGACCTGAATTATTCGGCCTACGCGGGCGTGGCCGACCAGATGGGATGCGGACCGGATCAGCCGGCGCTGTCCAACCTGCCGGTGGCGGACATTCTGGGCGGCTCGCTGACGGCGGTAATGGGCATACTGGCGGCGCTGGTGGACGCACAACGCACGGGCCAGGGACGCTATGTGGACATCGCCATCACCGACGGCCTGCTGGCCGCCGCGGTCGTGCCGCTGGCCACGCTGAATGCGCAAGGCGACACCTGCCCGGCAGGCGCCGATACGCTCTCGGGCGCGCTGGCCTGCTACGGCCAGTACCGCGCGCAAGACGGACGCTACCTGGCGGTGGCGGCGCTGGAACCAAAATTCTGGGACACGCTGTGCCGGCGAATCGAACGGCCAGACCTGCTGCCGCTGCACCGCGATGGCAACACCGAACGACAAGCCTGGCTGCGCTCAGAACTGCAAGCGCTGTTCGCCGCGCGGCCGCTGGCGCATTGGCTGGACTTGCTGGATGGCGCGGACTGCTGCGTGTCGCCCGTGCTGAAGCTGTCTGAAAGCCTGGCGCATCCGCAGTTCACCGCGCGCGGCATGGTGCATGCGTCGCGGCACCCGGCCTGCTGGCCAGCCGCGCACGTCGCCAGCCCGGTGAAGATGTCCGGCTTTCAGTTCGCCATCCACCGCCAGGCGCCGTTGCCGGGCGAACACACCGCCCAGGTCCTGCGCGAAGCCGGCTATGACGACGCCGCCATCGCCAGCCTGGCGCAGCGTGGCATCGCGCTGTAAGGCCTTGGCCCGCCCCCTCTTGCCGTACCCATAACAAGCCTGTGCCCATCACAATCAGGACGGAGACAACCATGACGGATCACCCTTGCAGCATTGCCTTGCCCCGACGCCGCAGCCTGCTCAAGTTGGGGCTTGGGTTGGGCCTCACCCTGCCGGCCGCGCTGGCGCTCAGCCCCGCCGCGCGCGCCGCCACGTTTCCCGCGCGGCCCATCACTTTGATCGTGCCCTTTCCCGCTGGCGGCGCGACCGATACACAAATGCGCGCGCTGGCCGTGGCGGCCTCGCGCGAGTTGGGCCAAAGTGTCGTCATCGCCAACCGACCGGGCGCGGGCGGCACGCTGGGGCCAGCCGCCATGGCGCACAGCGCCGCGCCGGATGGCTACACGGTATCGGTGGTGGTGGGCACGCTGTTTCGTTACCCGTTCCTGCAGCAGGTAAATTACGACCCCGTCCAGGACTTCACTTACATCGCCTGCATGACGGCGTATTCCTACGGCATTGTGGTGCGCCAGGACGCGCCCTGGAAAACGCTGGACGAACTGATCGCCGATGCGCGCGCTCATCCCCAGAAAATCAGCTACGGCGCCACGGGCGCGGGCGGGTCGGGCCGCATCGCCATCGAACGCCTGTCCAGGCTGACCGGCACGACATTCAATTTCATTCCGTACAAGGGCGCGGCGGAAGAAACCACGGCGCTGTTGGGCGGCCACATCCAGATGGTGGCGGACGCGGGCTGGGGCCCGATGATCGACACCGGGCGGGCGCGCCTGTTGGCCATCATCGGCGATGCGCGCGCCAAGCGCGTGCCCGAGGTGCCCACCATGACCGAACTGGGTTACCCCATCGTGGCGACCAACCCCGTGGGCATTGCCGGCCCCAAGGGCATGGACCCGAAGACGGTGGCCGTGTTGCAAAGGGCTTTTCATCGCGCCTCGCGCGACCCCGAGTACAACCGTGCCCTGGAAACGGCGGACCAGCCGCACATGCTGATGGACAGCGCCGCGTATACGGAATTCGCCGTCAAGCAGGTGGCGGAGGAAAAGCGCTTTGTGGCCGAGCTAGGCCTGAAAACGCAATAGCGCGCGGCGTTGCGGTGCGGCTGCACGCCGCACCCTGCGCTGCCGCGTGCCTGCCTTAGCGGCCCGCGGCCTTGGCGCTGATGCCGTTGGCCACGCCCATGTCCACCTTGGGCACGTCGCGGATCAGCACCCGCACGTCGTCGCCCGAGATGTCGATACTGGTGCAGACGGCCTGGTTCAGGGCGGCGATGAGCGCGGCCTTCTTGGCTTCGTCGCGCCCTTCGATCAGCGCGACGTCCACGCGCACCATGCGCTTGCCGATCTCGCCCGCCACGATCACGTTTTCGGCGGGCACCTCCTGCAAGACGATGCGCACGCTGGGCAGCGGCGCGGCAATGCTCTCGACCACCGCGTTGGACGCGGCCGTAAGCAAGGCGGCCTTCTGGGCGGCCGAGTGGCCTTGCAGGATCTGGACGTTCAAAATGGGCATGGGGCTTTCCGATGATTCGAATGGGGAACGCCGGGCCAACTGACCGGCCAGCCATCATAAAACGACTTTGCCCGCGTGCAAGCGATTGCACGCGGGCAAAGTTCAAATGCCGGACGCGGTGAAAAACCGGGCGCGCCATGCGTGGCGCGCCGCCGCGATCAGGCCGCTTCGCCCCGATGCTCGGGGGCGGGCTGGCCTTCAAGTTCGGCGGTGGCCGGTTCCGCCTGCGCGGTTTCCGTCAAGGCTGGGGTCACCAGTTCCACGACCTTCTTGCGCGACAGCATGCCCAGGAACTCGTCGTCCTCGCCCGTGACGGCCACCGGCTGGTCGCTATGCACCAACTGCGCCAGCACTTCGCCCAGGCCTGCCGTGGCGGGCACCGATGCCAGGTCTTCGACGAAGCGCGACACGTCGCGCACACCTTCCTGGATGGCCTGCTCAGCCGCCTTCGCGGTCAACACGCCGGCCAGGCGTTTGCCGTCCAGCACCGGCGCGTATTCGTAGTCCATGGCGCGCATGCGGTCCAGCGCGTGCGCCGGACGCGAACGCATCGTCAGGGTCAGGCGCGCCGGGTTGACGGCGTGCGTGGCATTCAGGACCTTGGTGCGGTTCACGTCTTGCAGGAACGACTGCACGTAGTCGTTGGCCGGGTTCAGCAGAATGTCTTCCGGCGTGCC
Organism: Achromobacter sp. JD-1; assembly: GCF_038594925.1. Classification (NCBI taxonomy): domain Bacteria; kingdom Pseudomonadati; phylum Pseudomonadota; class Betaproteobacteria; order Burkholderiales; family Alcaligenaceae; genus Achromobacter; species Achromobacter sp. JD-1. Next base: position 33,190 of record NZ_JBCGCS010000022.1, on the reverse strand, counting down.
TTCCTGCACCAGTTCGCCGTCCTTCAGGATGGCGATGCGGTTGCCCAGGCGCAGCGCTTCGTCCAGATCATGCGTGATGAACACGATGGTCTTGTTCAGCTTGGCCTGCAATTGCAGCAACTGGTCTTGCATTTCGCGGCGGATAAGCGGGTCCAGCGCCGAGAACGCTTCATCCATCAGCAGGATTTCGGCATCGGTGGCCAGCGCGCGCGCCAAGCCCACGCGCTGCTGCATGCCGCCAGACAGTTGATGCGGATACTGGTTTTCGAAACCAGCCAGGCCCACTTGTTCCAGCCAGTCCTGCGCCCGCTTTTCGCGTTCGGCGCGGCCCACGCCCTGCACGGTCAGGCCGTAGGCGGCGTTGTCCAGCACGGTGCGGTGCGGAAACAGGCCAAAGCGCTGGAACACCATGCTCATCTTCTTTTGACGGAAGACTTCAAGGTCGCGCTTGTTCAGGCTGACGACATCCACGCCATCGACCAGAATGTGGCCGGCGCTGGGTTCGATCAGGCGGTTGAAATGGCGGATCAAGGTCGACTTGCCCGAGCCCGACAAACCCATGATGACGTAGATGCTGCCTTCTTCAATCGACAGGCTGATGTCGCGCAGGCCCAGCGTGTGGCCACTTTCAGCCAGCAGCTGTTCCTTGCTCATGCCGCCCTGGGCGGCTTCCAGCCACTTCTTCGGGTGCGATCCAAAGACCTTGTAGATGTTCTTGACTTCGATCTTGCTCATCGCTGGCCTCCCATGCGCATGCGCTGTCCATACGATTGCGTGATCCGGTCGAACAGCACGGCCAGCACCACGATACCCAGGCCCGCCAACAGGCCACGCCCCACTTCCAGGCGGTTGATGCCCAGCAACACTTCATAGCCCAGGCCGCGCGCGCCGATCATCGACGCGATCACCACCATGGACAGCGCCATCATCGTGGTCTGGTTGATGCCCGCCATGATGTTGGGCAGCGCCAGCGGCAACTGCACGCCAAAGAGCTGCTGGCGCGGGTTGGCGCCAAAGGCGCGCGACGCTTCCAGCACTTCGCGGTCAACCAGGCGGATGCCCAGGTCGGTCAGGCGGATCAGCGGCGGCACGGCGTAGATCACGGTGGCGATGATGGCGGGAATCTTGCCCAGGCCAAACAGCATCACGACCGGAATCAGGTACACGAAGCTAGGCATGGTCTGCATCACGTCCAGCACCGGCAGCATGATGGAACGCAGCCAGTTCACGCGGGCCATCAGCACGCCCAGCGGAATGCCGATGATCACCGACAGGCCGGCGGCCATGATCATCAGCGCCAGGGTCTGCATGCCGGCGTCCCACAGGCCCAGCACGCCAATCATGCACAGCAGCGCGCCCATGGCCAGGCTCAGGCCGATGCGGCGGCTGACGCCCCAGGCGATCGCGACGGTAACAGCCACCACGGCCCACCAGGGCGAACTGCGCAGCAATTGCTCCAGCCACACCAGGGCGTGGAGAACCGGCTGAGACAGGGTCTCTAGCGTGTCGGCGTAATTGGTGACCAGGTGATCGACGAAGCCGTCGATTGCCGCCCTGACCTGACGGGCGGGAATAATTTCAGGAAACATAGTTTCGACTCCATTCTTGGGCGCTTCCGGCGGCAGTGGCCACCACGCATTCCGGATTCCGGATGGGCATGCGGCCAGCGGGCTTTCTCGACGAAAGCAGGCTGCATGCGGTGCAACGCCTGTTGCTGGCGGCCGGGCGCAAGCGCCCTGCCAGCGGCCATCTCAGGGGAAAAAACCCTAGGCCTGAGTCCGCCATGGGGCTTTTTCCCTTAAGGGCATTTTCTCTTCTCTTAAGGACTTTTTCCCTGAAGGACTTTCCCTGAAGGATTTTTCTCTTCAGCGGGCCCGGCTCACCAACGCGAGTGGCAAACCGGGCCGGCCCGCGCCATGACAGCGCGAGGCCAACTCCTGCGACGTTACAGCGCGCTTTGAACGCGGCTGGCGACGTCGGCGGGAACCCACTTGGTCCAGACGTCGGACTTGTTCTTCAGGAACCACTTGGCCACGGCGCTGGAATCATCGCCAGACTCTTCCATGTGGGCCAGGGTTTCATTGATGACCGGCAGCGGCACCGAGACCTTGGACAGGAACGCGGTCAGCGTCGGCGCTTCTTCCGAGAACTTGGTGTTCACGGCGGTGAAGACGGGGTTGTCGGGGTAGGCGCTGGGCTGCGGGTTGGCGCACTTGGTCGACGTCAGGCACTTGTGCTTTTCGGCGTCATAGGGCGGCATTTCCAGCTTGACCAGGTCCATGGCGCCAACCAGCGGCGTGGGCGACCAGTAGTAGAAGACCACGTCCTGCTAACGCTTGTAGGCCGACATCAATGCGGCTTTCTGCGCGGCGCCCGTGCCAGGCGAATACAGCGTGTAGGTGTCGCCCAGCTTCAAGGCATGGAACAGGTTGTTGCTGGTGACTTCGCAACCCCAGCCCGCCGGGCAGCCATAGAAACGGCCCTTGTTGGGTTCTTCGGGGTCCTTGAACTTGTCCTTGAACTTCGGCAGGTCGGCTGCCGACTTCAGCTCGGGCAGGCGTTCCGCCGTGTAGCGCGGGATGTACCAGCCTTCGGCGCCCATGTAGAGATCACCGATGCGCTTGACCTTGCCGGTCTTTTGCGCGCGATCCCAGGGGTCGGCCACGCTGTTGAGCCAGATCTCGGTATTGATATCCAGGTCACCGCGCTCAAGCGCGGCCAGGGCGGGCAGGGTTTCCGTCGGCAGGGTTTCGGTCTTGCAACCGTAGCCCTTTTCCATGATGAAACGTTCGACATCAACCAGAACCAGGTTGGATTCCCAGTTCATGGCGCCGAAATTGACCGGGCGCTTGATTTCGCATTCAGGGGCGTCGGCGGCTTGGGCCGCTCCGGCAAATGCAAACAGGACGGCCGCGGCGGCCAGGGTCTTGACAGGGGTAAAACGCATTGGCTTTTTGCCTCCATAGGTTCAAGGACACACGCCAGGGCTGACCTGGAAGTGCCGTGGAGCTAAGGGGGTTGTGCGGAAGACGGGCAGAACCGCCAATACAAACCGACACTAGCGACAAGAGGAACCGCAAGGGCGCGGTGTCTTGCAAGACAGGAGTTTCAAAAAAGGTGATTCTTGAAAACCCACAGAAATTGAACAAACTGAACGAAGAAGGCAGCATCTTAAACGAAATTACTGCGCCACCCAAGCCCAAGGCTGAATAAAACCGATACATTCGGTCCGAAAAACCCTGGGGATTACCCTGAAATATCTGAATGGAACGGGCGATTTTCCCTAGGGAGAATTGGTTTCAAATAGATGATTCATTTAGTAAACATTTTTAGCGTATTTGTACATTCTGGCTGTTTCAAAGCGGCCTGAATGCAGCAAGCGGTCGAATCCAGGGCAGATTACCCGCGATTCATTCAGCTTATATTCATAAGTTATTCAGCTTTCGTTCAGAAAAGGCCTTAACTGCGCCCGCCTTGCGAGCCCTTCGCATACATGTAATCGCGCCGCCAGGGGTAAGACAGATCGGACGGATTATCCAGTTCGTCCCCCCGCCCCACCGCGGGCGTCTGGCCCAGAACCTGATGCAGGGCAATCCAGCCGTGCTCGAACGCCATGGCGCAGCCCGCCAGGTACAGGCGGTAGGCGCGCAAGGACCGCGCGCCCTGCTCACCGCTCAGTATTTGCGCCGCTTCGGGCAGGCGGGCCTCCAGCGCATCGCTCCAGGCCCACAGCGTGCGCGCGTAATGCGGCCGCAGGTTTTCAACGTCCACCTCTTCCAGCCCGCCGTTGGTCATGGCTTGCATGACCACGCTGATATGCGTTAATTCACCGCCGGGGAAGATGTATTTTTCGATGAATTCGCCCATGCCATTACCCAGCTCGCCGTTGTAGACGCCGGCAGCGGTAATGCCGTGGTTCATGATCAGCCCGCCCGGCCTGAGCAAGCGGCGCAGCTTGGCGAAGTAGCCTTCCAACTGGGCGCGGCCCACATGCTCGAACATGCCCACCGATGCAATCTTGTCGTAGGGCATGGACTCGTCCAGCTTGCGGTAATCCAGCAGTTCCATGCGAACCCGGCCGGCCAGACCCTTTTCCTGGATCAACCTCGTCACATGCGCGTGCTGGTTGCGCGACAGCGTGATGCCGGTGGCGTCCACGCCATAGTGCTCGGCGGCCCATAGCAGCAGGCCGCCCCAGCCCGCGCCCACATCCAGGAAGCGCTCGCCAGCACGCAGGCGCAGCTTGCGGCAGATGAGGTCAAGCTTGGCTTCCTGGGCTTCTGCCAGCGTCATGTCCGGCGTGCGGAAATACGCGCAGGAATAGACACGGCGCGGGTCCAGCCACAGCGCATAGAAATCATCGGACAGGTCGTAGTGGAATTCGATCTGCTTGGCGTCCCGCTCGATGGAATGGCGCCACACCGACATCACGCGGCGCACCAGTTCGGTCAGCCATCCGCCTTGCGCCGCCTCTACGGGCGACCCCGGCAACAGCGCCGATGCCGCCGCCATGACGTCGCGCATATTGCCTTCGATATTGATGCGCCCTTCCACGTAGTCCTGCCCCAGCACGCCCACGGCGCCTTCGGCCAAATGGGCGAGCGCCCCCTTGTCATGCGTGACGAAGCGCACGCGCGGGTCGGGCGGCCCCAGCACCGCGCCATCAGGCAGAACCAGTTGGACCGGCACCGGCAGGCCTTCAAGTTTGCGTTCCACGACAGACAACAAAGGATTCACGGCTTCTCCTCTGAACATGACCGGGTCGTCGGCGACTTTATCGGATAATTCCCGACACTTCGCTGTCAGGCGGACCGTGATAAAGTCGCTGGCTTGGCGCGCGACTGGCGGGTAACCGTTGGCGCGCCCTGTCCCCTGCGTTTTACCGCGACCACCATGTCCCCATCATCTGTTTCCCGTAGCGGCCTGCCCGGCTGGCTTATCCTCATGGGCGCGCTGACCGCGATCGGCCCGTTCGCCATCGACATGTACCTGCCCGCGTTCCCGACCATCGCGGCAAACCTGGGCGTGCCGCGCGGCGATGTCGAACGCACGCTGGCCGCCTACCTGATCGGCCTGGCGCTGGCGCAGGTGTTCTACGGGCCGATGGCCGACCGCTTCGGCCGCAAGCCGCCGCTGATGGTGGGGCTGGCGCTCTTCATGGTGGCGTCCCTGGGTTGCGCGCTGTCCAGTTCCGTCGAAGCGCTGACCGGCTGGCGCGTGGTGCAGGCCATGGGTGGGGCGGCGGGCATCGTGATCCCACGCGCAGTCATCCGCGACCACTACGAAACGCACGAGGCAGCGCGCGCCATGTCGCTGCTGATGCTGATCATGGGCCTGGCCCCGATCCTGGCGCCGTTGGCGGGCGGGCAATTGCTGGCCATTGCCTCGTGGCGCAGCCTGTTCTGGATCATGCTGGCTGGCGGCGCGATGCTGATGTTCGCGGTGGCCAAGATCATGAAGGAATCCCTGGCGCCCGAGCGCGTCGTGCCGCTGCGCTGGAGCACCATCCTGCGCAACTACCGCGACCTGTTCGCGCATCGCGGCTTCATGGCGCACAGCCTGGCGGGTGGATTTGGCCAGGCCGGCATGTTCGCCTACATCATTGGTTCACCGCGCGTGTTCATCGAACTCTATGGCGTGCCGCCCCAGTATTACGGCCTGCTGTTCGGCACCAACGCGCTGTCGCTCATCATCTGCTCGCAAATCAGCGCCCGCCTGTTGCGCACCTATACACCCCGCCAGTTGCAGCACAAGGCGCTGATCTCGCTGGCCACGGCCAGCCTGGTTGCGGTAGCCCTGACATTGGCCGGCTGGATGACGCTGCCTCTCTTGATGGTGTGCTTGATTGGCTACATGGGCAGCCAGGGCTTTGTGAACCCGAATTCGGCGGCGCTTGCGTTGTCGGAACAGGGCAAGCGCCTGGGGGCGGCGTCGGCATTATTGGGGACGCTGCAACTATCCTGCGGCGCGCTGGCCGGATTCGCAGTCAGCGCCTGGCAAACGGACAGCGCCTTGCCCCTGACCACCACGCTGGCGGCCTGCGCCTGCCTGTCCTGGGTTTCTGGGCGTGTCGCGCAAACGCACACCGCGCAAGCTTGACCGCTTGATCTGCCAGCAATTTTCGTATTAGAATCTCGGTCTTCACATGAAGTTTCCCGTGCGGGACTACTATGCTTTGTAGTTCAGCACTCTGACCCCAACCGCGCATTTCGGTATTTTGGTGCATGCCTTGGTACATACCTTGGTAGACCTCAGTACACGGCGGATGGCAGGCAGCGGGTATAAGCACGGGGCAGGTTTCACTTGCCCCTCATCCACTAAGACTGGGTGGCCGGCAACGCAGCGCAATACAACGCGCACCAATGCGAACTACACAGCCCGGCGGCTAAAACCCTGTCTACCTCCCCCAAGCGATGCGCGACAAGAACGACATAAAGAGGTGCATCCATGGCACGCGTATGCCAAGTGACCGGCAAAGGCCCGATGGTGGGCAACAATGTTTCGCACGCGAACAACAAGACCAAGCGTCGCTTCCTGCCGAACCTGCAATCGCGCCGGTTCTGGGTTGAAAGCGAAAACCGCTGGGTTCGCCTGCGTGTTTCGGCTAAGGCCATCCGCACGATCGACAAGAACGGCATCGAAGCCGTGCTGGCCGAAATGCGTGCCCGCGGCGAAATGGCCTAATCGGCCTCCCCGCCAATCTACATACTAGGAGCACGACATGGCCAAAGGTATCCGCGAAAAGATCAAGCTCGAGTCGACTGCCGGCACGGGTCATTTCTACACGACCACCAAGAACAAGCGCAACATGCCCGAGAAGATGCTGATCAAGAAATTTGATCCGGTCGCTCGCAAGCACGTGGACTACAAGGAAACCAAGCTGAAGTAATTCAGCCGGTTTCCGGTGAGTCGAAAAAGGCCCTGCCGCAACGCAGGGCCTTTTTCATTGCAGGATCATAAAAGAGCATGTTTCAATTGGCCGCTACCGGCTGCGCGCCGCGCGCCTGGCCCCGCTTGAAACCCCTACGCCTGCGATACCGCCATGCTCCCCTCCTGCCTTACCTTGCTGCGCCGCGCACTTGCGCCCGCACTCCTGGCCCTGGCGCTGACGCCCGTCGGCGCTGCCGTCGCCAAGGACAAGCAACCGCCAATACGCATTGGCGAGATCAACAGCTACAAGGCCATACCCGCCTTTCTGGGGCCGTATAAGAAAGGCTGGCAGTTGGCGGTGGAACAGGTCAACGCCGAAGGCGGCGTGCTGGGCAGGAAGCTGGAAGTCATCTCACGCGATGACAACGGCAACCCGGGCGATTCGGTGCGCGCCGCGCAAGAGCTGATTGCCCGCGAAAAAGTGGAACTGCTGTTCGGCGGCTTCCTCTCCAACACCGGCTTGGCGCTGACCGACTTCGCCAAGCAGCAGAAAGTGTTCTTCCTGGCCGCCGAGCCGCTGACCGACAAGATCACCTGGCAAGAGGGCAACCGCTACACCTACCGCCTGCGCCCTTCCACCTGGATGCACGTGGCGGCGCTGGCGCCCAAGGCGCTGGCCTTGCGCAAGAAGCGCTGGGCCATCGTCTACCCCAATTACGAATACGGGCAATCCGCCGTGGCCACCTTCAAGGCCATGATGAAGTCGTTCCAGTCCGACGTGGAATTCGTGGCGGAACAAGCGGTGCCGCTGGGCAAGGTGGATGCCGGCGCGGTGGTGCAGGCCCTGGCCGACGCCAAGCCCGACGCCATCTTCAACGTGCTGTTCGCCGCCGACCTGACCCGCTTCGTGCGCGAAGGCAACACCCGTGGACTGTTCGAGAACATGCCCGTGGTGTCCGTGCTGTCGGGCGAACCGGAATACCTGGAACCGCTGGGCGCCGACACCCCCACGGGCTGGATCGTGACCGGCTACCCCTGGTATGCCATCGACACGCCCGCCAACACCGCCTTCGTCGAGGCCTACAAGAAGCGCTACAACGAAACGCCTAAAGTGGGGTCAGTGGTGGGCTATGCGTCGCTGATGTCCATCGCCCAAGGCCTGAAGGCCGCCGGCGCAGTGGACACCGAGAAGCTGGTGGACGCCTTTGCCGGCCTGAAGGTGGACACGCCCTACGGCCAGATCCAATACCGCAAGATCGACCATCAATCGACGATGGGCGTCTACGTGGGCGTGACGGCCCTGGAAGACGGCAAGGGCATCATGAAAGACTTCGCTTATATCGACGGCGCCCGCCTGCAGCCGCCCGATGAGCAAGTGCGCAAGATGCGTCCCGCGCACTGATGAGCCTGTCGGGGCTGCTGTCGCAGCTGCTTAACGGCCTGGCGGACGCCAGCGCCTTGTTCCTGGTGTCCGCGGGCCTGTCGCTGATATTCGGCGTGACCCGCGTGGTGAACTTCGCCCACGGCTCGTTCTACATGCTGGGCGTCTACCTGGCCTGGACATTCACCACCTGGTTCGGCGACGGCCCCGCGTATTGGGCCGGCCTGTTGCTGGCCGCGCTGGTGACCGGCCTGATCGGCGCCGCGGCCGAATGGCTGGTGCTCAAGCGCCTGTACCGGGCGCCTGAATTGTTCCAGTTACTGGCCACGTTTGCGCTGGTGCTCATCATCGGCGATGCGGCGCTGGCCATCTGGGGCCCCGAGGATCTGTTCGCCGCGCGCGCCCCCGGCCTGTCCGGCGCGGTCCAGATCCTGGGCCGCCGCTTTCCGCAGTACGACCTGCTGTTGATCGCCGCCGGCCCCATCGTGCTGGGCCTGTTGTGGCTGCTCTTGATGCGTACGCGCTGGGGCCGTTTGCTGCGCGCCGCCGCGGAAAACCGCAGCATGCTGGCCGCGCTGGGCGTGAACCAGGCCTGGCTGTTCACCTCCGCTTTTACCTTGGGCGCCTTCCTGGCCGGGCTGGGCGGCGCGCTTGCCGCCCCGCGTGTCCCCGCCACCCTGGGGCTGGACCTGGAGATCATCGCCAGCGCGTTCGTGGTGGTGGTGGTGGGCGGCCTGGGGTCGATACCCGGCGCCTTTCTGGCCGCGCTGCTGATCTGCTGCGTCAAAGCCGTGTTCGTTTTCCTGGGGCAGGTGCACATCGGCCCCTGGGTGTTCAACCTGTCGAAACTGACCTTGCTGGCCGAGTTTGCCGTGATGGCGGTAGTGCTGGTGGTGCGCCCTTGGGGCTTGCTGGGCAAGCCGCCTGCCCCCAGCGCCCACGCCAGTGCGCCCGAACGCCCCATTGCGCCCGCCGGCCGTCGGCTGCGGCTTGCCTATGGCCTGTTGCTGCTTCTGCTGGCGCTGGTGCCCGTCGCAACCTTGCAGTGGCCGTACCTGGGCATCTTGATGACCGAGATCCTCATTGCCGCCCTGTTCGCGGCCAGCCTGCACTTTTTGACCGGCCTGGCGGGCATGACCTCTTTTGGCCACGCCGCGTGGTTTGGCTTGGGCGCCTATGGCGCCGCGCTGCTGCTCAAGCTGGCGGCCGTTCCCATGGAGGCCGCCCTGCTGCTGGGCCCCTTTGCCGCCGCGTTCGGCGCGCTGCTGTTCGGCTGGTTCTGCGTGCGCCTGTCCGGCGTGTACCTGGCCATGCTGACGCTGGCCGTTGCGCAAATACTGTGGGCGCTTGCCTATCAGTGGGATGACGTCACGGGCGGCAGCAATGGCCTGATCGGGCTGTGGCCCGCGCCATGGCTGACGCAAGGCCCCTGGTTCTATTACGTGACGCTGGCCGTGTGCGCGGCCGGCATCGCCTGGCTGCGCCGTCTGGCTTTTTCACCACTGGGTTATGCGCTGCGCGGCGTGCGCGATTCGCCCTTGCGCGCCGAGGCGCTGGGCGTGGAGACCCGGCGCGTACAGTGGGCAGGCTTCGTCGCGGCGTCCTTCGCGGCGGGCATGGCGGGGTCGCTCTATGCGTTTTCCAAAGGCAGCATCGCCCCCGACGTGATGGCGGTGAGCCGCTCGGTGGACGGGCTGGTGATGGTCTTGCTGGGCGGCTTGCAGACGCTGGCGGGGCCGTTGGTGGGCGCGGCCGCCTACACCTGGCTGCAAGACGCCGCCGCGCGCAGTACCGAGTACTGGCACGCCGTGCTGGGCCTGGCCATCCTGGCGCTGGTCATGGTCTTTCCGGACGGCTTGGCGGGCGCCGCGGCGCGGCTACGCGGGAGGCGTGCATGACGTCCACCGGCGCCCTGCTGCAAGTGGAAGGCTTGCGCAAATCCTTCGGCGGCATCGACGCGCTGGCCGGCGTGTCCTTCACGCTTGAAGCCGGCCGGATGCTGGCCTTGATTGGCCCGAATGGCGCGGGCAAGTCCACCTGCTTCAACGTGCTGGGCGGCCAGCTACGGCCGGACGCTGGCTCCGTAAGGTTGGACGGCCGCGAACTGGTGGGCCTGTCGGCCGGCAAGATCTGCCGGCTGGGCGTGGGCCGCACTTTTCAGACCGCCGCCACGTTCCGGTCGATGACAGTGCGCGAAAACGTGCAGACCGCCCTGCTGGCGCGCGACCGCCTGCTGTTTCGCCCCTGGCGCCGCGCGGACCAACACGCGGCCGACGAAGCCATGGACTTGTTGTCGCAAGTGCAAATGGCCGACAAGGCCGAGTCGCCCTGCGGCACCTTGGCCTATGGCGACGTCAAGCGGGTTGAGCTTGCCATGGCGCTGGCTCACCAACCGCGTCTGCTGTTGATGGACGAACCCACAGCCGGCATGGCCACCAACGAAAGGCACGCGCTGATGCGGCTGACGCGTCAACTGGCCGACACTCAGCGCATCGCGGTGCTGTTCACCGAACACAGCCTGGACGTGGTGTTCAAGCACGCCGACCACATCGCGGTACTGGTGCGCGGCGCGCTGCTGGCCGAAGGCGCCCCCGCCGTCATCGCGGCGGACGAACGAGTGCGCGCGGCCTACCTGGGCACCGAAGCGCCCTGAAACCCGGCGCGGCAATCCGGCTTGAACTCGGGCTTCAACTCGAGCTTCAACCCGTGCTTTGACCCGTGCCGCTTGACCCGTGCGGATCAACCTCGTCCTGCGCATTGGGCGCTTGGCATTCCCAGAAAATCCTGGCCTGGCAGCCAGCGCATATATCGCGGTCCAGCCGGGCGTAGATCGAGCGCAGGGCCGTTGCCTTGTCGGGGTAGATATGGTCGGCGCCCAGCCGATCCAGAAAGCCCGTGCGCCGCCACATGTCCAGCACTTCAGGCCGGGGGCGGTGGAAATACAGGTCGCCTCCCATCGCACGCCGCGCCGCAAGCTCGTCTTCCCAGACCTGCGCGCCGGCCAGGTCAATGAAGTTCATGCTCTTGGCCATCACCAGCAGGTGGCGCGGCGCATCGGGTGCGGCACGCAGCTCGTGCAAACGTTGCGCCACATGGGCCGCCGCCCCAAAGTAGATAGAGCCTTCCATGCGCAACAGCTTCAGTTGCGGGCATTCGGGCAAAGCGTCTGGCTGATGCGCAAGTACGACGAAACGCCGATCCGGGCCACGCGAATCAAACCCCATCGTGCGCATCGCCGGGCGCGAAGTGCGATGCAGATACGCCATCAGCGACAGCACGGTGCCCAGCAGAATCGCCACTTCCATGCGAATGGTGACGGTAGCGGCCAGCGTGGCGGCGGCAATCGCGCATTCGCCGCGCTGCATGCCGATCAGTTGCCGCCAACGCGGAATATCCAGCAGCGTCCAGGCCACCAGCAACAGCAGCCCGGAAATGGCGGCGTTCGGAATCATGGCCAGCAAGGGGGCCGACAAGGCCACCAACACCACCAGCAGCACGGCGGAAAAAACCGCCGCCAGGGGCGTTCTGGCGCCCGCTTCGAAATTGGGAATGGACCGGTTCAACGACCCGCACGACAAGTAGCAGGAAAAGAAGCCGCCCACGATGTTCGACAGCCCCTGGCCCACGAATTCGCGATTGGCGTCGATGCGCTGACCTGATCGGGTAGCCACCGCCTTGGCGATGGAAATGGATTGCGCCAGCGCCACGATGGTCAGCGCGAACGCCAGGCTGAGCAGGTCAGGCAAGGCGCGCCAATCCACGCTCGGGACATGAAACGGCGGCCACGGTTGCGCGATGGCGCCCACCACCGACACCGGATCCCCGCCGTGCCTGGCGACCCACGAATTGAATGCCGCGGCCGCCAGCGCACCGGCCACCAGACCAAACAGCATGTAGGGCTTGCGCTTGTCCAGCCGGCGCGTCAGCAAGGCCACGCCCAAGGTCACAAGCGTCACCATCACCGCGCCCGGGTGTATCTGGTCCAGATGCGTGCCCACGCTGACCAGCAAGGCGCCCGCGCCATGAGAGTCCGGCGACGGCACGCCCAGGCCGTCCTTCAAGGCATGCACCGCGATCAGAATGGCCGCGCCGCTGGTAAAGCCAAACAGGGCCGACGGTGAAATGAAGTGCGCCAGCGAACCCAGGCGCAGCGTGCCCACCAGCCACTGCATCAGGCCAACCAACACCGTGACCGCCAGCGCCAGCTCGATGTAGCCAGGGCTACCGGCCACCGCCAAGGGCGTCAGCACTGCGAACAAGGCCAGCGAATTGGCATTGGTGGGGCCCGACATGACATGGCGACTGGACCCGAACAGCGCCGCGACAATACAGGGGATGATGGCGGAATACAGGCCGTATTCGGCGGGCAGCCCGGCCAGCGTGGCAAAGGCCACGCCTTGCGGCAGCACCAGCAGCGCGCCCAACAGCCCGGCGGACAAATCCGCGCGCAAGGTCACGCGGCTGACGTCGTCCACCCACGAACCGAATAGGCGGCTCGCCAGTTTGCTTGCCCCACCCGTCATCTTGTCGCCCGCTCCCTCTTGTTGCCCGCGCCGTCTTCTCGTCGGCGGCTTGATGTGTGGAAAGCCGTCTAGCGTAATCCCTCGCGGTGGCGCACGCAACGCAAACGGGCTGCGGACGGCTCAGGCCGCCCCGCCGCCGCGCCGCGCGCGCATGGCGTGCCCGATGGCCATCAACACGTCGTCGGACACCAGGCGCGCCGCCATGGGCAAGAGTTCGTCTTCTTCACGCTGGATGTGGGCGGCATAGGCCTGCGTGAATGCCTGGACCTGCTCGGGCGGCAAGCTCGCCGGCCGGCCGGCCGCCACCTGGGCCAGGGTCTGGCGCAATGGCGCCCACAAGCGTTCCAAGCGGCGATGCTCGTCCATCAGGCCCTGCACCAGCGCGTGCAGGCAGCCCGCGTCCGACCCCGCCATGGATTCGATCAAGGCAGGAAACAGGTCTTCTTCTTCGTCTTCATGATGATGCGCGGCCGCGGTCTCGAAATAACGGGACACGCTGGCGGCGGCGGTTTGCGCGGCCTCGTCGCTGCCATGCCGCGGAAGATGCGCGGCCAGCCGCGTCAGCGTGGCGCACTGACGCGCGATGCGCCCGTGACAGGCCGATAACAGCGCCAGCGGATCATCCGCCCCCGGCGCGGGCGCCGGACCACCAGGAAAGCTCACAGCCATCGCACACCTCCCAAGCATGCCCCTTAACCGGAATGGCCACGCCACCACATTCGGACCGAATCCCAGGCGCGCCCCGCGAATCCCGCTTCGGCCACGGGTTCCAGCGCCACCACCGGAAACTGCATCGCCGGCTTGCCGTCCACCATCACGCGCAAGGCCCCCACCGTTTGCTGGGCCGCGATGGGCGCCACCAGCGGCTGCTGCGGCGTCCACACGGGTTCGACCTTGGCGCCAGCCGGCACGGTCACATAGGCATCCCGCGCGAAGCCTGCCTTCAAGCTGTCGCTTGCGCCTTTCCAGACTTCGGGCGTGGCCACCTCCTGGCCGCGCGCGTACAGCTTGATGGTATTGAAACCCTGGAATCCCCACTCCAGCAACTGCCGGCTTTCCTGCGTGCGCAGCTTGTCGGACGCCGTGCCCACCACCACCGTGATCAAGCGCCGCTGGTCGGCGCCATTGGGTCGGCGCGCGCTGGCAATGATGCAATAGCCGGCGGACTCGGTATGCCCCGTCTTCAACCCGTCCACGCTGGGGTCCAGCCACAGCAGACGGTTGCGGTTGGGCTGCGTGATCTTGTTGAACGTGAACTGCTTGGCCGAATCGTAGGTCTTGTACAACTGCGGGAAATCGCGGATGAAGCGCGTGGCCAGAATGGACAGGTCGCTGGCCGTGGAATAGGTGCCCGGGTCGGGCAAGCCATGCGGGCTGGCAAAGTGCGTGGCGTGCAGGCCCAGCCTTGCCGCCGTGTCGTTCATGCGCGCGACGAAGGCTTCCACGCTGCCAGAAACGGCTTCCGCCAAGGCAATGGCCGCGTCGTTGCCGGACTGGATCATCAAGCCGCGCAGCAAGTCATCCACCGTCACTTTCGAGCCAGGCTCCAGGAACATCTTCGAGCTGCCCGCGGGCACTTTCCAGGCCCGCGTCGAAATAAGCACCGTTTGGTCCGGCGTCAATTCCTTCTTGTTCAATGCCTCGAACACCACGTAGGCCGTCATGATCTTGGTCAGCGATGCCGGTTCAATCCGGGTGGCGGCCGCGTGCGACGCGATCACCTGTCCGCTGGTCTCATCCAGCAACAGCCAGGCCTTGGCCGACAACACCGGTTCGGGCATCGATTGCGCCATCGCGCTGGACAGGCATGCGGTTGCGACGAGCAAGCTCGCCGCCAGTTTCTTCATCAGCATAGGGGTACGTTGCATTCCTGCATTCTGGTTTTTCGCACGCAATTGGAACACGGCGGGCGGCATTGGTTCAGCGTCGCGCCGCGCTGCAAATACAGGGCTTTCCGACACGGCATTTCCGGCGGAACCCTTGCAGCAAGCACTTTTCTGCGTCAAAACAACAAACAGGGGCTTAAATCCCGGCGAAAAGCCGCTTAAACGACGCGTCTTCCGCTATCATCGGGCGCGTGGCGTTCAATGCCGATACCCGGCGCGCGCTGCCTCATGTCCTCAACTACGGATTTTGACCATGGCCACGAAAGCAAAAGCTCCTGCCAAGAAAGTCACCAAGCCCGCCGTCAAGGCGCCCGCAAAGAAGGCAACCGCCGCCAAGACTGCTGTGAAGCCCGCAGCAAAGAAGGTCGTCGCCGCCAAGAAGGTCGCTGCTGCACCCAAGGCCATCAAGGCTGCCCTGAACAAGACCCAACTGGTCGCTTACATCGTTGAGCAATCCGGCGTTGAAGCCAAGGCCGTCAAGGCCGTTCTGGCCAGCCTGGAAACCTCGGTGCTGGGTTCCGTGGACAAGAAGGGCGTCGGCGAATTCACGCTGCCCGGCCTGTTCAAGGTTGCCGTGCAGAAGGTTCCCGCCAAGGCCAAGCGCTTCGGCAAGGACCCGTTCACTGGCGTTGAGCGCTGGTTCCCCGCCAAGCCGGCTTCGGTCAAGGTGAAGGTTCGCCCGCTCAAGAAGCTGAAGGACGCCGCGCAGTAATTCGCGCGACCATCCGGTCAAGCCGGAAAGGCCCGCCTCGAAAGAGGCGGGCCTTTCTTTTTTTGCCGACCATTTTGCGTGACTCCGAATCGGCGGTTAGAATTTATCTTAACGTTAAGAAACTTCATATCAAAGTATTACGCCATGCCTACGACTGACCTTGTCGATCTGGTGATCTCGCAATGGAGCACGGAATGTCCCACGCAGGACTTTGCCTCCATGGCGGTCATCACCCGCGTATTTCGCTTGAACGCCTTTGCCACCCGCAACGTGAATCGCAGCTTTCGCCGCCACAACCTGCACCAGGGCGAATTCGATGTGCTGGCCACGCTTTACCGCACCGGCGCGCCGCACGCCATGAATCCGCAGAAGCTGGTTGACGCGCTGCTGCTTACCTCGGGCGCCATGACCAACCGGCTGGACCGCCTGGAGCAAGCCGGCCTGCTGGTGCGCAACCCCAACCCGGACGACCGCCGCGGCATCATCGTGTCGCTCACCGCGGAAGGCCTGCGCGTGATCAAGCTGGTGCTGAAGGACTATTTGAAGGACCTGGGCGAACTGCTCGACCCACTATCCCCCACGGAACGCAAGCAACTGGCCGGGCTGTTGAAAAAACTGCTGCTCAAACATGATCAGGAAACTCCGGGAGGCATCGGCGCCTGACACGCAGTACCCATCCGGCCGATTCGATTTCGCCGCCTGCCTTACCCGCCAGACTCTTACCCGCCCGACTCGCCTTACCTCTTATGACTTCCGCTTCCGCCCCCACCCCGATGCCGGTGCTGACCGCGCCCATCATCCTGTTGATGTCCGTGGCTACCGGCCTGGCCGTCGCCAGCAACTACTACGCGCAGCCTCTGTTGCACACGATCGGCCAGCAATTCGGGCTGTCAAACGCGGCGGCCGGCGCCATCGTCACCACCGCTCAACTCAGCTATGCGCTGGGGTTGATGCTGCTGGTGCCATTGGGCGACCTGTTCGAACGCCGCGGCCTGATTGTGCTGATGACGCTATTGTCCGCAGGCGGGCTGCTGATTTCGTCCTTTGCCAACAACATCATCGTGCTGCTGGTGGGCACCGCGCTGACGGGCCTGCTGTCCGTCGTCGCCCAGATTCTGGTGCCGTTCGCGGCGACCCTGGCCGCGCCGCATGAGCGAGGCAAGGCCGTGGGCACCGTCATGAGCGGCCTGTTGCTGGGTATTTTGCTGGCCCGCACCGTTGCCGGCGCGTTGGCCGACCTGGGCAGTTGGCGCACGGTGTACTGGGTGGCCGCCATCCTGATGCTGATCATGTCCGCCGTTCTTTGGCGCGTGCTGCCCCGCTATCAGAGTCCGACGTCGATGAGCTACCCCCGCCTGCTGGGTTCGATCCTGCGCATGTTCGTCGAAGAGCCGCTGTTTCGCGCCCGATCGCTGCTGGGCTTTCTGTTGTTCGCCGCGTTCAGCATGCTGTGGACGCCGCTGACCTTCCTGCTCGCCAGCCCCCCTTATGCGTTCAGCAATACCACCATCGGCCTGTTCGGGTTGGCGGGAGCGGCGGGCGCCTATGCCGCCAACCGGTTTGGCCGGCTGGCCGACCAGGGCCTGGGCAACCTGGCTACCCGAGTCGGGCTGCTGTTGTTGCTGGGTTCCTGGGGGCTGTTGGCGTTTGGCCAGATGTCGATGCTGGCGCTGCTGGCGGGCATCGTGGTGCAGGACCTGGCGATCCAGGGTGTCCATGTCACCAATAGCAGTTCGCTGTATCGCCTGCGCCCCGAAGCCCGCAGCCGCCTGACCGCCGGCTACATGACCAGCTACTTCCTCGGCGGCGCCTCCGGTTCACTGGTATCGTCCTGGCTTTACGCCCATTTCGGCTGGCCCGGCGTGGTCATCGCGGGCGCTGTTCTGGGCGTGGTTACATTGGCCTATGGCGCCTTGGCGCCCAGTGCGCGCATCCCCGAAACAGCCCCGCCCCCGCGCCGCGTCTAGCACCTCCTATAATCAGGGGTTTTGACCGCCACCGCGTCAGGCCGCCCCCGCGTCCACGCGGCGGGGCGGCTCACCCTTTTTTGCCACCGTGCCCGAGCCCATGCAGGAACGTTACCTCCCCACTACCGTCGAAGCGGCCGCCCAACAAGACTGGCAGGCCCGCGACGCCTATCTGGTCCATGAACACGCGAAGAACGCCGACGGCTCCGAAAAGCCGAAGTTCTACGCCTGCTCGATGCTGCCTTACCCCAGCGGCAAGCTGCACATGGGCCACGTGCGCAACTACACCATCAACGACATGATGGCGCGCCAGTTGCGCATGCGTGGCTATAACGTCCTGATGCCCATGGGCTGGGACGCCTTCGGCATGCCGGCGGAAAACGCCGCCATCAAGTCCAAGGTGCCGCCGGCCAAATGGACCTACGACAACATCGCCTACATGAAGAAGCAGATGAAGGCGATGGGTCTGGCAATCGACTGGACGCGCGAAATGTGCGCCTGCGATCCCCAGTACTACAAGTGGAACCAGTGGCTGTTCCTGAAAATGCTGGAAAAAGGCGTGGCCTACCGCAAGACCCAGGTTGTGAACTGGGACCCGGTCGACCAGACCGTGCTGGCCAACGAACAGGTCATCGACGGCCGTGGCTGGCGGTCGGGCGCGCTGGTTGAAAAGCGCGAGATTCCTGGCTACTACCTGCGCATCACCGACTACGCCGACGAGCTGCTGGGCGCCGTCCAGAACGATCTGCCCGGCTGGCCCGAGCGCGTGCGCCTGATGCAGGAAAACTGGATCGGCAAGTCCGAGGGCCTGCGTTTCGCCTTCCCGCACAAGATCGCCGGCCAGGACGGCCAACTGATCCAGGACGGCAAGCTGTATGTCTTCACCACCCGCGCCGACACGATCATGGGCGTGACCTTCTGCGCCGTGGCGCCGGAACACCCGTTGGCCACGCACGCCGCGCGCAACAACCCCGAGCTGGCCGCCTTCATCGAACAGTGCAAGCTGGGCGGCACGACCGAGGCCGAGATGGCCACGCGCGAAAAGGAAGGCATGCGCACGGGCCTGACCGTCACGCACCCGATCACGGGCGCGGACGTCGAGGTCTGGGTGGGCAACTACGTGCTGATGACCTACGGCGACGGCGCCGTCATGGGCGTGCCCGCGCACGACGAACGCGATTTCGCCTTCGCCAAGAAATACGACCTGCCCATCGCGCAGGTCGTGGACGTGGCCGGCAAGGAATACTCCACCGCCGCCTGGCAGGAATGGTATGGCGACAAGCAGTCGGGCCGCACCATCAACTCCGGCAAATACGACGGCCTGTCGCACAAAGAAGCCGTGGACGCCATCGCCACCGACCTGGGCGCGCAAGGCCTGGGCGAAAAGCAGACCACCTGGCGCCTGCGCGACTGGGGCATCTCGCGCCAGCGCTACTGGGGCACCCCGATCCCGATCATCCACTGCGCCGACTGCGGCCCGGTGCCGGTTCCCGAAAAAGACCTGCCCGTTGTCCTGCCCGACGACCTGATCCCCGACGGCAGCGGCAACCCGCTGGCCAAGAACGAAGCCTTCCTGTCCTGCGCCTGCCCCAACTGCGGCAAGCCCGCGCGCCGTGAAACGGACACGATGGATACCTTCGTGGATTCGTCCTGGTACTTCATGCGCTACACCTCGCCGGGCAACGACAACGCCATGGTCGACGCGCGCAATGATTACTGGATGCCGATGGACCAGTACATCGGCGGCATCGAGCACGCCGTGCTGCACCTGCTGTACGCGCGCTTCTGGACCAAGGTCATGCGCGACATGGGCCTGCTCAATTTTGACGAGCCCTTCACCAAGCTGCTGTGCCAGGGCATGGTGCTGAACCACATCTATTCGCGCAAGACGGCCCAGGGCGGTATTGAATATTTCTGGCCTGAAGATGTTGAAAACGTCTACGACGAGCGTGGCGCCATCACCGGCGCCAAGCTGAAGTCGGACGGTTCGGCCATTACGTATGGCGGCGTGGGCACGATGTCCAAGTCCAAGAACAACGGCGTCGACCCGCAATCGCTGATCGACACGCTGGGCGCCGACACGGCTCGCCTGTTCGTCATGTTCGCCAGCCCGCCCGAGCAGACCCTTGAATGGTCGGATTCCGGCGTGGAAGGCTCCAACCGCTTCCTGCGCCGCCTGTGGTCCATCAGCTACGCGCGCCGCGACGCCGTGGCCCGTGGCCTGGCCAATGGCGCCGACTGGTCGCAAGCCACCGCCGCCGTCAAGGATCTGCGCCGCGAGGTCTACACGCTGCTCAAGCAGGCCGACTACGACTACCAGCGCATCCAGTACAACACCGTCGTGTCCGCCTGCATGAAGATGCTGAACGCCATCGACGACGCCAAGCTGCCCGAAGATGCCGCCGCCGATGCCGCTTATGCCGAAACGCTGGGCGTGCTGCTGCGCGTGCTGTACCCGGTGGTGCCGCACATCACCTGGCATCTGTGGCAAGACCTGGGCTACGCAAAAGAGCTGGGCGACCTGCTGGACGCACCGTGGCCGCATGTGGACGAAGCCGCCCTGATCGCGGACGAAATCGAGCTGATGCTCCAGGTCAACGGCAAGCTGCGCGGCTCCATCCGCGTGGCCGCCGGCGCCGCCAAGGAAGACATCGAAAAACTCGCAGCCAGCCAGGAAGAGGTTTCCCGCTTCCTGGAAGGCCGTCCGCCCAAGCGCGTCATCGTGGTGCCGGGCAAACTGGTCAACGTCGTAGGCTGATGAGGTCAAGCATGTACACCGCCGGGCAACTCTCGCACTCCCCCCGCCAATCCTGGCTGCTGCGCGGCGCCTGCCTGGCGCTGTTCATGCTGCTCTCCGCTTGCGGCTTCGCGCTACGCGGCGTCACCCCGATGCCGTTCGACACGATGTACATCGGCATGCCGGACAACACCCAGTTCGGCGCCGACGTGCGCCGCGCGCTGCGCGCGGCGTCGCCGAACACCAAGCTGGTGGATACGCCCCAGGAAGCTCAGGCCATCCTGCAACAGGTGAGCGATACCCGCACGCTGCGTGAAGTGTCCTTGAACGCACAAGGCCGGGTCGAGGAATACGAACTGGGCATCAACTACACGTTCCGCCTGATCGATAACCAGGGCCGCGCGCTGATCTCGGACACCACCTTGTCCATCTACCGCGAAATGCCGTATGACGACCAGGTCGTGCAGGCCAAGCAAGGCCAGATCGAAACCTTGTACAAAGCTATGCAGCGCGACCTGGTGTCGCGCCTGCTGCGCCGCTTGACCGCCCCCGACGTGCATCGCGCCTACGAAGAGGCGGCTGAGCGCGGCGAAAACGGCGAGATCCCGCTGTTCGACCCGAACGCTCCGCAGCAAAGAAGAACGCCCACGCCTTGGCAAACGCCGTCCACCACGGACCCGGCGATCCTGCGCTAGGCCATGGCACAGTCTCTGGACGCGGACCGGCTTGCCGAACATCTGCAGCGGCCCGGCAACCGGCTGGCCCCGCTGTATACGGTGTCGGGCGACGAGCCGTTGCTGGTGACGGAAGCGGTCGACACCTTGCGCGCGTCGGCGCGCAACGCGGGCTATACCGAACGGCTTTCCATGGTGATGGATGCCCGCAGCGACTGGAGCAGCGTTCTAGCCGCCACCCAGAGCGTGTCGTTGTTCGGCGACCGCCGCATCCTTGAAATCAAGATTCCCACCGGCAAGCCTGGCAAGTCAGGCGCCGACACCTTGACCAAGCTGGCCGAGCAAGCAGAAAAGCAGGCCGATGCCGACACGCTGATCCTGATTGCGCTGCCCCGGTTGGACAAAGCCACCCGAGAAAGCCGCTGGGTGCAGGCGCTTGCCCGTGCCGGCATGATGGTGGACATCGCCAATATCGAACGCGGCAGGCTGCCTGCCTGGGTCGGCATGCGGCTGGCCCGCCAGAACCAGCGTGCAGACGGCGCCACCCTGCAATGGATGGCCGACAAGGTCGAAGGCAACCTGCTGGCCGCCCACCAGGAAATCCAGAAGCTGGGCCTGCTGTACCCGGAAGGCCAATTGGCGGCGGAAGACGTGGAACGCGCGGTGCTGAACGTGGCGCGCTACGACGTTTTCGGCCTGCGTGACGCCATGCTGGCCGGCGACATTGCGCGCACCATCCGCATGATCGATGGCCTGCGCGCCGAAGGCGAAGCCCTGCCGCTGGTGTTGTGGGCAGTGGGCGAAGAAATCCGCCTGCTGGCCCGCGTGGCCGAAGCGCGCGCGCTGGGCCAGGACGTCAATGGCCTGATGCGCAGGCTGCGCATCTTCGGCGCGCATGAACGCCTGGCGCTGCAGGCGCTGAACCGGGTGCAGCCCGGTGTCTGGCCTGCCGCGGTTCAACACGCCCATGATGTCGACCGCCTGATCAAGGGCCTGTCGGTTGCCGGCCGGCTATCGGACCCCTGGGAAGAAATGACCCGCCTGGCCCTGCGTGTCGCGGCCGCCGGCGGACGACCGTGAAGGCGGCAGCGCCGCCAACCTTCGCCTTGCTGTCCCTTTCGCCTTCCGCCTCTGGCTTTGCCCTTCTTGCTTTGCTCCCGATGTCCGGCCTCGCGGCCGGAGATACACTGAATCCCCTGGACCCCTGGCTTTCAGGTGGCCGCCACACCGCCGCCCGAAGCTGCCCCCAAACACTCCATGATTGACGCCGCCATGTCCTCGTCCTCCATCGAACACGCCATGCTTACCTTGGGCGAAAACGCCCGGCGCGCCTCGCGCGCCATGATGCGCGCCAATAGCGCCGCGAAGAACAAGGCGCTGCTGGCAATGGCTGACGCCCTGGCCGCCAGCCACGACGAGCTGAAAGCCGCCAACGAAAAAGACGTGTCCGCCGCCCGCGCCAACGGCCTGGAACCGGCCCTGCTCGACCGCCTGACGCTGTCGGACAAAACGCTTGCCCACATGGCCGAAGGCTTGCGCCAGATCGCCGCCCTGCCCGACCCCATCGGCAGCATCACCGCCACCACCGTGCGCCCCAACGGCATGCGCGTGGCCCAGATGCGCGTGCCGCTGGGCGTCATCGGCATCATTTACGAATCGCGGCCCAACGTCACGATCGACGCGGCGGCGCTGTGCCTGAAATCGGGCAATGCCGCCATCCTGCGCGGCGGCAGCGAAGCGCTGCACTCGAACATTGCCTTGGGCCGCGTGGTCCAGACCGGCCTGGCAGCTGCCGGCTTGCCGCCGCAAGCCGTGCAGGTCGTGACCACCGCCGACCGCGCTGCCGTTGGCAAGCTGATCACCATGACCGAGCATATCGACGTGATCGTGCCGCGCGGCGGCAAGGGCCTGATCGCGCGCCTGTCGCAAGAAGCCCGCGTGCCCCTGATCAAGCATCTGGACGGCAACTGCCACGTCTACATCGACGCGGCAGCCGACCCGGACAAGGCGCACACCATCGCGTTCAACGCCAAAACCTACCGCTATGGCATCTGCGGCGCCATGGAAACGCTGTTGGTCGACGCGGTTGCGGCCGTTTCCATTTTGCCGACGCTTGCGGCGGCCTTGATCGAACACGGCGTGGAGCTGCGCGGCTGCCCGCGCACGCTGGCCTTGCTGCCCCACATTACGCCGGCCACCGAAGCCGACTGGGGCACCGAATACCTGGGCCCCATCCTGGCGGTACGCATCGTGGACACGCTGGACGACGCCATCGAGCACATCGCACGCTGGGGCTCGGGCCACACCGACGCCATCGTCACCGAAGACTTGTCGGCCGCGCAACGCTTCCAGCGGGAAGTGGATTCCAGTTCGGTCTATGTCAACCTGCCGACCTGCTTCGCGGACGGCTTCGAATATGGGCTGGGCGCAGAAATCGGTATCTCCACCAACCGCCTGCACGCGCGTGGCCCCGTGGGCCTGGAAGGCTTGACCACGCTAAAGTGGGTACTGAACGGCGAAGGTCAGGTGCGCGGCTAAGCCCCACGGGGCGCGCTCCCCGCCGCGCACGCCAGGGCTGACGCAGCCCTGAACACGCGGCGGCGCCAAGCCTTCTACAATACGGCCTGCATTTTCTGCTCTGCCTTCTTATCATCCCAACGCGGTGCGCCGCGCAATCTTGAGATCCCCCATGCATTCACCTGTCATGGCCATGGCCTTCAGCCTATTCGTGCTTTGCTTCATCACTTGCACGCTCAGCGGCATCGTCTTGTTCTTCTTCAAGTGCAAAGAAATCAACGCCACGCTGAAGCATCCGTACTTGCAGCATCGCCCATGGAAGCAGTACCCGCTGTCGATCCAGGCCGCCATCATGCTGGACTATTTTTTTCGGCTGATGTTTCCCGGCACGCGCTTCTGGCTGATCGGCAACGCCAACGACTTGCTGGGCCACGTCGATCCCAAAAAAACGCCGCTGTCGCTGAAGTGGCCCATTGTCGGTTTCTGGGGTTCGTGCTGGCTCGGGCTGATTGCAATGATCGTCCTGTGGATCATGCTGTTCCTGGGAAGCTGATCCCATGCAGATCCGCATTGAAGACTATCCCGGCAGCGAGCAAGCCGCCCGCATCCTGATCGCGGCGCGCGACGCCGGTGTGGCGGGCCCACGCTTGCCCGCCGACTGCCGGCCACAATCGCTGGCACAGGCCTTTGCCGTTCAGCAGCGCACCGCGCACTGGCTGCAAGCCACGCGGCAGGATCGCATTGCGGCCTGGAAGAGCGCGCTGCCGTCGCCAGAAAAAACCGTGGTGGCGCCCATTTATGCATCCGGCACTGCCTACACCGACGCGGGCCCGATTGCCACGCGCACGGACGTTGTGCGGGTAGAACCCGAAATTGCGTTTGAGCTTGCCCACGACCTGCCCGCCCGCGACACCCCTTACACCGACGCCGAGATAGATGCCGCCGTGGGCAGCGCCCGCTTGGCGCTTGAAGTGCTGGGCTGCCGCTACGCGGCGCCGGAACACGCCAGCCTGCCTGAATTGCTTGCCGACCATATGTTCAATGACGGCCTGGTGCTGGGCCCCCGCCTAGCCTCGCCGGATGCCGCCCCGGCCAGCATGACACTGACCTTGTCGATCAACGGCCGCGAGGTCGAGCAACACCCCGGCCTCCATCCCAACGACCATCCCAAGGCCGGGCTGTACTGGCTGGCCAACTTCCTGCGTGAACAAGGCCTGGGCCTGTCCGCCGGCCAGCACGTCATCACCGGTTCTTACGCCGGATTCCTGGACGTGCCCGCGCATCAGGACATCGAACTGGTCTACGGCGATCTGGGCGTCTTGCGCGTGCGCTTTGGCAGGTAGCGGATAGGCGCGCGGCGCCAGCAAGCCTTGCCGCGCCGCCCCATCCGCACAGGGCAGGCCCCTGGTGACTCAGCGTGAAACGGGGTCGGCGATGGTGACGGGGTCGCCGCCCGCTTCGATGATTTCGCCAGCGGCCAGGCACAAGTCTTCGCGATAGCGGCCCGCCACGATCTGCACGCCGACCGGGCTTGGACCCACGCTGCTCATGGCTTGACCCATTGCCACCGACAAGCCAGGCAAGCCCATGAAGGGCACGCCGATCTGCGTCATTTGAGCGCGCCACACGCGGGCGTACGCGGCGTCTCCTTGTAAATCAAGCTTGTCCGGAAACGGCAGTTCAGCCGATACCGGCAACAGCAGGATGGGGTAGTCGGCCAGGAACACTTCCCACATGCGGGTCAACGTTGCCCGGCGCGTCAACACGGCGGAAAAATTATTCAGATTGGCGTCAGCCGCCTTGTCGCGCTGGCCGCGCAACGCGACCAACGCCCCTTGGTCGCCCTCTTTTTCCGCGGCTGCCACCATGGCGTCATAGCCGTCAGCCATCCACATCCGCACCTGAAGGTCGGCCGCTTCCTGCATGGGAGGCACCGCCTCCAGCGTATCCACCGTCCAGCCGGCTTCGGTCAGGCGACGCGCGGCCTCCTGTAATGCCTTGACGACCGCGGGTTCGGTGTCCATGCCATCAGGGTTCAGGCACAGCGCGGCCCGGCGCGGCACGTCCGGCCCCACCAGCGGAGCCGGCACCCACCACGGGTCGCGCGGGTCGGGGGCGGCCAGCACGGCAAGCCCCAGGCGCACGTCGGCAATGGTGCGGCCCAAGGGTCCGGACACCGCCGTCAGTTGTCCGCCGATGGAGCGTTCGGGCAGCGCCGCGTTGTAAGCCGCCACGCGGCCAAGAGACGGACGCAAGCCGTGCACGCCGCAGGCGTAGGCCGGGTAGCGGATGGACCCGGCAATGTCGGTGCCATGAGCCAGGTGGCCGATGCCCGCCGCCACCGCCGACGCCGCGCCGCCCGACGAGCCTCCCGGCGTCAGTGCCGCATTGCGCGGGTTGTGGGTATCGCCATGCAGCGCATTGCCGGTGAACCAGCGCAGGGAAAACGCCGGGGTGTTGGTGCGCCCCAGGATGACGGCGCCAGCCCGCAAGAGGTTGTCGACGACAGGGCTGTTCGTGGCGGCGATCAGGTCTTTTTGCAGATTCACGCCATTGGTGGTGGCATGGCCCGCCTGATCGACGTTGACCTTGACGGTAACGGGTACCCCCGCCAGCACGCCGGGATCTTCGCCGCGCGCAAGCTGCGCATCCACGTCGGAAGCCCGCGCCATGACCTCGTCAGGACGGTGGTCCACGACGGCGTTCAGCGCGGGGTTCACGGCATTGAGCCGGTCCAGTGCACTTTGCGCGGCCTCGACGGCGGACACGTCACGGTTACGGATGCGGGAGGCAAGCTCAACCGCGGACAAACGCCAAAGTTCGGACACGCGTCACTCCTGAGATCGTGGTTATTTCGGGCCAAGCAAACCTTAGCGCCAGTCGCGCCCGTCCACAAGCCACCGCTTACCACTGGCGTGCCGCTATTTGTCCTCTTCGAACACCTCGACAATCGCGTCCGCCACGGCTCGCACGCGCGCGGTGCGGTTCAGGTCGCCATGCATCACCAGCCACAAATCGTAAGGCTCGCTGCGGTTGGGCCAGATGCGCACCAGGTCGGGATAATCCGGCGCCATGTGCGTGGGCAATTCACCGATACCCAGCCCCGCCGCCACCGCCGCGATGATCATCAGCCCCGAATTCAGTTCGATGGCGATACGGCCGTTGCCCGTGGGTTCACCGCAAAACGTATCGGACCATCCCGGCAGCACCGCCTGCTGGTAGGTCACCAGCGTATGGCCGGCGAACGCCGTGCCCGGCCGGGGTTCGCCATGCGCGGCAAGGTAGGCGCGCGACGCATATAGCCCCACTTCCTTGCGGGCCAGATGGCGCTGGATCAGGTCGGGATTGTCCGGCTTGATGTTGCGGATGGCCAAGTCCGCCTCGCGGCGTGTCAGGTTGCTGATCTGGATGGATGCCGACAGCGCCACTCTTATGTCGGGATGCTGGGCATGCAACCGGCGCACGGCCTCCATGACGAAGTAGCTGGCCACCGTTTCGGATGCGGCCACGCGCACCACCCCGGACAAGCGGTGATCCAGCCCCTGCATCTGCCGCTGCAACTGGTCGGCCGCCTGCTCCATGCGTTGCGCGGCCGCAAAAGCCAGTTCGCCCGCCGCCGTGGGCACATACCCGGTCGGCGTGCGCAGGAACAACCGCGCGTCCAACGAGGCTTCCAGCGCGGCCAGACGCCGTCCCGCCGTTGCCTGGTCAATCTGCAACAAGGCCGCCGCCCCGCGCAGCGTACCAACCCGATAAATAGCCAGGAATATTCTGGCGTTGTCCCAATCCATCGCACCCGCCCCTGTGGTCCATGCCGAATATCGTGATGCATTTTCGCATCACAACAAAGCAATTATTCGGCTTTTTTGCACCAGCGAAAAGCCCTAAGCTGCCTTCCTCAATATGCCGCAATCGTCACCCCTCATGACCACCGCCTGCCCGCAAGCCCCCTGCCCCACCGCCGCCAGCCCGCAAGTCCCGCGCCCCACCGTTGACGGCAAGCCCCTGACGGGCTGGCTGCCGCTTGTCACCCTGGCCATCGGCTTTGTCATGGCGATGCTGGACGTTACGGTGGTCAATGTTGCGCTGCCCAGCATCGCCTTGCAGTTCGTCGTCCCGCTGACTGACCTGGTCTGGATTGTGGACGGCTATACGCTGACCTTTGCCGCCTTGCTGCTGGTGGCCGGCGCGCTGGCCGACCGATACGGCGCCAAAACCATCTATCTGGCCGGGCTGGCCGTGTTCACCCTGGCCTCCTTGCTATGCGGCCTGGCGCCAAACGCCAACACGCTGATCGCCGCGCGCATGCTGCAGGGCCTGGGCGCCGCCTTGTTCATGCCAAGTTCACTGAGCTTGCTCACACACGCCTATGAAGACGAACAGGTGCGCACCCGCATGCTTGCCGCCTGGTCCGCCATCGTGGCGGTGGCGGGTGCGGCCGGCCCCTTGATGGGCGGCGTCCTGATCCACCAATTCGGCTGGCGCGGCATTTTCCTCATCAACATCCCGCTTGGCCTGGTGGGCCTGTGGCTTGCCCGCCGGCGCATCCAGAGCGCGCCACGCCGGCCCCGCGCGCTGAACCCCTTGAGCCACCTGCTGGGCGTGATTGCGCTGTCCTCACTTTGCTTCGTGCTGATCCAGGGCAACGCTTATGGCTGGACATCCGCCCGCATTGCCGGCGTCGCCGCGCTGTGCGCCGTGGCGCTTGTACTGCTGGTGCGGCGCGAACGCCGCCACGTCGAGCCCATCCTGCCGCGAGCCCTGTTCACCACTGCGCATTTCGCCGCCGCCAATGGCGTGGGGTTTCTGATCAATCTGGCCGCCTACGGCCAACTGTTTCTGCTTAGCCTGTTCCTGCAACACGCCCGGGGAACCGACGCACTTCAAACCGGCATCCAGTTGGTGCCGATGCTGGCGGTGTTCTCGATCGGCAATATGATTTCGGCGCGCGTTTCCGCCCGCTGGACCGTGTCGGCCTCGCTGTTGGGCGGCTTGTCGCTGGCGGCGGCCATGAGCGCCGCCGGCATCGTCGTGTTCTCGCCCCACATGGCGTATTGGCCGTTTGCGGTTGTGGTGGCGCTGGCCAACCTGGGCGTGGGAATCGCCGTGCCCGCGATGACCAGCGTCGTCATGCAGGTTTCAGGCAAGCACCATGCCAATAGCGCGGCGGCGGCGTTGAACGCCAACCGCCAGTCCGGCGCCTTGGTGGGCGTGGCCGTAATGGGCACCATCCTGCATGCCTTGCCCGATTGGAATGCAAGCCTGTCCCTGGCTTATTGCATGATCGCGGCCAGCTACGTGGGCGCGGTTGTGTTGGTCTGGCGGCACCTGCGCAGCACGCACAATATGTGACCGGTGGTATGCAGGCGCCCGGCGTTTGCTTCACAATGTGGCCGAACCCTAGACCCAGGAGAGCCGCATGTCCCACACCGCCGCGCCGCAACCGTCCATCCGCCGTATCGCCATCGTTGGCGCGGGCACGATCGGCGCCAGTTGGGCGGCGCTGTTCCTGGCGCGCGGCATGGAAGTGGTGGTCAGCGACCCCGCCGCCGATGCCGAAGCGCAAACACGGGCCCGAGTACAAGCCGCGTGGCCGGTGCTGCTTGAATTGGGACACGTCACCGAAGGTGCCTCGCCCCAGGCTTTGCGATTCGAGCCGGATCTGGCCCAGGCGCTGGCCAACGTGGACTTTGTGCAGGAAAACGCGCCCGAACGCGAAGACTTCAAGATCGACCTCTTCGCGCGCATGGATGCGATGCTGCCTTCCCATGTCATCGTGGCATCCAGTTCGTCGGGCCTCATCATGAGCAGGCTGCAATCCCGTTGCCAGCATCCCGAGCGCTTTGTCATCGGCCACCCCTTCAACCCGCCGCATCTGATTCCGCTGGTGGAAGTGGTGGGCGGCGACAAAACCTCGGCTGACGTCATCGACCGAAGCATTGCGTTCTACAAGGCCATGGGCAAGCATCCCATTCGCCTGAACAAGGAAGTGCCGGGGCATATCGCCAACCGGCTGCAAGCCGCCATCTGGCGTGAAGCCATCCACCTTGCCGCGGAAAACGTGGCCAGCGTCGCGGATATCGATGCGGCCGTCTCGCAGGGCCCGGGCCTGCGCTGGGCATTGTTTGGTCCGCATATGACCTTTAATCTGGGCGGTGGCGCGGGCGGCCTTGCGCATTTCATGCACCATCTTCTGGGCCCCGTGCAAACCTGGTGGGACGACCTGGGCGCACCCGAGGTCACGCCAGCGCTGCAGCGCAAACTGATCGACGGCGTCAACGCCGAGGCCGGGCACCGCAGCATTGCCGATCTCGTGGAAACGCGCGACGCCCAGCTCACCGCGCTGATCAAGGCCCTGCGCCGATAAGCCCAAGCGCCTTCTTTCAAGGAGTTTATTGAATGACCGAAGTCACCCATGAACCCGGCCAATCCCGTTTCACCGCCACGGTCGATGGCGTGCTGTGTGTGCTGGACTACCAGTTGCAAGGCGACGCCATGGTTATTGTTCACACAGGCGTCCCAAGCCCGGTCGGTGGACGCGGCATCGCCGCGGAATTGACCAAAGTCGCACTGGAAACCGCGCAGGCCAAAGGCTGGAAAGTGCGCCCGGCGTGCTCGTATGCCGAGGTCTACATGCGCCGCCACCCCGAATACAACGACCTGCGGGCCTGATTCCCGTCTTCTGGCACGCCGTGACAAAGAAATCCGCACCCTCTCCCGAAACCGCGCCCTGCCCCTGCGGAGGCGTAATCTATTCCCGTTGCTGCGGCCGTTGGCACGACGGCCCGCTGGCCATGCAGGCGCCCACCGCCGAAGCGCTCATGCGATCGCGCTACAGCGCTTTCGTGCTCGACAAGCTACCCTATCTTTTGGCCAGCTGGCATCCCACCACCCGGCCCGCCACGCTGGAACCCAATCCGCCTGACCTGAAATGGCTAGGGCTATCCATCAAACAAGCGCGCGACCAGGACGCCGACCACGCTACCGTGGAATTTGTCGCACGCAGTCGCCAAGCCGGACGTGCGCATCGCCTGCACGAAGTCAGCCGCTTCGTGCGTGAAAGTGGGCAGTGGTACTACGTGGACGGCGATCTGAACTGAACGCCCGCAAGGATCAGGCAGCGAACGAAGTCTGCGTATCGGCCTCCACGGCCTGGCTTACCGCCGCCACCAATTGCCGCTCAATATCACCAGGCGTGCTCTGGTTGCTGACGATCGCCAGTTCGGTCGGGGGAACCGCAGCGAACCCATCCTCGGCGCCCAACACATCGTGCGACGCCAATTGGGCAAATGCGGGCAGCAGGCTCACGCCCAGCCCCGCCGCCACAGCCGCCTGCACCCCGGCCAGGCTATGGCTGTGGTAGGCGGCATGCCAGGATCGGCCCGCAGTTTCCAAGGCATAGATCATGCGCTTGCGATAAATGCAGCCCTGCGGAAACATCACCAGCGGCACCGTGGCAACGCCCCTCAGATGCTCTTTGTTGCCCACCCAGACCAAGCGCTCCGGCCAGGCGGCCAGACAAGGGCCATCGCCCGGCTCGCGCTTGATCAAGGCCACGTCCAGATCCCCTGCCCCCAAGCGCCCGCGCAAGTCGGCGCTCATGCCGCTGGCCGTTTCCAGGCGTACCTCGGGATGGCTGGCCGCAAACCCCACCAACAGAGCCGTCAGCCGGACCACGTCGAAATCCTCTGGGATACCCAGGCGCAGCACGCGCAACGCGCGTGGCGCCGTCAACGCCAGTTCTGCCTCGTCGGCCATTGCCAGCAGGCGACGAGCGTAAGCCAACATCAGTTCGCCGTCCTCGGTCGCGACCACGTTGCCGCCCGCGCGGTCCCGCAGCAATAGCGTCTTGCCCATGGTCTGCTCAAGCTTGCGCACCTGCTGGCTGACCGTCGACTGGGTACGATGCACGCGGCTTGCCGCGCGCGTAAAGCTGCCTTCATCGGCAACGCATACCAACGTACGTAAGAGTTCCAGATCGAGCATGGAGTTTGATAGTTGAAGATCAACTAAGTGGAGTCTGATTATTAATTTTACGACTTTGCGGCGTGAGTTCTAAGCTGCTTATTCAAGCCTCTAACTGCCCACTCATCTCGATAAGGACACCGCAATGCCGCTGAACCAACTTCCCCGCCCGCAGTGGCTCACCTTTGACTGCTACGGCACCCTCATCCAGTGGGACGAGGGCCTGCACGCCGCGGTCAGCCGCATCCTCGCCTCCAATCCGCAAGAACGCGCTTTGCCCACTCCGGCGAATTTTCTGAATATCTACGACCAGCACGAGCATCGCCTGGAACGCACGCCGCC
Source organism: Achromobacter sp. JD-1 (assembly GCF_038594925.1). Taxonomy (NCBI): domain Bacteria; kingdom Pseudomonadati; phylum Pseudomonadota; class Betaproteobacteria; order Burkholderiales; family Alcaligenaceae; genus Achromobacter; species Achromobacter sp. JD-1. The sequence goes on along the minus strand of NZ_JBCGCS010000022.1, from coordinate 1,616 downwards.
TCATCGCAACTTTGCGGATATCGCCCGCGAGGCGCTGCGCCTGACCATGCAGGAGCTTGGGCTGACCTACCGTCCGGAAGACGCCAACATGCTGATAGACAGTATCTCGGCCATGCCTCCTTTTCCCGAAGTCGTGGACACATTGTCCGTGCTGAAACAGGCGGGCTTTCGGCTATGCATCATCTCGAACACAGACGATCAGATCATTGCGGGCAACGTCGCCCAGTTGGGCGGACATATTGATCGCGTCATCACCGCGGAACAAGCTGGCGCCTATAAACCGTCTGGCAAGATTTTCGCCCATGCTTACAACAGCCTGGGCGTGACGGCGGACGACGTGGTGCATATTTGCGCCAGTCCGCATCTGGACCATGCCGCCGCGCGCGACATTGGATTCCGATGCGTCTGGATCGACCGTGGTACAGGTCGTCAACGCTTGCCGGACTATCTTCCGGACGCTACCGTACCGACGTTGGACCGCGTGCCCGATCTGTTCCGGAACGCCGGTTGGCTATGACACGCCGTGATGGCCTGTGGCAGTCGATGCCGATCGCCCAATACCGAGCGTGCGATACCGGCGCTACCGGCCGTCCGCTACCGGCCGTCTTTTCCTCTTGCCCAATAACCGAACCTTAGATTGAAGGTAAACATGAACCAAGATCCCCATTTTGCCGACGCACTCTTTCACGCTGAACCCGTGGCAGCGCTCCGAGCTGATCTGGCACTGGCGCTACGCGCGGCGGCGGCCCACGGTTTGGGTGAGGGGGTCTGCAACCATTTCAGCGTGGCATTGCCTGGCGACCCGGACCATTTCCTGCTGAATCCGCGTGGTCTCATGTGGAGCGAAGTCCAAGCCGATGACATCGTATTGATCGACGCCCAAGGCAACAAACTTGCGGGCCGGCACGCCGTCGAGCCCACGGCCATGTTCATCCACGCCGCCATTCACCGTATTGCGGGTAAAACCTGTGTCTTGCACACGCACATGCCCTACGCCACGGCGCTAACGCTCACTTCCGATCGTGGTCTGGACACCACCCTCTCGCAGAACGCCATGCGTTTCCATGGCCGTCTGGCCATCGACGAAAACTACAACGGGCTGGCGTTGGACGTCAGCGAAGGCGAACGCATCGCGCATGCCATGCAGGGCGCCGACATCGTATTTCTTGCCAATCACGGAGTCGTGGTGTGCGGAGAACGCTTGGACTACGCCTACGACGATCTCTTTTTCCTGGAACGCGCCTGTGCGGCACAGGTGTTGGCCCAATCGACCGGCCGTGCGCTCAAGCCGGTAAACGCCGGCCTGGCCGCCAAAGTCGCAGCGCAGATCCAAGGCGAACGCCTGCAATCGGAGTTGTTCTTCCAAGCGCTGCGCCGCCAATTGCCTTAGCGTCAGATTTTAATTTTTTGAGCGCGCATCAAACAAAAACGCCTCGCGGCATCAGCCGCGAGGCGTTTTTCAATTCATCAGTGCTGCAAAGATAAAATCTACAGGCAGAACATAAAAACATAACCCTAAAAACAAAACCCCACAGGATCACCTGTGGGGTTTTGCGCAATAAAAGCCTGACGATGACCTACTTTCACAGACGTCCGTCCACTATCATCGGCGCGAA
>NZ_JBCGCS010000021.1:0-116034 GCF_038594925.1 Achromobacter sp. JD-1 | reverse complement strand
CGTATGGAAATCGCGCAAACCCTTCGATGTAAACCTCTTTATGGCCAGCCAGGCTTGCGCCAAACCATAGAATCTACCCACGGCCGACGGTCCCCATGAGGCACGTAGGATGGGTGAAGCGCGGGATGCACGACAAAAGAAACCGTACGCCGACCGCGCGCAACCCATCGGACGGCGTTGGTGCCGTGGCGGGAATTGCCGTTTGTTCACCGGCGTTTGATGGGTTTCGCGCGGTCGGCGTTGGGATTCTTGCCCCGGCCGTGCCGCGCTGCACCCATCCTACGTGCCATTTTCCGATCGCCATCGTGACGGTGACCGAATCGCGCTGATCCGCCGGATCGCCGCCTTATTTTCTTATTACGAGAATGACTTAGACGCTGATATCTGCTGCCTGTTACGGTTATGAATCCCCTTTTCCGCCGCCCCGCGCCGGGCGCAAAAAGGCTCGAACCGAGAAGACTACAAGGGCAGTAGACATGTACGTGTATGACCCCGTCGACCAGCAGCTTGTCGAGCAACGTGTGGCGCAGTTTGCCGATCAGACGCGCCGCTTCCTCGACGGCCAGCTTACCGAAGATGAATTCCGCGTTCTGCGCTTGCAGAACGGCCTGTACATCCAGCGCCACGCGCCCATGCTGCGCGTGGCCATTCCGTACGGCATGCTGGCGTCGCGCCAATTGCGCACGCTGGCGCACATCGCGCGCAAGTGGGATCGCGGCTACGGCCACTTCAGCACCCGGCAGAACATCCAGTTCAACTGGCCCAAGCTGGAAGACGTGCCGGACATCCTGGCGGAACTCGCCACCGTCCAGATGCACGCCATCCAGACCAGCGGCAACTGCATCCGCAACACCACCACCGACCACTTCGCCGGCGTCGCGCCCGATGAACTCGTCGATCCGCTCGTCTGGTGCGAAATCATTCGCCAGTGGTCCACGCTGCACCCCGAATTCGCTTTCCTGCCGCGCAAATTCAAGATCGCCGTCAGCGGCGCCGTGCAAGACCGCGCGGCCGTGGGCGTGCACGATATCGGCCTGCAAGCCGTTGAACGCGATGGCAAGCTGGGCTTTCGCGTGTGGGTCGGCGGCGGCATGGGCCGCACGCCCATCGTTGGCAAGCTGATCAACCCCTTCGTGGAATGGCAGCACCTGCTGACCTATCTGCAAGCCGCGCTGCGGGTCTACAACCTGCATGGCCGCCGCGACAACAAGTACAAGGCGCGCATCAAGATCCTGGTCAAGGACCTGACGCCCGAAGTCTATGCCCAGCAGGTCGATGAACAGTGGCAGTTGATCAAAGACGGCCCCGACACCATCACTCAGGAATTCGTTGACGGCATCAAGGCCCGCTTCGTGTGGCCGCAATACGATGCCGCCGCCGCGCAAGACACCGACAACACCGACGCCCTGGCCGCCGGCGACAAGCGCTTTGCGCGCTGGCTGCGCACCAACGTGCACGCGCACAAGGTCGCGGGCTACGCCGCCGTTACCGTTTCGCTCAAGCCCACCGGCGTGCCGCCCGGCGACATCACCGCCGACCAGATGGACGCCGTGGCCGACCTGGCCGATGCCTATGGTTATGGCGAACTGCGCGTGTCGCACGAACAGAACCTGATCCTGGCCGACGTGCGCCGCGCGCGGCTGCACGAGCTGTGGCAGAAGCTGGAAGCGCTGAACCTGGCCACGCCCAACGTCGGCCTGTTGACCAACATCATCGCCTGTCCCGGCGGCGACTTCTGCGCGCTGGCCAACGCCGTGTCCATCCCCGTGGCCGAAGCCATCCAACGCCAATTCGACGACCTGGACTACCTGTTCGAAATCGGCGAACTGGACTTGAACATCTCGGGCTGCATCAACTCCTGTGGCCACCACCACGTGGGGCACATCGGCATCCTGGGCGTCGATAAGGCCGGCGAAGAGTGGTATCAGGTGACGCTGGGTGGCCGCCAGAACGGCGCCGCCAAGCCCCTGCCCGACCTGGAATCCACCCGTGGCGGCGGCGCCGCCGTGGGTCGCATCATCGGCCCCTCGTTCGCGCGCGACCAGGTGCCCGGCGTGGTCGACCGCCTGATCCGCACCTACCTGGGCCTGCGCGACAGCGAAACCGAGCGCTTCATCGACGTGGTGGACCGCGTTGGCATCGACCCCTTCAAGCAGGACGTCTACGCCGATCCCGCCTTCGCCAAACCCGCACAAAGCGCCGAGCCCGCCCATGTCTGACCTCTACGCCCACGACGCCCCCGGCCCGCACCTGATTCTTGACGGCCGCCTGCAAGCCGACACGTCGCGCCCTTTCGTGCCCGAACCCGAAGTGGCCGCCGAAGGCCAGGTGCCCACGGACGAACCCGGTTGGGTCGTGCCGCTGTCCATCTGGAAGACGTCGCGCGCCACCTTGCGCCGCCACCAGCATCCCGTGGCCGTGCTGCTGGAACCCGACGCCGACCTGCGTGACCTGCTTGATGCCGACGGCACTCTGAACCCGGCCGGCATCGCCTTCATCGCCGTGGACTTTCCCAACTACACGGATGGCCGTGGCTATTCGCTGGCGCAATTGCTGCGCACGCAATACCAATGGGCCGGCGAACTGCGCGCGGTGGGTGACGTCATGATCGACACCATCCACTATCAGGCGCGCGTCGGCTTCAACAGCTTCCTGGTCAAGCCCGGCCACGACCCGCACAAGGCGCTGGACGCCTTCAAGACGTTCACGGTGCACTACCAGAAGACGTATCGCGCGCCCCCGTCGGCAGCGGCCGCCTGATACCCCCGCGCGCCGCGCTACAGCCGAGCTTCATCCTGCGCCAGGTGCGTGCGGATCAGCTCGGCAATGCTGCGCTGGCGCGTGGCCTGCATGCGGTCGATCACGCTGGACACGCTGACCGCCAGACGCGGATAGCCGCTGGCATCGCACAGCGCCACGCCCACGCCCAGCACACCGGGCACGGCGGCGTTGCCCACCACCGACCATCCCCGGCCCCGCGTGTTTTCCACCAGGCGCCGCATGTGCGCGGCCGTCATGCCGCCATACGCGCTCAAGGCTTGCGCGTTTTGCGTCACCACGTCATCGGCTTCGCCCGGCGGCAAGGCCGCCAATAGGGCCAACCCCGCCGCGCCCACCCCCAAGGGTTGGCGATGGCCCACCGTTACCGCCAGCACCTGCACGGCATAGTTGCCGACCTCGCGGTGCAGGCACAGCGAATCGTTCGCCGCGCGGCAGATCAGAAAGGCGGAATCACCCGTTACATCGCTGATCTGGCGCAGTATCGGCCGCAGCCGCCGCACCGCCTGCGCGTGGGGGTCGTCCGCCATCATCACGCCCAGTTCCGCCATCCGCCAGCGCGGTGCATTCGGCTCGCGCAGCGCGTAGCCCTCTTCCATCAGCACATCCAGGTACCGGTAGACGGTAGACCGCTGCATTCCCGCCGCACGCGCGATATCGGCCACATGCATGCCCCCCGCACCCGCCTGCCGCAACACCCCCAACACCCGCAAGCCACGGCGCAGGATGCGCGGGCCAGACCCTTCCAATTCCGGTTTGTTCATATTTTGGACACGCTGCGTTGATGACGCCCTTGACTAAGCCCAATATGAAAGCGGGCAGACAAAGATCTGTCCAAATACTAGACAAACAGGACGGAGACAACAATGAAGACAATCACCAGGAGGCTGGCCGCCATCGCGGCCGCCCTGAGCGGCACGCTTGCCCTTAATGGCGCTGCGCTGGCAGCCGCGCCGTATCCCGATCGACCCGTGACCATCGTGGTCGGCTACGCCGCCGGCGGCGCCACCGACATCGTCGCGCGCTTGATGGCCAAGTCGCTGACCGAAGAGCTCGGGCAAAGCTTCGTCGTCGAGAACAAGACGGGCGCCAACAGCAACATCGGCGCGGAAATCGTGTCACGCGCCACGGCCGACGGCTACACGCTGTACATGGGCTCCATCGCCAACACCATCAATCGCTCGCTGTACAGCAAGCTCAACTACGACTTCGTCAAAGACTTCAAGCCGGTCGGGCTGGTCGCCACCATTCCCAACATTCTTGTCGTCAACCCCAAGGTGCCGATCAAGACGGTGCAGGAATACATCGCCTACGCCAAGGCCAATCCGGGCAAGCTGACCTGCGCGTCGTCCGGCAGCGGCTCGTCCATTCACCTGTCGTGCGAGCTCTTCAAGATGGAAACCGGCACCGACATCCTGCACGTGCCGTATCGCGGCAGCGGTCCGGCCGTGGCCGATCTGCTGGGCGGACAAGTGGATTCCATGTTCGACAACCTGCCGTCGTCGCTGCCCCACGTGCAGGCCGGCAAGCTGCGCGCGCTGGGCGTCACCTCGCCCAAGCGGCTGGATGCCACGCCGGACGTACCCACGCTGGCCGAATCCGGTTTGGCGGGCTTTGACGTTGAATCGTGGTTTGGCCTGATGGCGCCCGCCGGCACGCCCGACGCCGTCGTCAAGCGGCTGAACGAGGCCTTGAACAAGGCGCTGGCCAGCCCGGCGGTGCAGGCGTCATACAAGCAGGCGGGCTTTTACGCACCACAGCCGCCGAATTCGCCCGAGACCTTTGGCAAGAAGATCACCAGCGAAATCGACAAATGGGCCGCCGTGGTCAAGCGCGCCAACATCAAGGCCAACTAGGTTTCAAGGAGCACCAGGTGACCCCGATCGATTTTTTCTTCCGCGCCGCCGAGCAGTATCCGCAGCGCGTGGCGCTGGACGGCCCCGATGGCGTCGTGACCTACGCCGAACTCGCGGCCGACACGCGGGCGCTGGCGGCGGCCTTGCAAGACCTGGACCCCGAGCCGCAAACCCGCGTGGCCATCTGCGCGGGCAATTCCGCGCGGCACATCCTGGCCTTGCTGGCGGTGATGGCCAGCGGCAAGGTCTGGGTGCCGCTTAATTACCGCAGCACCGAGCGCGAGATCGGGCGCATCCTGGACGCCACGGCGCCGTCGATCGTGATCGTCGACGGCGTCGGGGCGCCGCTGGCGCGCGCGTCGGATGGCGCGCGCATCCATCTGGACGACAGCGCGGAAGCACTGGCGGCGGGCGCGCTGCTCAAGCGTTACGCCGGGCGCGAGCCTGTGCGCCACGACTTGTCCCGCGATGCCACGCAGGCCATCAAGTTCACGGGCGGCACGACCGGGCTGCCCAAGGGCGTGATGCAACCGTACCGCGCGTGGAACGCGGGCATCATCAACCAGATCGCCAGCTGGGAACTGACCCGCGAAGACCGCTACGTGGTGTCCGCCCCCATCACGCACGGCACGGGCACCTATCTGCTGCCCATCCTGGCGTGTGGCGGCGCGCACCTGCTGCTGGACAGCGTGACGCCGGCCAGCATCACGGCGGCGTTTCGCGAACGGGGCGGCACGCTGAGCTTCATGCCGCCCACGCTGATCTACATGATCATGGCGCAGCCGGGCGTGTCGCGCGCCGACTTCCCCAGGCTGCGCAACCTGATCTACGGCGGCGCCCCGATGCCGCCGGAAAAAGTCGACCGCGCGCGCGAGTTCTTCGGCCCCGTGCTGGGCACCACTTACGGCCAGACGGAAGCGCCGCAGATCGTCACGGTGCTGCGCCCCGCCGACCTGGAAACGCCCGAGAACCGCGCCTCGGTCGGCCGGGTGACCTGGCTGTCGGACGTGGCCATCATGGGCGCCGATGGCGCGCTGCTGCCCCGGGGTGAAATCGGAGAGGTGGTGGTGCAGGGCGACCTGACCATGACCGGCTACTGGCGCCTGCCCGAGAAAACGGCCGAAACGCTGGTGGACGGCTGGCTGCACACGGGCGACACCGGCCTGATCGATGCGCGCGGATTCCTGTACCTGAAAGACCGCCTGCGCGACGTCATCATCACGGGCGGCTTCAACGTGTATCCCGTGGATGTCGAGAACGCCTTGTCGGCGCACCCCTCGGTGTACGAATGCTCGGTGTTCGGCCTGCCCGACGACAAATGGGGCGAGGCCGTGCACGCCGCCGTCCAGCTACACCCTGGCGCGCAAGCCGACGCCGAAGCCCTCAAAGCGCATGTGCGCGCGCTGCTGGGCCCGGTCGCCACGCCCAAACAATTCCATTTTCACGACAGCCTGCCGCGCTCCAGCGTGGGCAAGGTGTTGAAGAACGCCGTGCGCGACGCCGCGCAAAAGGAAACCGCATGAGCACTACCCCCGAGACCCGTCTTTGCGCCCATCACCTGACCGGCATGTCTTACCGGGATGTGGATCTGGTTGAAGACCTGATCGGCAAGAAGACGTTTACCGAAGTCATGATCATGCAGATCCTGGGGCGTGACGCGCGCCCCGTGGACATGCGCATCGTTGACGCCGTGCTGGTGACGCTGATGGAACACGGCATGACGCCCAGCGCCATCGCCACGCGCCTGATCTACATGAGCGCGCCCGAGAACCTGCAAGGCGCGGTCGCCTCCGGCCTGATGGCCGTGGGCAGTCAGTTCGTGGGCACCATGGAAAACTGCTCGCGCCTGCTGGACCGCATCAAGCAAGCGGCGGATGGCCGGGCCGAAGCGCTGGCCATTGCACGCGAGTTCCGTGAACAGCGCCGCGCCCTGCCCGGCTTTGGGCACCATCTGCACAAGCCCGACGACCCGCGTTCGATCAAGCTGCTGGCGCTGGCCGAAGCCGAGCCGGACCTGGACGGCGCATCGCTGCGGGCGCTGCGCCTGCTGGCGACAGCGGTAGACGAAACCTATGGCAAGCACATCACCATCAACGCCACGGGCGCGGTGGCGGCGCTGCTGAGCGAGATCGGCGTGCCCACCGACCTGATGCGCGGCTTTGCCGTCATCTCGCGCGCGGCCGGGCTGGTGTCGCATGTGGCCGAAGAGCAGCAGAGCCCGTCGGGCCGCTACATCTGGGAAACCATCGACCACGCCATTCCCTATGTGGGCAAGGGCAAGACGCATCAGCATGACGGCGAGGGCTCGGCATGACGGACACGGCCAATGCGGCCACAACGGCTACCGCCCCCGCCCCTGGCAGCGGGCGCCTGGCAGGCAAGATCGCCTTGGTGGCCGGCGCCGGCGCGTCGGCCGCCGGCTGGAGCATCGGCCGCGCTAGCTGTGTAACGCTGGCGCGCGAAGGCGCGGCGGTGGTGGCGCTGGACGTGGATCTTGCTGCCGCCGAAGACGCCGCGCATCAGGTCGAGCTGGCGGGCGGCTGCGCCTTACCCGTGCAGGCGGACGTGGCCGACCCGGACGCCATGCAGGCCGCGGTGGACGCCGCGCTGCGCCGCTACGGGCGTATCGACATCCTGCAAGCCAATGCGGGCATCGGCAAGGTGGGCGGGCCGGAAGACATTTCGCTGGATGACTGGAACCGTATCCAGCAAGTGAACGTGACCAGCCTGCTGATCGCCACGCGCCTCCTGGCGCCGCTGATGCGCCAGCAAGGCGGCGGGGCCATCGTCACGGTGTCGTCCATTGCGGGCATCCGCTATACCGGCTATCCGCACCTGGCGTACAGCGTCAGCAAGGCCGCGGTGATTCATTTTGCGCGCATGGCGGCGCAGCAATACGCGGCCGACGGCATTCGCGTGAATACCGTCATTCCCGGCCTGATCGACACGCCGCGCGTGGCGCAGAACGTGGCGCGCATGTTCGACCCCAACGACCTGCAGGCGGCGCTGGCCGCGCGCGACAAGCAGGTGCCGATGGGCCGGATGGGCACGCCCTGGGAAGTGGCCAAGGCCGTGGCCTTCCTGGCGTCGGACGATGCGTCCTACATCACCGGCACGGAACTGGTGGTGGACGGTGGGTTGACGGGCAAGTACGCCTGACGCGCAGTGCGTCAGACGCGGCGCCCGTTGCAGGCGCCGCGTTTCGAAGGCGGGCAGGCGGCGCGGGTATGGCGGGTATGGCGGCTTACCAGGACGTGGAATACGCACCCGGGAACTGCTTGGCCACAAACGCCTTTACCTCGTCCGACTGGTACGCCTTGATGAAGCGCGCGATGCGCGGGTCATTCTTGTTGTCTTCGCGCGCGGCAATCACCACGGCGGCGAACGGCGCGTCCTTGCTTTCCAGCGCCAGCGCGTCCTTGGCGGGCGACAGGCCGGCCGGGATGGCATAGGCGGAATTCACCGCCGCGGCGTCCACGTCCGCCAGCGAATGCGGCAACTGTGCCGCTTCGATCTCGATGAACTTCAGCTTCTTGGGGTTCTCGACCACATCGAACAGCGACGCCGTCACCGTGACGCCGTCCTTGAGCGTGATCAGCTTGGCCGCCTGCAACACCAGCAGCGCGCGGGCGCCGTTGGTCGGGTCGTTGGGAATGGCCACCTTGCCGCCTTGCGGCAGATCATCAAGCGACTTCAGGCGCTTGGAATAGATGCCCATCTGCTGCACCACGGCGGTCGCCACCGGCACCAGCTTGTAGCCGCGCGCCTTGTTCTGCGAATCCAGGAAGGGCTTGTGCTGGTAGATGTTCAGGTCCAGCTCCTTGGCGTCCAGCGCCGCGTTGGGCTGGATGAAGTCGCTGAATTCAATCAGCTTCACTTTCAGGCCCTGCTTGGCCGCCACCTGCTGCGCCACTTCACCGATTTGCGCGTGCGGGCCGACGGTGACGCCCACCTTCAGTTCGGCGTCCTGCGCCATGGCTTGGGTGCCGGCGAATCCGAGCACGGCGGCAAAAATGGCGAGGGTATGGCGAAGGCGCATGAGAATCTCTGGAAGTAAAAAGAATGACCCGCGATTCTATGCAGCGTGCTACCAAACCGGAAGCGATGAATATTCATATTGATATGCGCCAAATCGTATAAAGCGCCGCCCCATGACAAGCCCGCCTCATGCGGACACAATAGCGGCTGCTTTCAATTACACGCCTTGCGCCATGTCCACCACCCACGAACTCCACCCGCACGCGCGCGCGCTGCTTGCCGACCACTACGCCGCCATCGATGCCGACCTGCCCGCGTTGCTGGACTTGCTGTTCGCCCGCAGCGCCGGCGAAGACTGGCACAAGGCCGGCACCTTCAAGCATCATCTGCTGGGCGTGTACCGCACGCTGGCGCTGTGGAACCAGCCGCGCGAAGTGCGGATGCTGGGTCTGTTCCACAGCGTCTACGGCAACGAATACGTGGACTTGACGCTGTTTGACCGCGAGCGCGAACGCTCGACCCTGCGCGAGGTACTGGGCGAAGAGGCCGAAGCGTGGGTCAGCCTGTTCTGCGAGATGCCGCGCACGAAGTTCGTGCAGGTGGTGCTGGCGGGCCAAGGCACGGGCCACGACGGCATGACGCTTGAAGGCGCCAACGGGCAGGTCTTTACGTTGACGCCACGCCAGGTTGCCGCGTTCATCGTCGTGTCCGCCGCCGACATCGGCGAACAATGGCATAGCTGGCAAGACGAGATCTTCGCGGGCTATCCGCAGCAGCAGCGGCGCGATTTGAAAACGAACTGGGCGTCGTCGCTGTGGCCCGGTCCGCTGAAGCCGCCGTCGAACATTTTGTCGATGTTGTCGCACCTGCTGGCGCCCTTGTCGCGCATGCCCGCCGATACGGGCATCCCCATTCCCCCGGCGTTCGACGCCTGCCGCGCCACGCTCAGCGCGCGCGACGAGGCGGCCGCCAGCGCGCTGTACTGGCAAGTCATCACGCGCATGCATCCACTGACGGAAATGGACAGCGCGCGCCATCTGCTGGAAGCCGCCGTTGAACACAACCCCTGGGTGGGTGAACCCCGCCTGCTGCTGGCGCAATTGGCGCTGACCGCGGGCGATTTCGATGCAGCCCAAGCGCATGCGGCAGCGGGCCTGGCGGCCTTGCAAGCCTGGGGCACGGCGTGGGACAAGCGGATTGAGTGGGCGGGCTGGATGGCCTGGGCGCGCATCGAACTGCAAAACGCGCGCGCGCGCCAATGGCCGGAAAACCTGGCCGCGTTGAATGGCTTGGGGTTGGTGGAGTAAGCCCGCGCGACCACCATGCAAACAGCCCCGCATGCGGGGCTGCTTCATCTTCACGCTAGATGTTCACGCTACATGTGCACGCTACCGAAGCAAGTCGGCTACTTCATGCCTTCCCAGTGCGGGCCGGGCACGACGATGTCGAACATTTCCAGCACGCGCGCCACGGTGTGGTCCACCATTTCTTCAATGCTTGCCGGGCGGTGATAAAACGCCGGCAGCGGCGGAAACACGATGCCGCCCATTTCGGTCACGGCGGTCATGTTGCGCAGGTGCGCCAGATTGAAGGGCGTTTCGCGCACCATCAGCACCAGTCGCCGGCGTTCCTTCAAGGTAACGTCGGCGGCGCGGGTGATGAGGTTATCGGACAGGCCATGCGCCACGGCCGCCAGGGTGCGCATCGAACATGGCACGATCACCATGCCCGCCGTCTGGAACGCGCCGCTGGCCAGCGTGGCGCCCACGTCGCGCACTGAATGCACGTGGTCGGCCAACGCATAGATGTCGTGGCGGCTGACGTCCATTTCGTGCTTGATGTTCAGCACGCCGGACGCCGACACCACCAGGTGCGTCTCAACATCGTCCACGCCACGCAAGGCTTGCAGCATGCGCACCGCGTAGAGCGCGCCGGTGGCGCCCGTGATGCCGATGACAAGTCGCCGCATGGGCGGCTTAAGCCGTGGCGCCGGATTGCTCCAGCAGCGTCTTCAGTTCGCCGGACTCATTCATTTCGTTCATGATGTCCGAGCCGCCGATGAATTCGCCCGCCACGTAAAGCTGGGGGATGGTGGGCCAGCTGGAGAATTCCTTGATGCCCTGGCGGACTTCGTCGTCTTCCAGCACGTTGACGGTAACCAGCTTCTTCACGCCACAGCCCTTGAGGATCTGGATGGCCTTGCCGGAAAAGCCGCATTGCGGGAATTGGGCAGTGCCCTTCATGAACAGCACGACGGGGTGCTGGGTCACGGTTTCGCGGATGAATTCTTGAACGTCGCTCATGGTGGTCTCTTGGACAGGCATAACGGAATACGCCAATTATAGGTACAGCGGAAAAAACCGCCCTGCAATACCCCGAAGCCTACGCGGGTGCCGAGCAAAGCGGGCGGGTTTCCCACCCTGAAAATCTGTAACAGACGGGCCGTTCACCGCCCTGCCGCCAGCCAGCGCCCGCCGGAAATTCTTTCAATGCCCGCCAGGTCGTGGCGGCTGTGCACCGATTCAAAGCCCGCGTCCTCCAGCAAGCCGCGTACCGCCTGCGCCTGGTCCCAGCCATGCTCCATCCATAGCTGCGCGCCTGGCTTCAGGTGCGCGCCGGCACCGGCCACAATGCGGCCCAGGTCTTCCAGCCCGCCCGCGCCATCGGTCAGCGCGCCACGCGGTTCGAAGCGCAAGTCGCCCTGGTCCAGGTGCGGGTCGTTATTGGCGACATAGGGCGGATTGGACACGATCAGGTCAAAGCCTTCGCCCGCGGGCACGGCGTCAAACCAGCTGCCTTCCACGAAACGCACTGACGCGGTCAAGTCCCAGGCGTTGGCCGCCGCCACCTTCAGCGCGGCGGCACTCAGGTCAGACGCCATCACCCGCGCGTCGCGGCGCGCCAGGGCAATCGAAATGGCGATGGCCCCGCTGCCCGTACCCAGGTCCAGCACGGCCGGCCCCGCGATACCCGCCACGCATTCCAGCGCGGTTTCCACCAGCACTTCGGTGTCGGGGCGCGGTATCAACACGTCGGGCGTGACGCGGAAGCGGTGGCCCATGAATTCACGATGGCCCAGCAGATACGCCATGGGTTCACCGGCCAGGCGGCGCGCCAGCAAGGTCTCGAACGCCGCCGCCACATCGGGCGACAGCGGGTCGGTGTCGTGCGCCAGCAGCCAGGCGCGCGGCTTTTGCAGCACGTGTTCAAGCAGCATGCGAATTTCCAGGCGCGGCAGGCGCGTGTCCAGCAGCAGGCTTTTCAGCTGGGGCGTCGTCATGGCGCCGCCTTAGATGTCGTCGCCCAGCGCCGCCAACTGCTCGGCCTGATGCTCGGCGATCAGCGCGCCGGTCAGCTCTTCCAGGTCGCCTTCCATGATCTGCTGCAACTTGTACAGCGTCAGGTTGATGCGGTGATCCGTCACGCGGCCCTGCGGGAAGTTATAGGTGCGGATGCGCTCGGAGCGGTCGCCCGTGCCGATCAGGCTTTTGCGCTCGGCCGCTTCCTTGCTTTGGCGTTCGCGCGTTTCCTTGTCTTTCAAACGCGCGGCCAGCACCTGCATGGCCTTGTCCTTGTTGCGGTGCTGGGACCGGTCGTCCTGGCATTCCACCACCAGCCCCGTCGGCAAGTGCGTGATCCGCACGGCGGAATCGGTCTTGTTGATGTGCTGGCCGCCCGCGCCGCTGGCACGGAACGTATCGATGCGCAGGTCATTGGCGTTGATGACGATTTCCGACATCTCGTCGGCTTCGGCCATGACGGCCACGGTGCAGGCCGACGTGTGGATGCGACCCTGCGCTTCGGTGGCGGGCACGCGCTGCACGCGGTGCGCGCCGGACTCGAACTTCAAGCGGCCGTAGGCGCCGTCGCCGTCAATGCGCGCGATCACTTCCTTGTAGCCGCCCAGTTCCGAGGCGCTTTCCGACATCAGCTCGACCCGCCAACCACGCGTTTCCGCGTAGCGCGTGTACATGCGCAGCAGGTCGCCCGAGAACAGCGCGCTTTCGTCACCACCCGTGCCCGCGCGGATTTCCAGGAACACGCTGCGCCCGTCATTGGGGTCGCGCGGCAGCAGCAGCAATTGCAGCGCGCTTTCCAGGCTTTCCAACTTGACGCGGCCCGACTTGATCTCGTCTTCGGCCATGGCCTTCATGTCCGGGTCGGACAGCATTTCCTGCGCGGTCGCCAGGTCTTCCTCTGTGCGAGCGAAAGCGGTGAAGGCCTCCACCACGGGTTCCAGCTCGGCGCGTTCGCGCGAGAGCTTGCGGAAACGGTCCATATCGGACGCGGTTTCCGGTTGGGCGAGCAACGCGTCCACCTCGATCAGGCGGTTACACAGATGCTCCAGCCGGCTGCGCATGGAAGATTTCATGGGGAATGACCAAAGAGAAAACAGGAATAGCGGGCGCCCACAAAGACGAACGCCCGCCAGGAGGCGGGACGTGGGGCAGATTCGCTAACGGCGGGAGTCGCGGCCGGGGAACAGGCGCGGCATCCAGGCAAGCAGTTGCTTGCGGTCGTCGCCTTCGCTGCGGTTCAAGGCCGCCAGCGGGCCGTGCAGGTATTTTTGCGTCAGCCCATGCGCCAGTTGTTCCAACACGGCTTCGGGCGATTCGCCGCGCGCCAGCAGGCGGCGCGCGCGCTCAAGTTCAGCGGCGCGGACGTCTTCGGCGGCCTGGTGCAGGTCGCGGATGACGGGCACCACTTCGCGGGACTGCATCCAGTGCATGAAGCCCTGGACGCGGGTTTCGATAATGGCTTCGGCCTGCACCACGGCGGCGCGGCGCGCGTCGGTGCCGGTCTGCACCAGGCGGCCCAGGTCATCCACCGAGTACAGGTAGACGTCGTCCAGGCGGCCGACTTCAGGTTCGATGTCGCGCGGCACGGCCAGGTCGATCATGACCATGGGACGGTGGCGGCGCAGGCGCGTGGCCCGTTCCACCATCCCCAAGCCGAGGATGGGCAGGGAGCTTGCCGTACAGGACACGATGACGTCGAATTCCGACAGGCGCTCGGTCAGGTCGGCCAACTTCATGGTGCTGGCCGAAAAACGGTTGGCCAGGATTTCGGCGCGCTCGGCCGTGCGGTTGGCCACGACCATGCTGCGCGGGCGTTGCGCGGCAAAGTGGGTGGCGCACAGTTCAATCATTTCGCCCGCGCCGATGAACAGCGTGCGGGCCTGGTCCAGGTTGCCGAACACGCGCTCGGCCAGGCGGACGGCGGCGGCGGCCATGGACACCGACTGCGCGCCGATGGCGGTTTGCGACCGCACTTCCTTGGCCACCGAGAACGTGCGCTGGAACATCTGGTGCAGCAAGGTGCCTAGCGACCCGGCTTCACCGGCGGCGCGCACGGCGTCTTTCATCTGGCCGACGATCTGGGTTTCACCCAGCACCATGGAATCCAGCCCGCTGGCCACGCGGAAAGCGTGACGCACGGCGTCGTCTTGGTGATGGCGGTACAGGTGCGGGCGCAGCGTGCCGGCGTCCAGGCGGTTGTGTTCAGCCAGCCAGGCGGGCAATTGATCGGCAACGTGGCCGTCAGCGGCGCAATAGATCTCGGTGCGGTTACAGGTGGACAGGATGGCGGCTTCGCGGACGGAACCGCCGAATGCCGAACGCAGGCCTTCCAGCGCGGGCTTGACCAGATCGACGGGCATGGACACGCGCTCGCGAACCGAAACCGGCGCGGACGTGTGGTTCAGACCGAAGGCAAGGACAGCTACCGACATGGAGGATGCGTAAAAGACTGCCACGAAATAACTGGAAGATTATACCCCTGCGGGTTATCCCCAGCGCAGTTCCGCCCCCAGCCGCGACGCTGCGTCGCACCTTTCCGTGCCATTCACCCAACAGTCGGGGCGGGAACCGGGGAGGAAAAATAGTTGGCGATCTGACCCCGCGTTGCTGGCGTGGCCCAAAAAAATTGTGTATAGTTGCGGACTTCGTTGGCCTGGTAGCTCAGTCGGTAGAGCAGAGGATTGAAAATCCTTGTGTCGGTGGTTCGATTCCGCCCCAGGCCACCAAAAGAATTATTGGGGTTGCGGTAGCAATATCAAGATCCCAAAAAAGCCCAGCCGCCGCGCTGGGCTTTTTGCACCGTGTACGTGTTGGCCTGGTAGCTCAGTCGGTAGAGCAGAGGATTGAAAATCCTTGTGTCGGTGGTTCGATTCCGCCCCAGGCCACCAAAAATTCAAGCATTGAGCCCCGCCTTGGCGGGGCTTTTTGCGTTTGGCTGTCAATTTTCTAACAGCTCGTGCTTACTGCGGCCGGCCGTCGTCAATCCAGGCTTGCGTCGCGCTCAGCGTGAGCCGGTAGCGCGCGTAGTTGAATACCTCCAACTTCTTCAGGTCATCCAGCAGCATTGCCTGGAAGCCAGGTGCCGCGCTCTCAGTGAGGCCGAGCGCTTCAACGGCGGCATGCACGGGCCTTCTGTCCCGGACCACTAGGCCGATGGCGTCATTCAGGCTCTCGCGGTAACGCAGTCGCAGTGGGTCCGGTTTGCCCCGCGATTCCATCACCACGGCATACTTCTTCTGCGAGCGACGGTACGTCCAGGCGAACAGTTCCACCGCGAGCGCGACATCCAGAAACTCATACACACCCAGCATCGCACGCGCGTAATCGTGCGGATCGACGTCCAGAAACGAGAGTGGCGAGCAGTTGTAAAGCATCAGCGGAATGTTCGCTGCCAGCCGGCCGGTGCGCTTGTTGCCATCCTCAAACGGCTGCAGGTATGCCAGGTTGACCCAGAGGAAGAAGGCTGCCTCGACCGGATTCTTGATGTGCCTGGCCTTGTGCAGGATAGCCTCCAACATTTCTTCGAGAATTGCCGGCACCTGGGTTGGCACATAGACGGTGTCGCTGATGTTGACCACTTTCTGTCGGATAGCCCCGAGCCCGTTGCTGTCAGCAAGCAGGTCCTGCATGAGCACTGCGTGCAGATTTCTGACGACCGCGGTCGAAAGGCCCTGAAGCGGAACCGCTTCCACGAGGAACTCGATAGCTGCCTTGTGATTGAGCAGCATCACCGCGTTCGCATCATCGCCGGCGGTCCCTTTCTTGAACAGTTCCTCGGTAGCCAGCATGGTATAGGGGTTGCCTTCCAGTCGAGAGGACGACCAGGACAAGTCAATAAGCAGTTGCTCCAGTACCTCGCGAGCGTAGGTTCCAGCCGGCAGTTGCTCTTTCATGCTCCCTGAGCGATACAACTCTTCAGCTAGGGATTTCGGCACCAACCAGCTCTCGTTGGGCACGTAGCTATCGACAAACTCGCGCCGGTACGTCACCGGGTCGCGCGCGGCGAGGGGCACGTCGAGTTTCTTGTTCAGCTCAACCGCGGCAGCCGACCAAGTCGGATGCAGGCGAGCCTGAAGCTCGGGCAGCGCCTCGGTGATGGTAGGTTTTTCGGCAGATGCTGCGTCCGTTAGCCGATAGCGCGTTGCCCGCGCTTGGCCGCTGCGTGTGAGTTGTCCACCAGCGCACAGCGCATCGAGATGTCGCCGCACGGTGGCCGAGCTGCCTTGCGTCGCAAAGATGATGTCGGTGGAGGAAACCTCCTGCTGCCCGGCCGCAGCCAAGTGCCGGATAGCATCCAGGACTGATTTCGGGGTCACTTTGCTCATGGTATCTGCTCAGTATCTGCTCAGGAAGGTAGTATCTGCCCAGTATCTGCTCATTAATGAGCAAATACTACCCTCTGGGCAGATAGTTAACGATTTTGAGCGGCTGACGGTATTGACGGCGGCGCTTGCCTGTCCATGTGCCGCTCACGACCTTTGGCAAGTCGCTCATCGTAGCCGCCACTCAACAACTGCTCGCGCAAGAGTGCGAAAACCGTCCCTATCGTCCGGATTCGACCAAAGCGACGAACCCTAGAGCGGGTTAACATTGCCTTTGCTCCGGGGTGCACGCCAGTGCTGAGAATCAAACCCGCGAACTTGACCCGGTTCATGCCGGCGTAAGAAGAGCATTCGCCCTGCCGCGCCTTTGCGCCGCTTGTGCGGGCGGGCTTCGGAGCTTCCCTGTATTGGAATCAACGAACGCCCATGAACAACGCCGCCCCGCCCGTCGCGGAACTCCTTGAATTCATTGCCCAGGACGGCTGCACCGACGCGCAGTTTGATCAGCTTGCGCTGCGGCTGTTTGCGTATCAGTACGGCGCCAACGCCCCCTACCGCGCGTTCTGCCAGCGTCGGGGCGCGACGGTGCGCAATGTGAAGACCTGGAGCGACATTCCCGCCGTGCCCATCGACGCCTTCAAGGCGATGGAACTGCGCTGTGAACCCGCCCGCCCCGACGAGCGCGTCTTCATGACCAGCGGCACCACGCGCGCCGACATGCGCGGGCGTCACTTTCATCCGCACCTGGACGTCTACGACCTGTCCATGACGCGCAACTTCGCCGCCCGCGTCATGCGGGGCACACCGCGCTTGCCGATGGGCATTCTGTTCCCGGATGAAGTGGCCATGCCCAATTCGTCGCTGGCGCATTACCTGGCGCTGGCCAAGACCGCGTTTGGCACCGACGACAGCCGCTATTTCATGTCGCCCCAGGGCATCGATCTTGATGGCTTGTGGCGCCGCCTGGAAGCCGCCGAGCGCGATGGCGAGCCCTACGCCCTGCTGGGCGCCAGCTTCAGCTTCGTGCATGTGATCGACGCGCTGCGCAAGGAAGGCCGAACGTTCCGTCTGCCGCCGGGCAGCCGCATCCTGGACACCGGCGGCTACAAGGGCCAATCGCGCGAATTGCCGCTGGACACTTTCTATGCCGAACTATCGGACCTGCTGGGCGTGCCGCGCGCGCTGTGCATCAACATGTACGGCATGACCGAGCTCAGCACGCAGTTCTATGACGACGGCAACGCCACGGTCCCTTCCGTGAAATCGGGGCCGCACTGGATCCGTTCGCGCCTGGTGGACCCTGTCACGGGGCGCACGGTGCCGGCCGGCGAACGCGGCATCCTGGCGCACTGCGACCTGGGCAACTTCAATTCGGTCAGCACCATCCTTACCGAAGACGTGGGCGAACCCGCCGACGGCGGCTTCCTGCTGCTGGGCCGCGCCGAGGGCGCGCAGGCCAAGGGTTGCTCGCTGGCGGTCGAAGAGTTCATTCAGTCCACGCGGCCATGAACGCGCAACGGATCGAAGCGGGCTATCTGCCGGGGCTGGCTTCGGCCGATGTCCAATGGCAGACGCTGCCCTTCGAGCAGGATGGCCAGCGCGTCGACGTGGCCGTGCCGGTGCTGACCGCCCCGCAGATGCGGGCGCTGGCGCAGCGCGTCAAAGAAGCCAGCGCCCGGCATCTGAAGACGATGACGGTGTCGGAAATCATCGACGTCATCGACCGCGCCATCGCTCGCCTGCTTGACCCCAGCGACCCGTACCGCCGGCAAGCCGACGCGCTGCTGCCGATCGTCAGCGGCTACGACGCGCAGATGGTGCGGCTGGGCCTCACCGGCTTTTTCAAGACGTTTCGCGCGCCGCAACTGCACCGCTTTGTGGCCGAGGACTTCGCCAACCCCAAGGTGCTGGACGGCTTTCAGCCTGCGCCGAAAGGCGGCGCGGTGCGCGCCCATGGCCCGCAGTTGCTGGTGCATAGCTGGGCGGGCAACGTGCCCGCGCTGGCGTTGTGGAGCCTGATCTGCGGGCTGCTGGTGAAGGCGGGCAATATCGGCAAGCTGCCCAGCGCCGAGCCTCTGTTTGCCGGCTGGTTCGCGCGCCTGCTGGCGGAAGAGCATCCGCCGCTTGCCGATTGCCTGGCCGTGGTGTGGTGGCGCGGCGCGGGGGACGACGATGCCGCTGCGCTCTACGCGCAGGCGGATACGGTGGTGGCTTACGGCGGCAACGACGCGCTGCACGCCATTCAGCAACGCCTGCCCGTCACTACGCGCTTTCTGGCGCATGGCCACAAGCTGGGCTTTGGCGTGGTCAGCGCGGCGGCGCTGGACGCTCAGAAGGGCCCCGCCCTGGCTCGTCGCGCGGCCTGGGATGTGATGCGCTACGACCAGCAGGGCTGTTACTCGCCCCAGGTTTTCTACGTGCAGCGCGGCGGCCCGGTATCGCCGCGCGACTTTGCCGGCTATCTGGCGGGCGAACTGGCCAATCTGCAACGCCGCTTTCCGCGCCGCGCGCTGGACCTGGCGGAATCCGCCGCCGTGGCGAAGTGGCGGCAGACCATCGAATGGCAGTTGCCGGATGGTGGGGCCGACGCGCTGATCGGCGAGCCCGACGCGGCATGGAGCGTCTCGTACACCGATGCCGCCGCGCCGCTTGCGCCCACGGCTCTGCAACGCAGCATCGTGGTGGCCGGCGTCGACACGCTGGATGACGTGGCGCCGTTGGTGGCCGCGCATAGCCGCTATCTGCAAACGGCGGGCGTGGCAGCCACGCCCGAAGAGCTCTACCGGCTGGCCGATCAACTGGGCGCGGCGGGCGTCACCCGCATCAGCGCCATCGGCGCGATGAGCGTGCCCGAAGCCGGCTGGCATCACGACGGCCGCTTCAACCTGCTGGATCTGGTTCGCATGACCGAAATCGAGCAATCCGCCGAAACCGCCGCCGACCCTTACGCGTCGTACGAACCATGATGGCGGACCCGGCCCGGCCCTTTCTTCATATCGAAGGGGCCGTCTACACCTACCCCGGCCGCGCGCCGATCGTGAACGGCATCGACTGGCGCCTGCAAGCCGGCGGCTTTCATTGCCTGGTTGGCCGCAGCGGCTGCGGCAAGACGACGCTGCTGAAACTTGCCGCCGGCCTGATCACGCCGCAGTCCGGCCGCGTCGTGCTGCAAGACGGCACGCCCGCCGCGCCCGGCCCGCAACTGGGTTATGTGTTTCAAGCACCCACGCTGCTGGAATGGCAACGCGTGATCGACAACGTGCTGCTGCCCGTGTCGCTGCAACGCCGACCGCTGCCGGAAGACCTGGAACGCGCGCACGGCTTGCTGGCCATGCTGGGGCTGTCCGACCATGCACAACACTATCCCCGCCAGCTATCCGGTGGCCAACAAAGCCGCGTGGCACTGGCGCGGGCCTTGATTCTTGAACCGGCCTTGCTGCTGCTGGATGAACCGTTCGCGGCGCTGGACGCCATCACACGCGGCGAGCTGCAAGACGACCTGCTGCGCATGTGCCGCCTGCGCAATACCACCGTGCTGTTCGTCACCCATGACATCAGCGAAGCGGTGTACCTGGGCGACCGTGTCGCCGTGATGCACCAGGGCCGCATGCTTGCCGACCTGCCGGTGAACCTGCCCGCGCCGCGCACGCAAGCCATGCGCCATGGCGCGGCATTCAATGCGGCCTGCGCGCAGGTATTTGAATTCATGAACGGGGCGCGCCCATGAAGCCGAGCGTCACCAAAGCGGCGACCCAAGCCACGATCAAGCCCCGCCTGCTTGCCCTTGCGCTGCTGGTGCTGCTGCTGGCCGCGTGGGAAATCACCGTGCGGCAGGTGGGTATATCAGCACTGGTGCTTCCCGCCCCCACGGCCGTGGCGAAGACGCTATGGACCAGTCTTGCCACCGGCTACCTCTGGCCCCACATCGGCGCGACGCTTGCCGAGATGCTGCTGGGCTTGGTGATCGGCGGCGCGGCGGGGCTGGGCATCGGCGTGGCGCTGGCGGAATCCGCCTTGCTGGACCGCGTGCTCAAGCCCTATGTCATCGTCAGCCAGGTGGTCCCCAAGCTGGCGCTCGCGCCGCTGTTCGTGCTGTGGTTCGGCTTCGGCATGGCGCCCACCGTGGTCATGACCGCGCTGATCTGCTTTTTTCCCTTGATGGAAAACACCCTGACCGCCCTGCGGCAGGTCGACCCGAACCGGCTGCAACTGTTCCGCATGCTGGGCGCCTCGCGCACGCAGACCTTGTTGCGCCTGAAACTGCCCGCCGGGCTACCCGGCATTCTGGCCGGCCTGCGCGTGGCGCTGGTGCTGGCGCTGGTGGGCGCCGTGGTGGGCGAGTTCATTGGCGCCAGCCGGGGGCTGGGCGCCGTCATCATCGCCGCGCAAGGCATGATGGACACGCCCCTGATGTTCGCCGCGCTGACCGCCATCGCCATCATCGGATTGCTGGGCTATCAGGCCACGCTGCTGCTGGAACGGCGCCTGCTGCGCCCCTATGCCGATCAATCATGACTCTCTTCCGGACCCCTTCCATGCCTCCGCACCCCACCCGCCGCGCCCTGCTGACCGCCGCCGCAAGCCTTGCCGCCGTGTCGCTGACGCCCCTGGCCACCCTGGCGCCGCGAACCGCGCGCGCCCAAAACGCCCAGGCCGCCGCGTCCGGCAGGGTCACGGTGGCCGGCTGGAGCAAGCCCATCAGCGAAATCACCAATCTGCTGGCCGAACCCGATAAAGGTTTCTTCAAGGCCCAGGGCGTGGAACTGGTCTACCTGCCCGGCGCGGGCGGCGGCGACGCCATCCGCAACATCCTCAGCGGTCAGGCCGACGTGGCCTTCACCGACCCCGGTTCGTTCTTCATGGCCTTGGACAAGGGCGAGAAGCTGCGCGCCATCTACGACATCTATCCGCAGAACGTGTTCAACGTGGTGTCGCTGAAGTCGGCCAACATCACACGGCCCGCCGACTTGAAGGGCAAGCGCATCGGCGTCTACAGCCTGGCCAGCGGCACCCGCCAGAACCTGCTGGTGATGCTGCATCAGGCGGGCCTGACCGAAGCCGATGTGGAAATCGTGGTGACCGGCGTGCTGAACTTCGCGCCGCTGCTGCAAGGCCAGGTGAACGCCACCGCCGCCACCGACACCGGCTTGCTCGTGGGGCGGCGGCGCGGCCTGGGCGAGGTCAACGTCATGGAAGTGCGCGACACCCTAAACGTGTCCAGCGACCTGTTCGTGGTGCGCGAAGCGGTCTATCAACAAAAGCAGCCGCTGCTGCGGGCATTTTTAAAGGCGTATCGCGACAGCGCGGCGTGGATGATCGCCCAGCCGGAAGAAGCCGCCACCCTGGCCGGCAAACGCGCCATCGACGGCACCGACCGCGCCATCAGCCTGGAAGTGATCCGGCTGCGCAATGCGGCCGCGACCGCCGCCGGTCGGCCGCTGGGCGCGTTCGACCTGGGCTCGCTGCAACAGGCCGCCGACGCCTACCGCGCGTTGGGCCTGATCGAAAAGCCCATCGACATCGCAGCCGTGGTCGACACCGGCCTGCTCCCGGGAGACTGACATGGACGCCACGCAGAAATTCGCCGGCAAGGTCGTGTTGGTGACAGGCGCCAGCCGAGGCATCGGCGCCGAGATCGCACGCGGTTTCGCGCGCGAAGGCGCGACGGTGGTCGTCAATTATTTAAGCAATGCCGCCGCCGCGGACGCCGTGGTGGCGCAGTGCCAGGCCGCGGGCGGCGACGCCTGGGCCGTGCAGGCCGACGTGGGTGTGGCGGACGCGGTACGCGCCATGGTGGACGGCATCGTGCAAGACGCCGGCCGGCTGGATATCGTGGTCAACAATGCTCTGCGGCACTACACGTTCGACCCCCGCCAGCGCACGGCCTTCGACGCCTTGTCGTGGCAGCACTACCAGTCGCAGTTCGATGGCTCGGTGGGCGCCGCGTTCAACGTCTGCC
This sequence comes from Achromobacter sp. JD-1, assembly GCF_038594925.1. NCBI lineage: Bacteria > Pseudomonadati > Pseudomonadota > Betaproteobacteria > Burkholderiales > Alcaligenaceae > Achromobacter > Achromobacter sp. JD-1. The sequence continues at coordinate 93,842 of NZ_JBCGCS010000021.1, read as the reverse complement.
ACGCCGCGCTGCCGCATTTCAAGCTGCGCGCCCGAGGCTGCATCGTCAACATCGCCAGCAACCTGATCGAGCACCCCGTCGTGCCGTATCACGACTACACCACCGCCCGTGCGGCGCTGGTGGCGTTCAGCCGCAACCTGGCGGCCGAACTGGGCCCCTACGGTATCCGGGTCAATTGCGTGGCGCCCGGCCTGGTCTACCCCACCGAGACCAGCGGCAGCACCCAGGAGTCGTTCCGCGACGCCTTGATTGCCGCCACACCACTACGCCGCATCGCCCGGCCCGAGGATGTAGCCGGCCCGGTGCTGTTCCTGGCGTCCGACTGGAGCGGCTTCATGACCGGGCAGGTGCTGTTCGTGGACGGCGGACTGGTGATGCGCTAGAGTGGATAGCCCCCCGTTCGCAGCCCCCCACGGAGCCGCCCATGCGCGTCCGAGCACGCACCCTGTATGTCCTGTTCGGATTGATTCTTGGCCTGTTGGGGCTGACCCAGGCGCGGCTTGCCTGGGCCGACCCGCCGGCCGCAACACCCCCCACCGCCCCTGCCGCGCCCGCCGTCATTCAGATGGGCGACATTCCGCTGCGCGCCGACAGCGACACGCGCTACGCCGAAGGCGTGATGCAGCGCGTGGCCACCACCGACCCCGAAGCCAAGCTCGGGCCGGCGCTGGAAGCGATCGCCAAATCGGCTGACGAAAAGCTCTACGAATTCCAACCGGCCCAACTGCGCACCCTGCCCATCATGCGCGTCGAGAGTCTGGAACGGCATTGGGTCTTTGACGCCCATCGGCTGGCGCGCTGGCAGGCAGACCTGCGCCAGGCCACCGCCTGGTACGCCAGCGACGCCGCCGAACTGCTGCGCCGCCGCGACGCCTGGCACGCCATCAAGAATTCCACCGCCGCCGCCAGCCTGCCGCCCGCGCTGGCCGACCGCGTGGATGCCGTGGTGGCGCAACTGACCGCCGCCGCGCTGGCGCTATCCGGTCCGCTGTCCAACCAAGCCCAGCTTGAACTACGCGCCAACGCCGTCGAAGAGCGCATCAAGGCGGGCCAGCGCGCCGTGGCCGAAGCCATCAACGACATCGACGCGCGCCTGATGCGCGTGGATTCGCCACCGCTTTGGGACCTGGGCAAGACACAAGACACCAGCGAAGACACCATGGCCTTGCTGAGCACCGGCATCGACATCGAAGCCCGCTTCGCGCGCGACTACAGCGGCACCGGCAGCGGCAACCAGCGCGCCCTGCATGTGATTCAGATCGTGCTGCTGGTGTTTCTGCTGTGGCTGGCCAGGAAGAGCCGCGATGCCATCCGCGCGGGCGTCATGAGCGAAACCGCCGCGGGCGTGCTGGGCCGCCCCTTGTCCGCCTGGCTGCTGCTTTCCATGGTGGCAGTGCTGGCGCTGGAACCCGACGCGCCGCTGATGGTGCAGCAGATAGCGCTGGTGCTGGCGGCCGTGCCGGTACTGCGCCTGCTGCCGCCGTCCGCGCGTCGGCAACTGGATCTTTGGCCCTATGCCATCACCGCCTTGTTCCTGGCGGAGCGGCTGGGCTTCCTGTTCCTGGCCAACACCTTGTTCTACCGCCTGTCCACCGTGGCTTTGACCGCGGTGTCGCTGGCCGCCATCGTGTGGCTGTTGCGCCGGCGTCGGCGCGACACGCCGCCCCCCGCTTCCGCCCGCCTGGCAGGCATGCTGCGCGCCATCGCTTGGGGCGCGGTCGCGTTGCTGTGCGTGTCGCTGGCGGCCAATCTGTTCGGCAATGTCTCGCTGGCGGAAATGCTGACCAGCGCCGTCATCGGTTGCGGCTACTTCGGGCTGGTGCTCTACGCGGGCGTCACCGTCATCATCACCCTGATGCAAGTGCTGTTGGCGCGCCAGGGCATTGCGCGCTTCCGGCTGGCGCGCGAACATGCGCCGCCGCTGGTGCAACTGTTGATCCGTCTGCTGACCGTCGCCGCCTTCCTGGGCTGGGCGGTCTACGCCATGGACCGCTTCCGCATCCTGCGCGCCACCTATGCGTTCACCACGCAGGTGCTGTCCTACACCCTGACCGTGGGCGAAGTGTCCATCAGCCTGGGCAACGTGTTGCTCTTCCTGGTTTCCGTGGTGATTGCGTTCTGGGCCGCGCGCACCATCCGCCTGATCCTGCGCGACGAGGTGCTGACCCGCATGGCGTTGCCGCGCGGCGTGGGCAACAGCATCGCGTCGCTGTCGTACTACCTGGTGCTGCTGCTGGGCCTGGGCATCGCGCTGTCGGCGGCGGGCTTTCAGACCAGCCAGTTGACCATCGTGTTCGGCGCGCTGGGCGTGGGCATCGGCTTCGGCCTGCAAGGGGTGGTGAATAACTTCGTGTCGGGCCTGATCCTGATGTTCGAACGGCCGATACAGCCGGGCGACGTGGTAGAAATCAGCGGCACATCAGGCCAGGTGCGCGACATCGGCATGCGCGCCACCCGCATCAAGACCTTCGACGGCGCCGATGTGATCGTGCCCAACGGCACGCTGCTATCCGACAAGCTCACCAACTGGACCCTGCTGGACCGCAGCCGCCGCATCGAGGTCAGTATCGGCCTGGCCTACGGCACCGAGCCCAAGCGCGCGATCGAGGTGCTGGACGCCGTGGCCCGCGACACACCCGGCGTCGTCGTCGAACCGGCGCCCACCGTCTTGTTCATGGGCTTTGGCGCCAGCACGCTGGATTTCAGCGTCCGCGCCTGGACCTACGACTTCGACCGCTGGATCAACATCCGCAGCGACATGATGGCGCGCATGGTTGACGCGCTGCGGCAGGCAGACATCGAGATTGCGTTTCCACAACGCGACCTGCATTTACGCAGCGTGTCGGAAGAAGCGGGCGCGGCGTTGGACGCCGTACTGAGCGGCGCGCGCAGATCGCAGCCCCATCCGGGACCTGGCGGAATTTCTTGAAACCAATGGCCGGCATCATTTCATGCTGACCGCCCCACGGTTGCGCCTGCCGCACGCGATCGGTCATCGGTGACGCCGATCGCGACGATGTAGGATGGGTGCAGCGCGCCCAATTGAAGGCAAGAACCCCCGCTGCCCATCGCGCGAAACCCATCACGCGGCGGTTGCGTTGTGGCTGGATTGGCAGACTATCCACCGCTGCTTGATGGGTTCCGCGCGATAGGCGTTGCGGTATTTGCGGGCGACGGCGCGCGCTGCACCCATCCTACGTGCCGATGAACGAGGGTGCGCGATGATGATGGGCGGTGATTCGCGGCGCGCCTTGCGGCTGGGCCCCTGAATGTGTTGGCGCACGCCAAACGGGTCTCAAGCCGATGTAGTCACCGGCACCGTCAGCGTATTCTTCACCGCGTTCATCACCACCAAGGTGGAGAAACGCTTGACGTTGGGATTGCCCCAGAAGTGACGCTGGGCAAAGGTGTCGTAGTCAGCCATGTCGACCATGGTCAGCGTCAGAACGAAGTCAACCTCCCCCGTGACCGACAGGCATTGCATGACCTCGGGCGCACCCAGCATGGCGCGCTTGAACAGGTCAAGCTTGTCGACGCGTTCGCTCTCCAGCGACACCAGCACCACCATCATGATGCCGCGCCCCACCGCGGCCGGGTCCACCACGGACACGTCTGCCGTCACCACGCCCGCTTCGCGCAGGCGCTTCATGCGGCGCAGACAGGACACAGGCGACAGGTTTACCCGCTGGGCAACGTCCTGGCTGGTGCGCTGGTTGTCTTCCTGCAGGCTTTGCAGAATTTGAAGGTCGAAATCGTCTAGTTCCATGGAGGCTTGGAAACGCAGGGGAATCGGGCCGAGGCGAATAAGAAGCAGAAGAAAATCGGCCCTCGGCAGATTCTAATCCTGGCCGCAACAGACTCCGGCCCCAATTCGACGGGAAACTTCATTTTGCCCCTGCCGGACGCAGGAAATAATCAGACGGCTTGCTTACACTGGGAACCCTTCACCCGCCCCTTCGGTTTTTTTTGCATTCCGCTGCATTGCGCCTTACCCAGTCCCCATGACCGCCGCCACCCTGAACGCCGGGCACAACGCCCCCGCCTCCACCCTGCTGCCCACGCTGTCGCTGATCGGCGCGATGGCGTCGCTATGCATCGGCACCTCGTTTGCCAAATCGCTGTTTCCGGAAGTGGGCGCGCAGGGCACGACCGCTTATCGCATCGTTATCGGCGCCATCATCCTGATGGCGTTCTGGCGTCCGTGGCGCTTTCCGCTGACCCGGCAGAACGCCGCCAAGATCGCGCTGTACGGCGTAACGCTGGCGTGCATGAACCTGCTGTTCTACATGGCGCTGCGCACGCTGCCGCTGGGCGTGGCGATTGCCATTGAATTCACCGGCCCGCTGACGCTGGCGGTGGTGCTGTCGCGGCGCGCCATCGATTTTGTGTGGATCGCCTGCGCGCTGGGCGGCCTGGTGCTGCTGATTCCCACCGGCCAATCCCTGCACGATCTGGACCCGACCGGCATTGCCTACGCGCTGGCCGCCGCCGTGTGCTGGGCGCTTTACATCATCTTCGGCAAATTGGCGGGCAATGTGCATGGCGGCCAGGCGACGTCCTTGGGCCTGCTGGCGGCCACGATGGTGGCGCTGCCCGTGGGCGCGGCGCACGCCGGCATGGCCTTGCTGGACCCCTCGCTGATTCTGGCCGGGATCGGCGTGGGCATTCTGTCCAGCGCCTTGCCTTATTCGCTGGAAATGGTGGCGCTGCGGCGCTTGCCGCAGAAAACGTTCGGCGTGCTGCTCAGCATGGAACCCGCCATGGGCGCGCTGGCCGGCGTCATCGTGCTGAACGAACACCTGACCCAGACGCAATGGCTGGCCATCGGCGGCATCATCATTGCGTCGGCGGGTTGCGCGGCCACCGCGCAGCGCGGCAAGAAGCGTCAGGCGCCGGTGCACGACTAGCGGCACGCCAGTGCGCGGCTAAGCGCGCGCGCCGGGCGCTTATTCCACCGAAATACCCTTGTGACGAATCACCGCGCCCCAGCGCTCGCGCTCGTCTCGAGCATAGTCGGCGAACTGCCCCGGCGTGCTGCCCGTGGGTTCCATGCCCTGCAACCTTAGTTGCTTGACCACGTCGGGCGATCGCAATGCCGCCACGATGGCGCCGCTGAGCTTCTCGACGATGAGCGCGGGCGTGCCGGCCGGCGCCACCACCCCTTGCCAGGCCGCGGCCTCGAATGGATCCGCGCCCGCTTCGGCAAACGTCGGCACGTCCGGCAACTGGGCCGAACGCTGCGCGGCCGGCACGGCAATGGCGCGCAGCTTGCCCGCCTGAATCAGCGGCCGGGCGGCGGCCAGATCCGCCATCATCATGGGCACCACGCCGGACGCCACGTCTTGCAAGGCGGGCGGCGTGCCCTTGTACGGAATGGCGGTGGCGCGGCCGCCGATGGATTCCAGGAAGAGTTCCATCGCCAGATGGTGCGGGCTGCCGACGCCCAAGGACGCATAGCTGCCCGGCTGCTCGTTGCGCAAGTAACGCAGGACGGCGGGCATGTCGGTCAAGTCGGAACCGGGTGAGGTCACCAGCACGATGGGCAAGGCCACCAACGTGGACACGGGGGTCAGGTTACGGCCCGGATCATAGGGCAGCTTCTTGTACAGCCAGGGGTTCAACGCCAGCGTGCTCATGCCCGCCGTCATCAAGGTGTAGCCGTCGGGCGCGGCGCGGGCGGTTTCTTGCGCGGCCACGATGGTGGCGGCGCCCGGTCGGTTTTCCACCACGACGGTTTGCCCCAGCGCATCGCCCACATGCTTGGCGACGATGCGGGTGGCGATGTCGCTACCGCCGCCAGCGCTGAACGGCACCAGCCATCGGATGGGATGGTCGGGGAATTCCGCTGCCGATGCGGCGGCGGGCAACACGGTGAACGTCACGGCGCAAAGCGCGGCGGTGCCCCTCAATGCCGCCTTGAACAACGCCGCCTTCAGCAACGCGCGCGGCAGGAAGCTGCTAGTCATGTCCCTGGTCTCCTCAAACCACGATCGGATGAATTTTTAATTAACATATTAATGATTTTCGATGCGCACGCAAGCCCGGGAATTTACCGTAAACGGTCGCCGGGATACGGTCGCCGGGATACGGTCATCGGCAGACGCGCAGCGGAAGAAAGGGAGACGAGAACAGCAGAAGCGGAAAGCCGGCAGGGCGCCTAGCAATCACGCGCGCGCGGCATTGAGCCAACGCAGCCCCGCCGACGTCTCGGCCGCGGGGCGGTATTCGCAACCGATCCAGCCGGTGTAGTGCAATTCGCGCAGTACGCTGAACACCCAGCCGTAATCCAGCTCGCCCCGATCGGGTTCCTGGCGCAACGGCACGCCCGCAATCTGCAAATGCCCTACCCTGCCCGTTGGCAGGTATTCACGCAGTTTGGTGGTGACGTCGCCTTCCACGATCTGGCAGTGGTAAAGGTCCATCTGCACTTTCAGGTTCGGCGCATTGACGGCCTGCACGATCGCGTGGGCCTCGTCCTGGCGGTTCAGGATATAGCCCGGAATGTCGCGAGTATTGATGGGCTCGATCAGCAAGGTCACGCCCGCCGACCGCGCCTGGCGCGCGGCCCAGTCCAGGTTTTCGCGATAGCAATCCAGCAAGGCCTCGCGCGGCACGCCGTCCGGCGCCAGGCCCGCCATGACGTGCACGTTGGAACAAGACAGCGTGGTTGCGTAGGCCAGCGCCTGGTCGACGCTTGCCTGGAATTCTGCCTGCCGCCCAGGCAGCGCCGCCAGCCCGCGTTCACCATGGCGGGTCACGCCCGGTGGCGCATTGAAGAGCACTTGCGACACGCCCACCGCATCCATGCGTTCGCGCACGAAGGCGGCGGGTTCGGCATAGGGAAACATGCATTCCACCCCCATGAAGCCGTCCGACGCGGCGGCCGCATAGCGGTCCAGGAAGGCGTGTTCCTGATACATCATCGACAGATTGGCGGCGAATTTCAGCATGGCGGGGCTCCGGTCCGGGCGGGATTTCCGGCAACTTAGCACACCGCCACACTGTTTCGCGCACGCAGCCCGCAGCACCGGGATTACGTCAGCCCAAGGGCGTAATCCCCTCGTCGATTGACGCAGCGCATCAATACGTCAAACGCACCCCCAGCAACACGCTGCGGCCCGGCAGCGGGGCCACCGACGAGATGAACGACGCATGGTTGTAGGCCAGCTTGTTCAGCAGGTTGGTGCCGCGCAGATAGACTTCGTAGCCCGTCGCGTTGTAGCGGCCGCGATAGGCGACCACGGCGTTGACCATGTTGTAGCCCGGCGTGCTGTCTTCATAGGCCGCGATGTCTTTTTGCGAGAACACGCGCGCGTATTCCACGCCGCCCGACCACTGTTGCCACTTTACGTTGCCACGCACGCCCGCGCGCGCCGCCGGGATGCGAGGCAGATTGCCATCGCCGCCCGTCAGCTTGCCGCGCACGTAGTCGCCGAACACGGCGGCCGAGAATATCGGCGTGAACTGATGGCGCAGCTCGCCTTCCACGCCCGTGAATTCCGCGTCGCGCTGCGTGTACTCGATCAGGCGGAAGTCTTCGTAGCGGTCCAGCGTGTTGGCGTAGATGTAGTTCTTTACGCGGTTGTGGAACACGCTGGCGGAGAACGTTGTGTCGCCCGCGTGCTTGCGCAAGGTCAGGTCGATGTTGTGCGAGGTTTCGCGGCCCAGGTCTGCGTTGCCCAGTTCGTAGGTATTGGTGGCCAGGTGCACGCCATCCGCGTAGAGCTCCTGCGCGTTCGGCAGGCGTTGCGAACGCGACAGCGACAGCGCCACGGAGTACTGCGGCGCAAAGTCCCAGATGGCCGCGGCCGACAGGGACGTACCCGACAGGCTGCTGCGCGATGCGCCGCCTTCGGGCGAAATGCGTTGCCAGTCTTGGCGCGCGCCCACTTCGAAACGCCAGTCGTTCAACTGGTATTCCTCAAGCACGAACAGGCCGTTCGAGCGCGTGCGGCTACGTGGCAGGAAGGCTTCTTCGCCGTCAGCGCGGAAATCGCTGTAGGCGTTCTGGAAACCCACCACGCCGCGCCAGCCGGCGATGGGCTTGTGCTGCAATTCCACACGCAGGTCGTAGCCCTTGTTCTTGAAGCGCGTGCCGACTTCGCCGCCTTCGATCTCGTCGTGCTGATAATCGGTCAAGCCGCCGCGCACGCGGATCTTTTCAAAGCCGGCGAACGGGTCCTGGTACTCGGCGCGCAGGTCCAGACGATTGCTGCGCAGCTTCACATAGGGCACGCCACCGTGTTCATGATCGTGGTCGTGGCCTTCTTCTTCATGGCCTTCTTCTTCGTGGTCATGATCGTCGTGGCCGCCGCAGTGCAGGTGCGTGCCGTGCGGGTGGCAGCCTTCGTATTCGTGGTTGTGTCCCGGCAAGCCGTACTTGCTTTCCAGGTGCGTGAACGCCAGGCCGACGTAGCCGCGCGGCGTAATCCAGGACATGCCGACGGAGCCCTGGCTGGATTCGCTGTACGAGCCTGCCAGCTTGCCGCCCGGCCAATCGGGCACGTCGTAGTCGCTGGTGCGGCGCTTCATGCCTTCGACGCGCACGGCAAACTGGCCTTCGCCCGCGGTGATGCCCACAACGCCGGCGCGTTCCTTCGTGCCGGTGGCGCCACGCAATTCCATTTCGGCTTCAACACCGTTTTCCGGCACGGCGGTGGGCACCTTCTTGTCCACCACGTTCACCACGCCGCCGATGGCGCCGCCGCCGTACAGCAGCGTCGCCGGGCCGCGTAGCACTTCGATGCGTTCGGCCAGCAGCGGCTCGACGGTCACGGCGTGGTCGGGAGAAATGCTGGAGGCATCCATCACTTCGGAGCCATCGGACAGCACCTTCACGCGCGGGGCGGTCTGGCCGCGTATCACCGGACGGCTGGCGCCGCCGCCAAACGTGTCGCTGTTGACACCGGGCAGGCTCGTCAGGGACTCACCCAGCGTGCCGCTACGCCGTTCTATCAGCTCGTTGCCTTCCAACACAGAGGCCGGCAGCGTGGTGCTGTTGAGGTCCAAGCCCAGCGGGTTGGCGGACACCGTAATCGGCGCCAAGGTCTTGGCGCGCTTGCTGTCCGCCTCGGTATCGGCTTGCGCGACGGGCGCGATCAGCATCAGCGAACACACCAGCGGTTTGAGGCTGCCACGGCGTGCTGGCCGGGCGATGGCGATCTTGCGGCTTCCCTTCTTGAACCCCAGTTTCTTGCCTTTCATCGTATTCTCTCGGATGTTATATCATTACAAAACGCGGATGGATGATATAACATTTCAGATTCAAAGCGATGAAAGTTTGGCGATGAACTGACGCGAACGTGTCACGGTTTAGGGATCAGGCGCTATCGAGCGGCCATTGCTGTGCGGCGTGCAGAACGCGCAAAATTGTCACGGCGCGAGGCGATTCCGCATACACGACCAAGTAGTTCGGCCGAATCACCATTTCCCTGGTGCCCGCTACTCGTCCCGAGCGATACAGCCGTGGGCGCTCACGCAGCTTGGCCACTTTCTTCTGAATTTCATCTACCAAACGCAGCGCCGCGGCCGGGCTATCGTCCGAGATGTAATCGACAATCGCCAGCAAATCCTCGCGAGCCGTTTCGCGCCATTCAAGAACCGGCACGGCGCTTCTTCTTGCTGATCAGGGCACGAGCCTCGTCCATGACCGCTTCATGGGCGACCGGTGGCCGCGTGTCGGCCAAGGCCTCTTGCACCTTCGCGCGAAACCACGAGTCGTAGCTCATGGCGTCGACGGCCAGGCCGGCGGGCAAACCGCCTTCTTTTGCCACTCTCGTTAGCAAAATTCGCACCGCATCCGAGATGGTCAGGCCAACGTTGGCGAGCTTTTCCGCCGCTTCGGCCTTGAGCTTGTCGTCGACACGGACGTGCAACATTGAAGTGGGTGCCATGGAAGTCTCCGGGGATGGATCGGCCATTATGTATCTCAATTGAGATACACACAAACGACGCGCCGTTTGCCACAAAAACCTGACAGTTGAAACGGGATTTGGCGAACGCGAATCGGCTCCACTGACCGAGTATCCTCAACACCACGAACCCCTGCACGTGATGTGCGCCGGTTGTTCGGGCGCCAGGCGTCGACGGGTTTTCAACCGACCAGGAGGCCCCCGATGATTCCCAAGAACACTATTTGTCTTTGGTATGAAAGCGATGCGCTGGAAGCGGCGCGGTTCTATGCCAAGACGTTTCCGGATAGCGCGGTGGGCGCGGTCCACCATGCGCCGTCCGACTACCCTTCCGGCGACGAAGGCGATGTGCTGACCGTGGAATTCACGGTGATGGGCATTCCCTGCCTGGGCCTGAATGGCGGCCCGGCGTTCCAGCACAATGAGTCTTTCTCGTTTCAGGTGGCCACCGACGACCAGGCGGAAACCGACCGCTTGTGGGATGCCATCGTCGGCAACGGCGGCCAGGAAAGCGAGTGCGGCTGGTGCAAGGACAAGTGGGGAATTTCGTGGCAGATCACGCCGCGCGTGTTGACCGAGGCCTACACGGGCGCTGACCGCGCCGCCGCCAAGCGCGTATTTGAAGCCATGATGACGATGGGCAAGATCGACGTTGCCACGATCGAGGCAGCGCGGCGCGGGTGAGGGTTTGCGCCGGGGCCGGCCGCGCCGGCCCCTGCCTTCTCAACCCGCTATCAACCCGCTATCAACCCACTATCAACCCGCCTTGAATTCCTTGTTCCAGAATTCCAGCATGTCGGCCTTGCCTTCGGTCAGGCCCTTCAAGTCATACGCCTTCAAGAGCTTCACTTCAGCCTCGGTGAAGCCCACGCGCTTCAGGTTTTCCGGCAGCGCGGCGTTGGTCACGGTGGGCGCATAGCCCATCTTTTCCGCGAAACCGATCTGGCCGGTCGGGTCCAGCATGGCGTTCAGGTATTCCCATGCGGCGTCCTTGTTGCGGCTGTTCTTGGCCACACCGGCCTCGAACGACACCGGCACCGAGCCTTCCTTCGGGATCACGAAGCCCAGCGGCAGGCCGCTGTCTTTCCATTGCAGCGCGCGCGCCTTCCACATGCATGCAATGGCGATCTCGCCCGACTTGAAGGCGGATGCCACCGCTTCGTTGGACGGGTAGATGCGCGGCTCGTTGCCCTTGAGCTTGGCCAGGAAGCGCTTGCCGCCGTCAAAGCTCTTGGTGTCGCCGCCCGCGCCCAAGCCGACGAAGACCGAGTTGTACAGATAAAGAATGTCCGAGAAGCCGACCTGGCCCTTCAACTTCGGGTCCAGCAGCACTTCCAGCGAGTCCGGCGGCGTGGGGAATTTTTCGGTGTTGTAGACCAGCGTCATGGCGCTGAAGATGTGCGGAATGGAATACGGCGTCTTCAGCGCGGCGATGGCGTGCGCCAGGTTGGGCAGCTTCTTCGCGTCGATGGGTTCCAGCGTGCCCGAGCGTTCGGCGTCGTACATGTCGACTTCGCCCAGCAGCGCCACGTCCATGCTGCCACGGCGCGAGTTCTTTTCGGCGCGCAGCTTGGTCACGCGGCCCACGGCGTTGCCGGTGTCGTACACCACGTTCACGCCCTGCTTGGTGACGATGGGGTTGATGATCTGCTGCAGCAGATTTTGGTAATCGCCGCCCCACGTACCCACGACGATCTGTTTGTCGGCGGCGAGCGCCATGCCAGGCACCCAGCCCAACGCGGGGGCCAGCGCCAGGCCAGAGGCGGATTTGATGAAGCCACGGCGAGTCAGGTTTTTCTCTTGCATAACAACCTCGTATCGAAGGGGGACTAGCAACTTGCTACGGTGCGGCTGCGCGGTGCGGCGGTACCCGGCCGCGCAGCCAGGGTTCTTGCATACGTTCAGGCCAGCATTTCCACCGACGCACCGGGCGCCAGGGCGCGGATGTCATCCGCATCGATGTCGCGCGCGATCACGATGATGGCGGCGCTGGCGTCGGGTTGGCGCGTCAGCCGTTGCGGCGCGCTGAAGGTGGTGCCTACGGACTGGATCAGGATGGGTTCGGCGCAGTCGGCCACGCGCACCACTGCCTTCACGCGCAGCAAACGTTCGCCGCACAAGCCCGCCAGGTTATCCAGCCACTCTGAAAAATCGGTCCAGCTGATGCCCTCGCGCGCCCGCGCCGCCATGACGCGGATGCGCGGGTGCGCCAAGCCAGGCTTGTTAGCCGCCAACATCCGCGCGGCCAGACCCACCAGGTCGGCCACGCCTTGCGACGGCGCGAATGCGGCCTGCACGGCACGGCGGCGGTCGGGTTCGGCGATCACGTCCGCCAGCGGATTCAGCAAGGCGGCGCGCGCGGCGCGGGCATCCAGCGCGGACGCCGGCAGCAGGTCGGTCTTGGTCAACACGATGCGGTGCGCGGCGCCGAACTGCGCCATGGCTTCGTCCATCTCTGCCAATGCATCGGGGTCGCGCGCGCAATCGTCGGTGCAGACCACAGTCAGCCGCAGGCCACGGCTGGCCAGTTCAGGATCGGCCAGCGACGCGATGATGGGGCCGGGCCGCGACAAGCCGCTGCATTCCAGGATCACGCGCTGCAAGGGGCCTTCGCCCTCGGGGCGCGGCGCGTCCAGCAGCGCGCTCAAGGTGTAGACCAGATCGCTGCGCAACGAGCAGCACACGCAGCCATTGGCCATCAGCGTCATCGGCACGTTGTCGCTGTCGTTGGCGACAATGGCGCCGTCCACGCCGATTTCCCCTGCCTCGTTGACGATCACGCCCGTATCGCGGGAGGCCGGATCGCGCAGGTAATCCACCAGCAGCGTGGTCTTGCCGCTGCCCAGAAACCCGCACAACAGGAACAGGTCGACCGCCATGTCAGGACGCCTGATCCGAACTGTCGCAAGGCGAACCCGCGGGCGATCCCCCAAACGGCGGGCGCTCGCCATCGGGGTCTTCCGCCCAACTGTCCTTGACCATCTTGCGCACGTCCGCCAGCAGTTCGGCGGTGTCGTACACCACGCCGGACTTGATGGTGGTTTGCAGGCAGCGCTTCCATTCCACCTTGGCCGTGTCGTCGTTCAAGCGCATGGCGCCGGTGCCGAACAGCAGCTTGAAATCGGTCAGCGGGTTTTGATCGTGGATCAGCAGGTCGGCGCGCTTTTGCACGTCGATGGAGCCGGTGTCGTCATCGATGCCCAGCAGCGCGGCGCTTTGCGAGGTGGCTGCGCGCAGCACTTCAATGGGATGAAAGCCTGCTTCCTGCAGTAGTTCCAGTTCACGCACGAAGCCAAAGCCGTAGATCTGGAAGATAAAACCGGAATCGCTGCCCGCGCACACGCGGCCGCCCAGGTTCTTGTATTCGTTGATGAACTGCATCCACAAACGGTAGTTCTGCTTCCACTCGATCTCGTTGGTGGTGCTCCAGCGATACCAGTAGGCGCCGTGCCCGCCGCGTTGCGGCTGGAAGTATTTCCACACCGCTTTCCAGGTGTAGTCGTCGTGCCAGTCGGCACGGCGCGCGCGCATCAGGTCGCGGTTGGCGTCGTAGATATTGAAGGTGGGCACGAAGGTGTGACCCAGCTCCAGAAACTGGTCCATCACCTGGCGCCACTTGGCCGAACCCGGTTGCGCCGCCTGCATGAAGGTCTGGCCGGCCACGGCGAAGCGGTAGTACTCGTCGCTGTAGTTGTAGTCGGTGGGAAAGGACTGCACGACGCGGTCTTCGAACAGCGCTTCGGGCAGGCCGTAATAGTGTTCGGAACTGGTCAAGCCCCAGCGCGCGGACTTCAGTGCGTTCACGCGCGTCACCGCCATCTGCGCGTGGTGGCAGCCCGAACGCAGACCCAGTTGCGCGGCCTCGTCCAGCGCCGCTTCCATGATGGCGGGCGGTGCGCCAAAGAACTTGATGCCGTCCGCGCCGCGCGCGGCCAGTTTGCGCACCCATTCGCGGCCCTGCTCGGGCGTGTGGATGGTCTTCACGCGGTCGTTCACGGCGGGAAACACCGAATGCACCACCATGCGCGGCGCGGCGATCTTGTTGGCGGCCGAGAGCTCGCGCTGCTCCATCGTCCAGCCCAGGCCGCCCATCGCGCCCATCTCGCGCACGGTCGTCACGCCATGCGCCAGCCACAGCTTGTAGATGTAGTCGGCGGGCGGCACGATGCCGCTCATGGCGTGATACGGCGTGCCGATGTGTGCATGCGCGTCCACGAAACCGGGCGTGACGAACTTGCCGTGGCAATCGATCTCGTGGTCGCCCGGGCCAGGCCGGCGCTTGGGGTCGATGGCCTTGTGCGGCGTACCCACGTTGACCAGGGCGGTGATGCGGTCGTTCTCGATCACGATGTCGACCGGCCCCCAGGGCGGCGCGCCGGTGCCATCGATGATGGTGGCGCCGCGCAGGATCAATCGGGGAAACGGACCCAGCCCGCGATCACGCGATGCCGGCGCGGACGGCGGATGCCAGCCCTTGGCGGCATTGACGTCGCGCGATTCCTCACCAACTTCCGATTGCGAAAACGTGGGATCGCTCATGGTGCTTACCCCCCCAGCCCGTTATGTTCGATGACGCCTTCCTTCATGATGAGGTCGATGTGCTCGCCCTGGCCCAGCAGGCAGGACAGGTCGCGATACGGGTTGCCGTCCACCAACAACACATCCGCCAGCGCGCCCACCTGGATGCGGCCCAACTGGCCGACCTGGTTCAGCACTTCGGCGGCGGTGGTGGTGGCGCACTGGATCACTTCCTGCGCGGACAGCACTTCGTTGCGAATCCGGAATTCATCGCTTTGCAGGCGCTGTGACGGGCCGAGCAGATCCGAGCCATAGCCGATCTTCACGCCCGCCTTCTTGTAGATCTCCAGCGAATGCAGCCCGGCGGTGCGCACCGTGGCAATCTTCGCCACCGAATCGGGCGGCAGGCCGTAGTCCGCGCCTTCATTGGCCAGCGCTTCGTACGTCACCAACGTGGGCACCACGAACGCGCCCTTCTCAGCCATGAAGCGCGCCACGCGCTCGTCAACCAGATTGCCGTGTTCGATGGTGCGAACGCCGTTGCGGATGGCGCGTTCGATGGCGTCGGCCGTGTAGGAATGCGCCATCACATAGGTCTGCCGGCTGGCGGCTTCGTCAACGATGACGCGAATTTCTTCTTCCGAATAGCCGTAAGACGCAATCGGATCAGTCGGCGATGCCACGCCGCCCGAAGCCATCATCTTGATCTGGTCGGCGCCCATCTGGAGTTCCTGGCGCACGGCCTTGCGCACGTCGTCGATGCCGTCGGCCACGCGGCCGATGTCGCCCGCGCGGAAGCAGCAGCCGCAAAAGCTCATTGGGCGCAGGTGATCGGAACGCGGACGCGGGTCCCCGTGGCCGCCCGTCTGGCTGATGGCGCGGCCCGAAATGAACAGGCGCGGCCCCTTCACCGTGCCTTCGTTGACGGCGCACTTCAGGCCCCAGCCCGCGCCGCCCGCATCGCGCACGGTGGTGAAGCCCCGGCGCAGCATGGCCGCCATGATGGGCACGGCGCGCATCATCACCAGCGCATCGGGCAGCACGCCTTGCGTGCTCAGGTTCAGTTGGGTGGCCAGCACATGCACGTGCAGGTCAATCAGGCCCGGCATCAGCGTGCGGCCGGCGGCGTCGATCACCTGCGCCGACGCGCTCGCGATGGGCTTGTCCGACACTTCCTTGATGACGCCATCCTCGACCAGCACGTGGTGGCCTTCCTGCAGGTCAGCCAGCAAGGGGTCGAGCAGGTTCGCGTTCTTGAACAATACGGATGCCATGGAATTTCCTTGTTGTGGCTCGGGCTCAAGACGCCATGGTCTTGATGTAGCGCCGATGGATCAGCCAGTTCGAAAGCAGTGCAATGATCAGCGTGCCGCACACCAGAATGACGGCCAGCGCGGCGCCGAACGGCCAGTTCGATGCGCGGGTGATCTGGTCATACAGCGCGGGCGCCATCATCGTCAGGCCGGAACCGCCCAGCAGCACCGGCGTGGCGTAGGCGTTCATGCACAAGATGAACACCAGCATCGTGCCCGCCGCCACGCCCGGCGCGGCAATGGGCAGCACGATGCGGCGAAACGTGGTGAAGAAGCTGGCGCCGACGTTGCGCGCGGCTTCTTCCACCGACAGGTCCATGCCTTCCAGCACGCTTTGCAGCGTCAGGATCAGGTAGGGCATGACAACGGCCGTGGTGCCGATGACGACCGCCGTGGGCGTGTACATCAGCGAGATGGGCTTGTCGATCAGGCCCAGGCCCTGCAGCGTGGCGTTCAGCACGCCCGCATTGCCCAGCGCCACCATCCAGCCCGCCGCGCGCACCACGTTGCCCACCATCAGCGGAAACACCAGCAGGATCACGAACAGGCTTTTGTATTTGCTCTGCGTGCGCGCCAGAAAGTACGCCACCGGAAAGCCCAGCACCAGCGCAAGCAGCGTGCATAGCCCCGCCACCCACAAGGTGGTGAAGAAGATGTCGCGGTAATACGCATCGCCAAAGAACTTGGCGTAGTTCTCGAAGGTGAAGGCGGTTTGCATCAGATCGACCGGGTCGAACTGGTTGAAGCTGTAGCGCGCCAATTGCAGGATGGGCACCATGATGATCACCAGCACCACCAGCGATGCCGGAAAGGCCAGCCCCGGCCCCAGCCAGCGGCTGGGACGCCCGTCTACGGTTGCAGTTGTCATGGCGGCTCCTATTGGGTGAAGGCCACGCAGTCTTCGGGCTCGAAGCACGCGTACACGCGCGCACCGGGCGCCGGCTGCGCGCGGCCCGCGCCACCATTGGCCACCTGGCTGATCATGCGGTTGCCGCCTTCCAGTTGCACGCGCACTTCCAGCACCGACCCCAGGTACAGCGACGACTCCACCACACCCGGCAAGGCATTGCCGCCGGAAGGCTGCTCGGCCAGGCGCACGCGCTCGGGCCGCACGCCCACATGCGTGGCCCCTGCCCCGCCCGGCGTGGTGATACGCTGGCCCGCGTCGGTATGGAACTGGTTATCGGCCTGGCCGCGGCCGGTGAACACGTTCATCTTGCCCAGGAAGTCGGCCACGAAAAGATTGGCGGGGTGTTCGTACAAGGTGTCGGGCGCGCCCACTTGCTGCACGATGCCGTCATGCATGATGGCCATGCGGTCGGCAATCGCCAGGGCTTCTTCCTGGTCGTGCGTGACGAACACGGTGGTCAGCCCCAGACGCTGCTGCAAGGAACGGATTTCTTCACGCACTTCCAGCCGCAGCTTGGCGTCCAGGTTGGACAGGGGTTCGTCCAGCAAGAACACCTTGGGTTCGATGGCCAGCGCGCGTGCAATGGCCACGCGCTGCTGCTGGCCGCCCGACAACTGGCGCGGATAGCGGTCGCGCAATTCGGTCATGCGCACCATGTCGAGCACGCGGCGGATCTTGGCGTCGCGCTCGGCCTTGGGCACCTTGTGCATCTCCAGCCCGAACGCCACGTTCTCTGCCACCGTCATGTGCGGAAACAGCGCGTAGCGCTGGAACACCATGCCGGTGTCGCGCTTGTGCACCGGCAGCCGGGTCACGTCGGTGTCGCCGATCAGGATGCGGCCGGCGGTGGGTGTGATGAAGCCGGCAATCATGCGCAGCGTGGTTGTCTTGCCGCAGCCGCTGGGGCCCAGGAACGTGACCAGTTCGCCCTCCGCGATTTCCAGTGAAAAATCGGAAACCGCTACCGCCGCACCGAATTGCTTGCGGATATTCTCGATTGAGACCTTCGCCATTTTCTTACACCACCTGACTGAGTTTCACATAGCGGTCGGTCACAAGCATGATGATGCCCAACAGCAAGATTTGCACCGAAGCCACCGAAGCGATGGTCGGGTCCAGATTGAATTCCAGGTACTGCATGATGGCGATCGGCAGCGTGGTGCGGCCCGGCCCCACCAGCGAGAGCGACAGTTCCAGGTTTTCAAAAGACACCACGAAGCTGAACAGCGCGGCCGCCACGATGGACGGGCGCAGCATGGGCAGCGTCACGCGCATGAAGGCCTTGGGTGCGCTGGCGCCCAGATTGCGCGCGGCTTCCTCGATGGAGCCATCCAGCCCGGCCATGCCCGCCGTGACCAAACGCACCGTCCACGGAATCGTCAGGCAGACGTGCGCGATGATCAGGCCGCCGAAGGTGCCGACGATGTCCTGGTCCAGCACTTCTTCAGCGCGCAGATAAAACAGGTAGATGCCCACGCCCGCCACGATGCCGGGTATCAGCAAGGGCGACAGCAGCAAGGTGTTGACGCCCTTGCTGCCCTGGAAGCGGTAACGCGCAATGCCGACGGCGGCCAGCACGCCCATCACCACGCCAATGGCGGCGGCCACCAGCGACACTTGCAGGCTGAACAGGAAGCCGTTGGCGAACGCGGGGTTGTCCCACGCTTTCACGTACCAGGACAGCGTGTAGCCGGATGGGGGAAAGTAAAGAATGGCGTCCTTGAAGAAGCTCAACCAGACCACCAGCACGATGGGGCAGAGCATGAACGCATACATCAATACGACGAAGACCCGGTGCAGCCATGTTGCCCAGGGAATCACGCGTATGGGCGTGGCTTGGGCGGCAGTGGCGGCCGAGTTCAGGGGAGGCGCGCTATGCAAATCCTGTGTTCCTTGTCAGCGAGGTGCCGGCTCGGTTTCAAACTCCTCCGTTTGGAACTCTTTGGTTCCTTCGGTTAACCGAAGCATATCGACGGGTTGCTGCGCGCTTCAACTAGGGATTACCCAACGTGGTGCATGCCACGCGGGTAATTCCGTAGCGCGGTGCAAACGCGCGGGTGCAACCCGCCGCGACGTTTTGACGGCAGCAGGTTGCACCCGGGGTTTACGTTCAGGATGGCGGCGCTAGACGCGCGCCTGGGGGTCAATGCGCGGCTTCAAGCCCGCATAGCGCTTGCAGCACGGCCACGCGGCTTTGGCCCAGCACCATGCCGTGCCAGTCGTAGGCGTGGCAATAGAACGCGTCTTGCGTGGCTTGCAGGATGTCGCGGCGCAGCGCGGCGGGCGCATCGGGGTTGGCCCGCAGCCAGTTGCGGCCGCGCAGCGCCAGCACCACGTCGTCGAACGGCACGGTGCCGTATTCCAGCGCCATCAGCGTGGGGGAAGACTGCGGGCAGGCCTGGTAGATCAGGCTGGCCAGGTGGCCGGTAATGTCCACCGATGCCGACGTGCCCTGAAACGGCACCGCGATGTCCAGGCCCCACCATTGGCGCGCGCGCGCCACTTCGGCGTCATCGCGGCGGCCGGCGTAGATTTTTTCTCCGTGGCCGCGCGGCCCCAGGCCGGTATGCACGTCGATCCAGCCGATATGCGCGTAGGCGCTGGCATGGGTTTCCAGGATGCGACGCAGGTTTTCGCGCGATGCGGCGGGCGCGGCGCCGCCATAGAACAGACCATCGGCATGGGTGTACTGACCCCGCGATACGGCTTGCGCGAACGCCGCCTGCCCATGTTCGGCCACATAGCGGGCGACGTCGCGCTGGTTGTCTTCCGACGGCGGCCATTGCGCCGGCAGCAGCAGCGAATGCAGCGCGCCGTAGCCGGGGTTGGCCGGCAGCGGCGTGCCGTCAAAGGGCTGCACGTTACGGTTCAAATCGACGTTGCCTTCGTCGGTGCGCGCCATCCACGAATAACCGTGGGGGTTCACCGCGTGCACCAGCAGCAGGGCCACGCCCGCCTGACGCGCGCGTTTCAACATCGGCGCGTCGTCCATCAAGGCAAACTGGCAGCCCGCGCCGCAAAAGCCTTCGACGCCATGCGTGGCGGACGTCATGACCAACAGGCGTTGCGCATTGGGCGCGCCGATCAGCGCCACGTCGGTAGCCAAGGCCTCGCCCTCGCTGCCGCGCGCCTCGATCGGGTAGGACGCGACGGCGGCGCCCAGGCGCTCGGCGTCAGCCAGGAATCGTTCGCGCGATTCCGCGTAGCTGCGGGGGAAGTAGCTGGTACTGCTGGGCATCATGCCTCCTGAGTGTCGATTGCATGGCCGGTGCGGTCCTGTATCCAGAACAGCACCACGGTGGAAAGCGTCACGGTCACCATCAAGTACCAGGCGGGCGCCATGGGGTTGCCGGTGACGTGCAGCAGCCAGGTCACGAAGAACTGCGCAAAGCCGCCAAAAACCGAGATGCCCAGACCATACACGACAGACATGCCGGTGGTGCGCACCGCCTTCGGAAACAGTTCGGGCAGCATCGTGATGACCGGCGCCGTCTGCAAGGCCAGCAACACGGCCAGCAGCGCAATCACCGTCATCAGCCGCGCCGTGCTGGGCGCGGACACCAGCCACTGAAAGCAGGGCAGCAAGGCGCACACCGTGGCCGCGCGCGACCAGAAGATGACCTTCTTGCGGCCCACCCGGTCGGCCAGCATGCCGACAAAGGGCGCGATCACAAAGCCGATGGCGCCCAGCACCACGCTGGCGAACAGCGTGGACGTGGCGGGCAGGCCCAATTCCTTGTTGGCGTAGGCCGGCATGTAGAAGCCGATGATCTGCGCGCACACCATGCCACCGATCACCAGCAGGATGCCCTTGACGACCAGCGCCTTGTGTTCGGTGAAGACGCGGCGCAGCGGCTGGTGGGTGCGCGCCTGGGGCGCGGCCTCGGGCGCATGCGTGGATGCCGGCATGGGTTCCCGCGCGGAGGCCGACGCGGGCTCCAAGGTTTCTTCCAGGTTGCGGCGGATGTAGGCCCCCACCGGCACGGTCAGGATGCCGATCACGAACGGCACGCGCCAGCCCCAGGCTTGCATCTGTTCCTGGCTGAGCGTGGCCGTCAGCAGCGCCACCGTCAGCGCGCCCAGCATCACCCCCAACGACTGGCTGCCGAACTGCCAGCTTGAATAAAAGCCGCGCTTGTCGGCGGGCGCGTGTTCCACCAGCAGCGTGGTCGACGCGCCGACCTCGCCACCCGCGGCGAAGCCCTGAATCAAGCGCGCCAACACCATCAGCACCGGGCCGGCCACGCCCATCTGCGCATAGGTCGGCGCGGCGGCGATCAGCGCGCAGCCCAGGCCCATCAGCCACAGCGTCAGCGTCATGGCGGCGCGGCGACCGTGGCGGTCGGCGTAGGAACCGATCAGCATGCCGCCCACCGGCCGCATCAGAAAGCCCACGCCAAAGGTGGCGGTGGTGAGCAGTAACTGGCCATAGCTGGAGGCCGCCGGAAAGAACAGCGGCCCAATGACCAGCATCAGAAACGTGAAGACGGTGAAGTCGAAGAACTCCAGCGCGTTGCCGATGGTGGTGCCGGCGATCACGCGCCGGCGCATCGTCGACGAATGCAAAGGCTGCTGCCGGCCGGATGCGGCGGCGATGGCGATAGACATGTTTTCCCCTTGATGTCCGTTGCGAGGCGGTGCGCGGACCACGCGGCCCCTGGCCCGCCCCATCCGCGTGAATATACGGATGGCGCACGATAAGGAAAAGACAGTATTTTTGTTTCAGTGAAACCTTTTTGTTATAGCCCTGCCCCATGAACCTTCGCCAATTGCGCGCCTTCGTCCTGATTGCCGAACACGGCAGCATCCGCGCGGCCGCGCGCGCCCTGTTCGTGACGCAACCCGCCGCCACGCGCAGCCTGCGCGAGCTTGAGCAAAGCGTGGGCGCCGAACTGGTGCGGCGCAGCGCGCGCGGCGTCGAACTCACGCCTTACGGCGCGGCGCTGTACAAGCGCGCGGTGGTGATCCTGCAAGAGGCACGGCGCGCGCAGGAAGAGATCGGGCAGATGCGCGACGGTGAAGGGGGTTCCTTGAACCTGGCCATCAGTTCGGCCGCCTTGACGGTGCTGCCCGCCGCGCTGGCGGCGTTTAGGGCGCGCATGCCGCGCGTGGCCGTGGCCTTCAATGAAGTGGCGCCGCCCTTCAGCCACGAACAATTGGAATCCGGCCGCTACGACTTTCTGGTGCAAACCGAGTACGACGGCGAGATTGACGACGGCTTTGCCCGCACCACGCTTTTCACGCTGCCGCTGGCGGTGGGCGCGCGCGCGGGCAACCCCTTGCGCCACGCGCGCACGCTGGCTGACCTGCACGACGCGTTGTGGCTGTTGCCCGGCAACATCCAGGCGCCCGCCAACCTGCTGCGGCTGGCCTTCGCGGCGCACAAGCTGCCCGCGCCGAGTGATGTGATTCCGTGCCAGTCGATCGCGGTGGCGCTGGCCATCATTGCCGACAGCGACGCGCTGGGCATCTTCGTGCGTAATCTGTTCGACCACCGGCTGCTGCCGCGCGACCTGCGCATGGTGCCCTTGTCCCACGAGCTGCCGGCCGCGCGCGTGTCCATTCTGACCCGGGCTGATTCCCCGCCTACCCCCGCCGCGCAGTGCTTCATCGACTGCCTGCTCGACGCCCATGCCAGATCCTCGCGCTAGCCCGGGCGGACGACCGGTTATCATGGGCGCCGGGCCTGCCGACGGCCTTGAAAACCGGCCGGCAAACCTCACTGATCGCCCCCACCCCCGCAGTCAACATCCATGGTGTTCCCCCGCCTTCCGTCCCCGCCCACGTTGACCGACACGGTCACCAAGCGCCTGCTCGCCGAAATCGACGACGGCCGCATGCTGCCGGGCGAAAAGCTGCCCACCGAGGCCGCGCTGGCCGAGCAGTTTGGCGTCAGCCGCACCGTGATCCGCGAAGCCGTGTCGCGGCTGCGGCAGGACGGCATCGTGGAAGCGCGGCAAGGCAGCGGCGTGTACGTGACCGGCCTTGGCGGCAACCGGGCCTTGCGCATCGACGCCACCGAACTCAGTTCACTGGACGCGGTGCTGCACATTGTGGATTTGCGCCGCGCGCTGGAAACCGAAATCGCGGCCCAGGCCGCGGCGGTGCGCAAGAAGCGCGACATGACCGAGATTGACCGCGCGCTGGCCGCGATTTCACAGGCGGTGGCGGACGGCGGCGACGGCGTGAAGGAAGACGTGGCGTTTCACCGCAGCATCGCGCGCGCCACGGGCAACCCCTACTTCTTGACCACGCTGGCGTTCGTCAGCCAGTTCCTGGAAGCCGCCACCCGCGTGACGCGCGGCAACGAAGCCCGCCATGCCGATTTGATGCGCGATGTGCTGCACGAACACGTCGCCATCGTCGAAGCCATCCGCCAGCAAGACGTGGAAGGCGCGCGCGAGGCGGCGCGCATCCACATGGTGAACGCGGCCAAGCGGCTTAGCCGGGCGCACCGCTGAGCAGCTCGCGCCGCCGGCGGGTGCCGATGTCCCAGCGCTGCGCGGCCAGGCCCATCAGCACGATACCCCCCGCCAGCAAAGACGTGTAGGCGACTTCGTTGCGGTAAGTGCCTTCCACCACCATCGTGATCAGCGCGGCGATGATGCACACGATGACCGCATAGGTCAGCCACGGAAACAGCCACATCTTGAACCTCAGCTCAACGCCCTGCGCTTGCAGCCGATAGCGCATGCGCAACTGCGACAGCGCAATGGCCAGGTACACGAACAGCGCGATGGTGCCGGTGGCCTGCATCAGCACGTCGTACAGATCCATCTTTGACGTGGCCATCATCCAGACCGCCACGAACGCGAACGCGCTGGAAATCAGCACGCCCACATACGGCGTGCCGGTGCGGCGGCCGGTCACTTGCATGATGCGATGCGCGTCGCCCCGCCGTGACAGCGAATACAGCATGCGCGATGCCGTGTACAAGGCCGAATTGAAGCAACTGCACACGGACGTCAGCACGATGAAGTTGACGATGGCCTGCGCGTACGGCACGCCCAGCCTGCTGAGCGCCACGTTGTAGCTGCCATGCGTGGGCTGCGACAGCAACGGGTCGTTGTAGGGCACCAGGCAGACGATGATGAAGATGGACCCCACGTAGAACAGGCAGATCCGCCACACCACCGAACGCGTGGTCTTGATGATTTCACGCGCGGGGTCGGCCGATTCGGCGGCGGCCACCGTGACGATTTCCGCGCCGATGAAGGCGAACATCACGCCCAGCATGGCCACCACCACCGACTTGATGCCATTGGGCATGAAGCCCTGCGCCGTCAACTGCGACACGCCGCGCGCTTCGCCCCAGGGCCACAGATGCACCACCGCCAGGCTGCCGATGACCAGGAACGCCACGATGGCAATCACCTTGATCAGCGCGAACCAGAATTCGAATTCACCGTAGTTGCGCACGTTCATGAAGTTGACGACGATGAGCGCAACGGTGATGAAGAGCGCATAGCCCCAGTCCGGCACCATCGGAAACCAGCCGTGCAGGATCTGCCCGGCCACGTAGGCTTCCCAGCCCATCAGCAAGGCCCAGAAGTACCAGTACAGCCAGCCGATGGTGAAGCCCGCCCAGCGCCCGATGGCGCGGTCGGCGTAGGTGGAAAACGACCCCGTGTCGGGCTGCGCCACCGCCATTTCGCCCAGCATGCGCATGGCCAGAATGACCAGGATGCCGCCGCCCAGATAGGCCAGGATGACGGCCGGCCCCGCCAGCGCGATCTGCTTGCCGGACCCGACGAACAGCGCCGCCCCGATGACCCCGGCGATAGACATCATCGTCAGATGGCGCGACTTCAAGCCACCCTTGAGCTCGGTGTTTTGTTTGCTGGCCAATGCCCTGCTCCTGTCTGTTGCTGTTTCGATTTGCGGCGTCAGCCGAATGCCTTGGTGAAGAAGTCCCGCGTGCCGAAGTTGCCGGACTTCAGCGCGATGCTGAGCTCGGCGTCGGCCACCGGCGTGTAGCCGGCGCACCACGGCACGCCCGGGTCGATCTGCTCGCCGATGGCCATCTGTTGCAAGCCCAGCGCCTGCACCACCGCGCCCGAGGTTTCGCCGCCCGCAACAATCAATTGGCGCACACCGCGTTCGACCAGCCCGACCGCAATGCGCGCCAAGGCCGCTTCGATCATGGCGCCCGCACGCTCCACGCCCAGCGCGCCCTGCGCCGCCTTGACCGCGTCAGGCTCGGCGGTGGAATAGACCAGCACGGGACCATCCTGCATGCGCGGCTCGGCCCAATCCAACACCTGTGCCACGACGTCTTCTTCAGAAGCCAGCCGCAAAGGGTCCAGCGCCAGCGCTGGCCGGCCTGCGTCAATAAAGGCCGCCACCTGCGCATTGGTGGCGCTGGAGCAGCTACCCGCCACCACGGCCTGCAAACCGGGCGCGCGTGCCTGGCTGGCGGCGCTGGCGGGCGTCAGGCCCCAGTTGCCCGGCAGGCCAATCGCCACACCAGAACCCGCCGTCACCAGCGGCATGCCGCGCAGCGCCGGGCCCAGCCGCAGCAGGTCGTCGTTGGACACCGCGTCCACAATCGCGATCTCCACGCCCTCGTCTTTCAGGGCCTGCATGCGCGCAAGAATCGCGTCGGGCCCCAAGGCCACCACGCTGTAGTCGATCAGCCCGACCTTGCGCGCGGTCTGCGCCTGCAACACGCGCACAAGGTTCGGGTCGGTCATCGGCGTCAGCGGATGATGTTGCATGCCCGATTCGTTCAGCAACACATCGCCCGCAAAAAGGTAGCCCTTGAAGACGGTGCGCTTGTTGTCGGGAAAGGCGGGGGTGGCGATGGTGAAGCGCGTGCCCAGCCGCGTCATCAAGGCATCGGTGACCGGGCCGATATTGCCGGCCGGCGTGCTGTCGAAGGTGGAGCAGTATTTGAAGTAGATCTGCTCGGCGCCTTGCTGCTGCAACCATTGCAATGCAGCCACGGACTGCGCCACGGCGTCATCCACGGGCAGCGTTCGCGTTTTCAATGCCACCACCACGGCATCCGCGTCGGCGCGCAGGGGCTCGCCCGGCACGCCTATGGTTTGCACGGTGCGCATGCCCGCGCGCACCAGGTTGTTGGCCAGGTCGGTGGCGCCCGTGAAGTCGTCGGCAATACAGCCCAGTTTGATGGTCATTTGGCCTCCGGCAAATTGATGCCCGGAAAAATCTTGATGACGGCGCTGTCGTCTTCGCGCCCATGCCCGGCCGTGGACGCCTGCATGAACATCTGATGCGCGGTGGACGCCAGCGGCAACGGAAACTTGCTGTGCCGCGCGGTGTCCAGCACCAGCCCCAGGTCCTTCACAAAAATATCCACGGCCGACAAGGGTGTGTAGTCGGCCGCCAACACATGGGGCATGCGGTTCTCGAACATCCAGCTATTGCCGGCGCTATGCGTGATGACCTCGTACAGCGCGTCCGCGTCCACGCCTTCACGCAGGCCCAGCGCCATGGCTTCGGCGGCCACGGCGATGTGTACGCCGGCCAGCAGTTGGTTGATGATCTTGACCTTGCTGCCCGCGCCCGCGCGGTCACCCAGCCGGTAGACCTTGCCCGCCATGGATTCCAGCACCGTGCCGCAGGCGGCATAGGCCGCCGCGCTGCCCGCCGTCATCATCGTCATCTGGCCGGCGGCGGCCTTGGCCGCGCCGCCCGAGATCGGTGCATCCAGGTACAGCACGCCCTGTTCGGCCAGGCGGGCTTCCTGCGCGATGGACCAGTTGGGGTCCACGGTGGAACACATCACGAACACCGCGCCTGGACGCAGGACGGCGGCGATACCGCCGCTGCCATACAGCACGGCCTCGGTCTGCTGCGCGTTGACGACCACGCTCACCACGATGTCGCAAGCGGCGGCCATGTCGGCCAAGGTGGCGCAGGCCACGCCGCCTTGCTCGGCGAAGGCGGCGGCGGCCTCGGGGCGGATGTCATGGACGTGCACATCGTGGCCGGCGCGGCGCAGGCTCTGGGCGATGCCCGCGCCCATGGCGCCCAGGCCGATGACGCCAACGCGGCGGGGGGTGGGTTGCGGATGGCTCATGGCGATAGGGTCCGGAAGGTCGATGGGAGTGGCGATAGGAAAGTATCGGTACGCAATGGCGAAACGGCGTGTCGATGCGGCGTGTCGATGCGGCGTGTCGATGCGGCGTGTCGATGCAGAGGCGTCGCGCCGCGCGTCAACGCGGCAGGTCGTCGGCCAGGTAGGCGCGGATGATGTCGGCAAAGCCCTTGTCGCCCGCCAGGCCCAGTCGGTTGGCGCGCGTGGTGTCCCAGCGGCCGGGCCAACTTCCCACGATGCGCTCGACCTTGTCGTCCGGCCGCCAGGTGATGCGGTCTGCCACGGTGTCGCCCGCAACCTCGCGCAGCGCCTGTTCCATGTCGGCCACCGTCACCGACACGCCCGGCAGATTGATCGGCGCGCGGTCGGCCACGGCATCCGCGGGTAATTCGCAGCCGGCAATCAAGGCCTGAATGGCGCCGCGCGGCGACAGCAGCCACAGGCGCGTGTCGGGGCCAACCGGACACACGGCGGTTTCGCCGTTGAGCGGTTCGCGGATGATGCCGCTGGCGAACGACGAGGCAGCCGCGTTGGGCCGGCCGGGGCGCACGCTGATGGTGGGCAGGCGCAGCACGCGCCCATCCACAAAGCCGCGTCGCGTGTAATCGGCCAGCAGCAGTTCGGCAATGGCCTTCTGCGTGCCGTAGGACGATTGCGGGTTCAAGGCGGTGTCGTCGCGCACGGTGTCGGGCAAGTCGCCGCCGTAGACCGCCACCGAACTGGTGAAGATCACGCGCGGCTGGTGGCCCAGCGCGCGGCACACGTCCAGCAAGGCGCGTGAGGCATCCAGGTTGATGCGCATGCCCAGATCGAAATCCGCTTCGGCCTGTCCGCTGACGATGGCGGCCAGATGGAAGATGGCGCGGGTATCGGTGTCGATGGCTGCGCGCAGCACATCGGGGTCGGCGATGTCGCCCACCCGCGTATGCACGCGCGGGTCAGCGGTGAAAGCGTCGGTCTTGACGACGTCCAGCAGGTCGATGCGTGTGATGGCTTGCGGGCCGTTGGCGTCCAGCGTCAGCGTGCCCTGCTCCAGCAGTTTGCGAGCCAGCCGCTGGCCCAGGAATCCGGCGCCGCCGGTAATCAGGATGTTCATGGTGGGGTGCTCGCTTCTTGTTGACTCAGTGCTTGGCCAGATAAGGCTGGGCCCAGCCCAGACCTGCGCGCGTGCCGGCCTTGGGGCGGTATTCGCAGCCGACCCAGCCGGCATAGCCCAGCGCGTCGATGCGGTCGAACAGATACGGATAGTTCAGTTCGCCCAGGTTGGGCTCGTGGCGGTCGGGCACGCCAGCAATCTGGATGTGCCCGATGCCGGCCATGTCGCGCTCCAGCTTCACGGCGATATCGCCTTCGACGATCTGGCAGTGATAGCAATCGAACTGCACTTTCAGGTTGGCCGCGCCCACCTCGGCGCATATGGACTGGGCCTCGTCTTGGCGGTTCAGAAAGAAGCCGGGAATGTCACGCGTGTTGATGGGTTCGATCACGATAGTGATACCCGCCGAGGCGGCGGCGCTGGCGGCGCGCGCCAGGTTCTGCACGTACACCGCGCGATGCGCCGCGCGATCTTGCTCGGGGCGAATCAGCCCCGCCATGACGTGCAGGCTGCGGTTGCCCAACTGCGCCGCGTAGCCCAGCGCCTGGTCCAGGCCGCGCAGGAATTCGTCTTCACGGCCCGGCAGCGACGCAATCCCGCGTTCGCCCGCTTCCCATTCGCCGGGCGGCGCGTTGAACAGCGCTTGCGTCAGCCCGTTGTCTTGCAGCCGCGCGCGGATGTCGGCGGCGGCGAAGTCGTAGGGGAACAGAAACTCCACCCCCTGAAACCCGTCGCTGGCGGCGGCCTGGAAGCGATCCAGGAAGGCGTGCTCGTTGTACATCATGGTCAGGTTGGCGGCCAGGCGCGGCATGGCGGGTCCTTGGATATTGGGGTGGCGTGGGCGGCGCTTAAATGCGCCACCCAAGCAAGCGACGAAGAGCGTGACGACGAGAGTGACTACGAGAGCGACTACGAGAGCAATCCGGCAGGCAAGCCAATGCGGGTCAGTAGCGCGCGCCGAAGGTGACGCGCAGCTCGTCGATGGCCTGCTCGGACAGCGGCTCGGGGCGCGGCTGGCTCATCAGCCACAGGCGGGCGGTTTCTTCCAGCTCTTCCAGCGCGTAGGACGCCTGCGCAACCGAGCGTTCCCACACCACCGGCCCCAACCTTTCGAACAGCGCGCCGCGCACCTGGCCCGCCACGGCGGCCACCTCGGCGGCGGCTTGCGGGTCGCCGGGCCGGCGATAGGCGATCAAGGGAATGCGGCCCACCTTCATGACCTGATAAGGCGTGATGGGCGGCAGCACGTCGTCGGGCCGCCACACGCCGGCAAGCGTCAAGGCCACCAGATGCGTGGAATGCGTGTGGATGATGCCGCGCGACTCGGGGCTGGCGCGATAGATGCCCTGATGCAGCACCAGCGTCTTGGACGGCTTGGCGCCCGACACCCAGTTGCCGTCCAGGTCCACCTTGGCTAGATCGGCGGGGTCCAGCCGGCCCAGGCACGCGTCGGTGGGGGTGATCAGCCAGCCATCATCCAGCCGGGCGCTGATGTTGCCGGCCGCGCCCACGGTGTAGCCACGTTGGTAGAGACTGGCGCCGACGACGCAGATTTCTTCGCGGATGCGGGCTTCATCAGTCATGAAAAAACCCCTGATGGGCAGGGGTGCATGTCGGGAAAAAATGGCGCGTAAGGTTCGGCGCGGAACGCAGCGGCTGGGCCAGCATGATGGGATGTCTCTTGTGTTGAATTTATCGGGTCATCATACAAATTTAAGGCTTGCGACCATATCGGGTAAACCCTAGACAGCAAGCAAAAGGCCTGGGCGGATGCCCAGGCCTCTGAATGCCCTTACCCGCCGGGGCCGGCTTATTCCAGCACGCGCCCCTTGGTTTCAGGCAACAGCAACGCCGTCACGATCACCACCGCATACGCCCCCGTGGCAAACGCGCCGATGGCCCAACCCAGCCCATGCGTCTGGCTGAGAAGGCCGACCAGGCTGGGAAACAACGCCCCGATGCCGCGCCCGAAGTTGTAGGCGAAACCTTGGCCCGATGCCCGCACGCCCGACGGGAACAGCTCGGTCAGGTAAGCGCCGATGCCGCTGAAGATGCCCGACGCGGCAAAGCCCAGCGGGAAGCCCAGGAACAGCATCTGGTGATCGGTCAGCGGTACTTGTGTGTACACATAAACGCTGATGGTCGACAGCACCGAGAAGATCAACAGGTTGGCGCGGCGGCCCAGGCGGTCGGCCAGATAGGCCCCCGCGATGTAGCCGCAGAACGAGCCGAAGATGATCACCATCAGGTAACCGCCCGTGTTCAGCACCGACAGTTGGCGTTCCACCTTCAGGTAAGTGGGCAACCACGTCGTGATGGCGTAGTAGCCGCCCTGCACGCCCGTGCAAAGAATGGCCGTGATGACGGTGGTCTTGATCAGCGCGGGCGAAAAGATCGTCCAGAACGACGCGCGCGCCTCGCCCGCATGCACCTTGGCCTGCGCGCGCTTGAACACTTCGGGTTCGGGCACGTTCTTGCGGATGTACAGCACCAGAAAGGCGGGCAGCACGCCGATCCAGAACAGGCTGCGCCAGGCCCATTCCGGCGGCAGCAACGAGAACGCCACGGTGTACAGGATCGCCGCCGCGCCCCACCCCACGGCCCAGCCGCTTTGCACGGTGCCCACCGCTTTGCCCCGGTGTTCGGCGCGCACGATCTCGCCCATCAACACCGAGCCCACGGCCCATTCGCCGCCAAAGCCCAAGCCTTGCAAGGCGCGCAGCACGAACAACTGTTCGAAGTTCTGCGCAAAGCCTATGGCCACGGTGCAGGCCGAAAACCACAGGATCGTGTATTGCAGGACGCGCACGCGGCCATAGCGGTCGGCCAGGATGCCGGCCAGCCAGCCGCCAATGGCGGAGAACAGCAGCGTGACCGTGCCCAGCATGCCCGCCTGGCCCTTGTCGATGCCCCACAGGCTCATCAGGGTGGCGATCACGAAGGTGAACACCATGAAGTCCAGGGCGTCGATGGCCCAGCCCCCGAACGCGGCAATGAAGGTGCGGCGTTCGGTCTTGTTCAGCTCTCTATACCACTGCATGGTTTGTCTCTTGAATGGTTCTGAAGGGGCGTGCGCTTAGCGCGCCGGGGTGAAGCCGTACAGGCGTTCGGGGTTGCTGACCAGGATGCGGTGGCGCACGTCGGCATCCGGCGCCCACTGCGCCAACTGGTTGCGCAGCCGGCCCGTGTTGACCATGCGCGTTTGATGCACATGGGGCCAGTCGCTGCCCCACAGCATGCGGTCGGGCGCGGTGTCGATCAGCGCTTGCGCCCACGGCGTCACGTCGCTGAAATCGTCGAAGCGGTCGCTGATGCGATAGGCGCCTGATAGCTTGACCCACCAGCCGTGGTCGCGCACCAGATGCTGCAAGGCCAGAAAGCCCGCGCTGTCAGTGCCATCGCCCACCGGCATGTGCCCCATATGGTCCACCACACCCGGCACCGGCAGCTTGCGCATGCGCGGCAGCAGGTCGGGCAATTGGCGCGCATCCATCAGGAACTGCATGTGCCAGCCCAGGCCGGCAATGCGGTGCGCCAACGTTTCCATGGCGTCAAAGCCGATGCCGCCGCCAAACAAGACGTTGATGCGCAGGCCACGCACGCCGGCGGCATGCATGGCTTCCAGTTCCTGGTCGCTGACGTCGGGCGCGACGACGCCCACCCCGCGCAATTGCTCGGGGTGACGGCGCAGCACTTCCAGCATGTAGCGGTTGTCGGTGCCGTAGACGCTGATCTGCACCAGCACACCGCGCGACATGCCGGTTTGGCGCAGCATGCCCAGGTAGGCGGATTCGGGTGCGGGCGGCGGCGTGTAGGTGCGCTCGGGCACGAGCGGGTACGCGCTGCTGTCGGCGGCGACGACATGCGCGTGCGTGTCGCAGGCGCCGGGCGGAATGTCGAAGGTGGCGGCGTCCATGTCGGGCAAGGGCGCCAGGCACAGCGGGGGCTGTTGCTGCGGCTCGCCGGAAGGGGGCGACGGGAAAGAGCTCATGCGTAAGTCTCCTAGGCTGATGATCGTCTTGTGATCATGCCAGCGGACCAGGGCGGCGCCAAAGAGCTTGGCGCCACCCCGGCCTTCAATTGACGGTGATGTTGGCGTCTTGAATCAAGGCCGCGAAATGCGGCACGTCACGCGCGATCAAGGCCTGGAACGCCGCCGCGCCCTGGTCCTTGCCAACGGGCGCCTGCGCCGCCAGCTTGTCCAGCGAATCCCGCACGCCGGGGCTGTTCAGGGCCGCCGCCAAGGCCTGTTCCAAACGCGCGATGACGGCGGGCGGCGTGCCGGCCGGTGCGGCGATGCCGTTCCAGACGCTCATGTTGAACGCTGGCACCCCGGCTTCCGCAAACGTCGGCACATCGGGAATCTGCGGCAGGCGCGAAGCGCTGGCCACGGCCAGGGCCGTGACGCGCTTGGCTTCGTGGATGGGAATCATCGTGACGGTCTGGTCAATCACCGCGTCCACCGTGCCGGCCATCAGGTCGGCGATGGCCGGCCCCGCTCCGCGATACGGAATCTGCATGCCCTTGGTATTGGTCACGTGCATGAAGGTGGCCGCCGCGATGTGGCTGGTGGAGCCGGACCCCGCGTTGCCGAAGTTCACGTCCGCGCCGTTCTTCTTCATGCGCGCAACGAAGTCGGGCAGCGTGGTGATGCCGCTTTTCTTGCTGACCGACAGCACCATCGGCACCGTGGCCACCAGGCCGATGGCGGCCATGTCGCGGCGCGGATCAAACTTGGCCTTGGGATATAGCGACGGCGCAATCGCCAGCGACCCCATGTTGCCGAAAGTGATGGTGTAGCCGTCGGGCGCGGCGCGCGTCACGCGCTGATTACCGATCATGGTGCCGCCGCCGCCCAGGTTTTCCACGACGATGGTCTGGCCCAGGTTCTCGCCCATGGCCTGCGCCACGATGCGGGCCAGGCCATCCGTAGAGCCGCCCGCCGCATAGGGCACCACCATCGAGATGGACCGCGTGGGATAGTCCTGCGCGCTTGCGTTGGCGCCAAGCGCCATCAGGCCGACGGCCAGGGCCGCCCGGAATGTCTTCTTCATGTCTCGCTCCTTGCTGTATGTGCCGGCGATAGCCGGCCCCTCCGCCTGGTGCCGGCGGTTGTGGGTGATGCAGGTTGAAAAAAAGCGGCGCGGACCATGCCGCGCCGTAGGTCTGAATCTAGGAAGCCACTTTCTTTGCGCCCAGCTCCACGCCCGCCAACTGTTCGGACAGGCGCGCCACGGCGGTGTGGTCCTGCCCCTTGCCCAGCGTCTTGCCCGCCGACGCCCATAGTTCACGGCACAGTGACGCAAACGGCGTGGGCGTGCCGGTGTCGGTGGCGATGCCCAGCGCAATGCCCAGGTCTTTCACCATCAGATCCAGCCCAAAGCCCGAGTTGAATTCGCGCGACAGCACGAACTGCTTGAATTTTTTCTGCGTGGAATTGTTCATGCCGGTGGACGCGTTCAACACATCCACGATCACGTTCGGATCCAGGCCGAATTGTTGGCCGATCAGCATGGCTTCCACGCCGATCAGGAAGCCGCCCGCCGAAACCAGATTGTTCAGCGCCTTCATGGCGTGCGCGCTGCCTACATCGCCGACCGGCGTGATGGACGTGCCCATGGCCGACAGCGCCGGGCGCACGCGCTCAAGCGTGGCGGCCGGGCCGCCGAACATGACGGATAGCTCACCGGTGCGCGCGCGCGGCACGCCACCGGACACGGGTGCGTCCACCATCTGCCCGCCCGCCTCGGCCACGGCCTGGGCCAGTCGTTGGGTATGGGCCGGCACGCCCGAGCTCATCTCCACCACCACGCTGCCGGCGCGCAGGCCCGCCAGCACGCCATCCGCGCCGCTCAGCACCTGTTCAACGATGCCGCTGGTGGGCAGCATGGTGACGATGATGTCGCTTTGCGCGGCCAGCGCCGCGCAGGTAGCGGCTGCCTGCCCGCCGACTTCCTGCGCGAATTTGTCGGCCTGGCCCGGCACGGCGTCGAACACCGTCACCGCGAAGCCCGCCTGCACCAGCCGCGCCGCCATCGGCCAGCCCATGCTGCCGATGCCGATCAGCCCCACGCGCTCTTGCGCTGCGCTCATGCTTGCTGCTCCTTGAAGGCGCCCTCTTCTTCCAGCACCTGGTTGGCCACCTTGAAGGCGTCCAGCCCCGCCGGAATGCCGCAGTACACGGTGGCTTGCAGCAGGATCTCTTTGATCTCTTCCACCGTGACGCCGTTGTTCAGCGCGCCCTTGACGTGCAGCTTGATCTCGGCCGGGCGGTTCAGCGCCGTCAGCATGGCCAGGTTCAGCATGCTGCGGGTCTTTTTCTCCAGGCCCGGGCGGCCCCAGGTATAACCCCAGCACCATTCGGTGGTGATGTTCTGAAACGCCATCATGAAGTCGTTGGCGCGCGCCAGCGAACCGTCCACGTACTCGGTGCCCAGCACCTCGCGACGCAGGTTCAGCCCTTGGTCGAACAGGGCTTGGGTTTCGGATTTGGTGTCTGCCATGAGTTCCTCGCTGGTGATGGATGAAAGGCGAATACATGATCGATTACGCGATGGATTGTCTGCCCATTTCTGTCAGATCGTCAATAGTCGGATTGTCTGACAATATGCTTGACTGCGTAAATATTGAGCACAATAATGCGGCAAAGCGCCGGGCTGGCTGCCGTGCGCCCCATCCCCATAAAAGCCAGGAGACAAGCATGAAAAGCAACCCCAAACAGGCCGTGCACCCCGCAGTCGTACGCCACGGGCGCCGGGAATTTGTCGCTGGACTGGGCGCCGCCGCGCTGGCGGCCTCGCTGCCCGGCATGGCCCGGGCGGCGCCAGCCGAGATCAATGTTGGCGTCATCCTGCCGCTGTCCGGCGCCAACGCGCAGTTCGGCATCAATTCCCGCCAGGGGCTGGAATTGGCCGCGGACGAGATCAACGCGGCCGGCGGCATCAAGTCGCTGGGCGGCGCCAAGCTCAAGCTGATCATCGCGGACGCCACCTCGCAGCCCACCACCGCCGCCACGGTGGCGCAGCGCCTGATCACGCAGAACCGCTGCGTGGCGATCATTGGCGCGTACGCCTCGTCGCTGACGCTGGCCGTATCGGAAGTGACCGAACGCCGTGGCATCCCGCTGTTGACCATGTCGTTCTCGGACATGCTCACCGAGCGCGGCTTCAAGCACATCTTCCAGGTGGTGTCCAAGGGCTCGGTGCTGGGCCGCGCTCAATACGATTACGCCGCGTCGGTCGTGGCCGGCGCGTCCAACATCAAGAAGATCGCGCTGCTGTACGAAGACACGGCCTACGGCACCTCGCAGGCGGTGGGCGTGCGCAATGCCGCCAAGGCGGCCGGCGCCGAGATCGTGCTGGACGAGGCCTATCCGCTGGGCATCACCGACGTGACGCCGCTGATCAGCAAGCTGCGCGGCTCCGATGCGCAGATCGTGTTCCCCATTTCGTATCTGAACGACAGCCTGCTGATCATCCGCGTGATGCGCCAGCAACGGCTGACGGTGCCGGTGGTGGGCGGCGCGGCGGGCTACGTGATTCCCGACTTCGCCCGCGCGCTGGGTCAATACGCGCAGGCGGTGCTGTCGATTGCGCCGGCCAACTACGACCAGGCGCCCGAATACACCGAACGCTATCGCAAGCGCTTCGGCACCTTCATGCCGCACGAGGCGCTGGAACACGCCGTGTGCGCGGGGGTGCTGGCCGCGGCGCTGGAGGTGGCGGCATCCGACAAGCCCGAGGCAGTGACCAAGGCGTTGCGTGCGCAGAAGTACGACCAGGGCTGGGCGGGCGTGATGTCGGGCGGCGGCGTGCACTTCGACGCCAAGGGTCTGAACACGCTGGCCCAGCCCATCATGGTGCAGTGGCAGAAC
Source organism: Achromobacter sp. JD-1 (assembly GCF_038594925.1). Lineage (NCBI taxonomy): Bacteria > Pseudomonadati > Pseudomonadota > Betaproteobacteria > Burkholderiales > Alcaligenaceae > Achromobacter > Achromobacter sp. JD-1. The sequence goes on along the minus strand of NZ_JBCGCS010000021.1, from coordinate 58,158 downwards.
AACGAGCTGGTGTCGGTGTGGCCGCGGGAGTTGGCCAAGGGTAGCGTCATCAGCGCCGGCTGATCGGCTTCGCACACGACGGAGGGGGACGGGTCATGCAATTCTTGCAGGCGCTGGTGGACGGCATTCTGCTGGGCGGCGTTTACGCGGTGATCTCGATCGGGCTGACACTCGTTTTCGGGGTGGTGTCCATCGTGAACTTCGCCCAGGCAGAGTTCCTGATGGTGGGCATGTTCGTGGCGTACTTCGCCTGGAAGCTGCTGGGGCTGGACCCGCTTTTGGGGTCGCTGCTGTCATTCGCCGTGGCCTTCGTTCTGGGCGTGCTGACGCAAAAGTTCCTGATCGACCGGGTGATGAAGGCGCCTGCCGTGGCGCAGATTTTCCTGACGGTGGGCTTGCTGATCGTCATGGAAAACCTGGCGCTGATCCTGTTCGGATCAGAGTTCCGCTCGGTGCAGACGCCCTACCAGATGACGGCGCTGGCGCTCGGCCCCATTCTGTTCAGCGCGCCGTATCTGCTGGCCTTCGTGGTGGCGTCGGTAGCCGGGCTGACCCTGTGGTGGGTGCTGAAGAAAACCTGGTGGGGCATGGCGGTGCGCGCCACGGCGCAAGACCCGATGGCCGCGCGGCTGTCGGGCATATCCACCCATCGCGTGCATCAGTTGGCCTTTGGCCTGGGCGTGGGGCTGACGGCCCTGGGCGGCGGCATCATCCTGCCGTATCTCACGGCGTCCACCACCGTGGGCGCGCAGTTCAGCGTGCTGATGTTCACGGCGGTGGTGCTGGGCGGCCTGGGCAGCGTGTTGGGCGCGGTGGTGGGCGGCGTGGCGGTGGGCGTGATCCAGTCGCTGTCATCGCTGGTGCTGCCCATGCAATTGCAGAATCTGGTGCTGTTCGCCATCTTCATTCTGGTCCTGGCCGTGCGCCCGGAAGGTCTTTTGAAAAGGGCGGCATGATGCGCATGAATCGACAACTCTTGCCTTGGGCGCTGCTGCTTGCGGTGGCGCTGGCGGCGCCCTGGTTGATGGAAGACCAGGGCTATACCATACGCGTGGTGACGCTGGTGCTGCTGTTCGCGGCGATGGGCCAATCGTGGAATATCGTGGGCGGGCTGGCGAATCAGATCTCGTTGGGCCATGCGGCCTTCTTCGGTCTGGGCGCGTACACGTCCACGCTGTTGCTGATGCGCTATGGCATTTCGCCGTGGTTGGGCATCGTGGCCGCGATGGCGGTGGCGGCGGTGGCGGGCGCGCTGCTCAGCCTGCCCACCATGCGGCTGCGCGGGCATTACTTCGCGCTGGCAACCTTGGCGTTTGGCGAAGTGCTGCGCGCCATCGCCAACACCTGGGCGTCCGTCACGGGCGGGCCGGTGGGCCTGTCCATTCCGTTCGCGGAAGGTTGGGCGCAGATGCAATTCAAGTCCAGCATTCCGTACTACTACCTGATGCTGGGGGCCGCCATCATCACGTCCGTGGTCTTTGCGCTGATCAGCCGGTCGCGGCTGGGCTACCGCTTGCGTGCGGTGAAGGCCAACCCGCAGGCGGCGGAAGTGATCGGCGTGAACACCGCGCAAACGCGCATCCTGGCCGCCGTGGTGTCCGCCGCGCTGATGGGCGCCTGCGGCACGCTGTACGCGCAGTTCATCTACTTCTTCGACCCGGACACGGTGTTCTCGCTGGTGGGTGTGTCGGTACGCGTGGCGCTCATCTGCATCATCGGCGGCGTGGGCACGGTGGCGGGGCCGTTGATCGGCGCGCTGGTCATCATTCCGTTGGAAGAGGTGTTCAACGATTGGCTGTCGGGCCACACGGCCGGGGTGTCGCAGTTGGCGTTTGGCCTGATATTGATCGCCATCATCCTGATCGAGCCGCGCGGCCTGTCGGCGCTGTGGACGCGGCTGCGCAACCTGACCCGGGGCCAGCATGCCTGACATCCTGAAAGTCTCGAACATCCAGCGCCGCTTCGGCGGCCTGAAGGCGGTGGACGACGTGTCGTTCAGCGTGGCGCGCGGCGACATCCTGGGGCTGATCGGGCCGAACGGCGCGGGCAAGACCACGGTGTTCAACCTGCTGATGGGCTTGTACGCCAGCCAGGGCGGGCGCATCGAACTGGAAGGCCGCGACGTCAACGGCCTGCGCCCCCACCAGATCGCGGCGCTGGGCATGACCAAGACCTTCCAGAACGTCGCGCTGTTTCCCGAGATGACGGTGCTGGACAACGTGCTGGTGGGCGGCCTGCTGCGCCACGACGTGCCGCGCGCCCGCCAGGTGGCGCGCGACAGCCTGGACCGCGTGGGCCTGTCCGCCATTGCCACCAAGCCCGCCGGCGAACTGTCGTTTCCCGAACAGGCGCGGGTGGAACTGGCGCGCGCGCTGTGTACCAACCCCCGGGTCTTTTTGCTGGACGAGGTGATGGCGGCGCTGAACGAGGCCGAGATGGACACCATGCTGGACCTGATCCGCACGCTGCGCGATGAATCCGGCATCAGCTTCATCGTGGTGGAACACCACATGCGCGCCATCATGCGGCTATGCAACCGCATCCTGGTGCTGTCGTTCGGCCAGAAGATCGCTGAGGGCAGCCCCGCCGAAATCGCGGCGAACCCCACGGTGATCGAGGTCTACCTGGGCAAGTCGATGGAACACGTGGAGGCCAGCGCATGAGCCTATTGCAGATTCAGGGGCTGACCGCCTCTTACGACCGCAGCCCGGTCTTGCACGACGTGTCGCTGGAGGTGCCGCAAGGTGGCTTCATCGCGGTGGTGGGCGCCAACACCGCGGGCAAGAGCACGCTGCTGCGCTGCGTATCGGGCTTGCTGGACAAGGTCAGCGGCAGCATCGTCTTCGACGGGCAAGACATCCTGCGCTTGCCGCCGCACCGCATTCCCGAACTGGGCATTGCCCATGTGCCGGAAGGCCGCCACGTATTCCCCGAGATGACCGTCGAAGAAAACCTCTACCTGGGCGGCTACACCCGCCGCCGGGACGGCGCGGCGCTCAAGCGCGGTTGCGACGAGGTCTATGCCCTGTTTCCCCGCTTGCGGGAGCGCCGTCGGCAGGCCGCCGGCACCTTGTCGGGCGGCGAGCAGCAGATGGTGGCGTTCGGGCGCGCGCTGATGCTCAAGCCCCGGCTGCTGTTGCTGGACGAACCCAGCCACGGCCTGGCGCCCAAGGTGGTCGAGGAAATGCACCAGGCCATGATCGACATCCACCGCAGCGGGCTGACCATTTTGCTGGTGGAGCAGAACACGCGGCTGGCGCTGTCGGTGGCCGAACACGCCTACGTGCTGCAATCCGGCGCCATGGTGCTGTCCGGCCCCAGCCACGCGCTGATGGAAGACAGCCGCGTGCGCGAAGCGTACCTGGGGCTGTAGCGATGGGGCTGATGCGATGAGGGTAAGGCTATGAGGTTAAGGCGATGAGGTTAAGGCTATGAGGTTAAGGCTATGACCCTGCGCCGGGATATATTGCGTCTTTACGTTGAATCGGCGGTGCGCGGCGCCCTGGCCAAAAGCCTGGACGGCGGCTTGCGCCCGCCGCCACGCTAAGCGAGAGACAGCCATGCCCACCCCCACCGGTGCGATTTTCGAGAAGCCCACCACCCTGCGTACCCGCGTCGAGGAATACCTGCGCGGCGCCATCATGGATGGCCACATCAAGGGCGGCGAACGCCTGCGCGAAGTGGAGCTCTGTGAGCAACTGAGCATCAGCCGCAGCACGCTGCGCGAGGCCCTGCGCACCCTGGAGGCCGAACGGCTGATCTCCATCGAGCCGCATCGTGGCCCCACCGTGGTGCGCATCACGGAAAAAGCGGCTCGCGACCTGTATGCGCTGCGCGCGCTGCTGGAAGGCTTTGCCGCGCACGAATTCGCGCGGCTGGCCAGCGATGCCGACGTCGCGCGGCTGCGCAAGGCCGTCGATGCCCTGCACCGCCAGGCCAAGGGCAGCAACAAGTCGGCGCTGCTGGCCGCCAAGCGCGATTTCTACGACGTGCTGCTGTCGGGCTGTGACAACGACCTGATCAAGGACATGCTGCCGGGGCTGCTGTCGCGCATCAATCTGCTGCGCGCCACCTCGTTCGCGCGCCCCGACCGGCTGCCGGAAAGCATGGCCGAAATCGACGACATCTTCGAGCGCATCAAGGCGCGCGACCCACAAGGCGCCCAAGCGGCCGCACAGAGCCATATCGTGAACGCGGAACGCACCGCGCTCGACGTGCTCAGGCGCCAACAAGAGGAGGCATCCCCCCGTGAAGGCGACCGTGCAGGAACTGAGGGCCGTGGCGGCCCGGGCACAGCAGGATAGCGAATTCATCAGCGCAGCCAGGGGCCTGCCCTGCGCCATCTGGCTGCAAGTGGGTGCGGATCCGGAAGACCGGGTTTGCGCCTGGGCCGGCCAGCCCGCCGCCCCCTCGCAGTGCATCGTCATCAGCGCCTTGCCGGACACCTGGCACAAGCTGATGACCCCCACCCCTCCCCCCGGTTACCACTCCTACACCGCAGCCCATCGCTTTGCACAGGGCCTGCGCGTCAAAGGCGATGCGCTGGCCATTGCCCAGGCGCTGCACCCCCTGGAACGGCTGTTTGAACTCCTGCGCGGGCAGGTCGAAGACGCAGCGTCCGACCTGTTGGACCGCGGCAGCATCGCCGGCCACTACGCCACGCTGGATCTGGGCGACACCCGCACTTCCCTCTACGTCGAAACCAGCGGTCTGACGGACGGCCCGCCGCTCTTGATGCTGCATACCGCCGGCGCCGATTCCCGCCAATACCACGCACTGATGGCCGATGCCGAACTGCGCGCCCAATGGCGGATGATGGCCTTCGACATGCCCGGCCACGGCCGCAGCATGCCCCTGCCCGGCCACGCCTGGACCGATACCGGGCTGACCCGCGACGCCTATCTGCGCACCTGTCTGGCCGTGATCCGGCAACTGGCGGGCGCGCCCGTCGTCTTGCTTGGCTGCTCGATGGGCGCGGCAATGGCCCTGGTGATTGCCGCCCGCAGCCCGGCGGACGTGGCGGGCGTGGTGGCACTGGAAGCGCCGGACAAGGCCGTGGGCCGCCGCACACCCATGCTGTGCCATCCCCAAGTGAATCAGGCGGCGCACAACCCGGCCTATGTGCGCGGGCTGATGGGCCCCGCCGCCACCTTGCAGGCGCGCCGCGAGGCGGCCTGGATCTATGCGCAAGGCGGCTACAACGTGTACGCCAACGACCTCTGGTTCTACAGCGAAGACTTCGACGCGTCCCAGCACCTGGACGGCCTGGACACGCGCGCGTTCGGTGTATCGCTGCTGACGGGCGCCTACGACTATTCCGCCAGCCCGGAAGATTCTCGCCGCGTTGCCGCGCGGATACCCGGGGCGCGCTTTACCGCCATGCCGGACCTGGGCCACTTCCCCATGGTGGAAAGCCCGCAGCGCCTGATGCGCTACCTGAAGCCCGAACTCGACCACATCCGAACCATCCGAGGAATCGCATGATGCTGCCTGAATACGAAGTCTATGCCCTGCGCTATGCCACCGTGGCGCGCCGCCGCGCGCAGAACTTCATCACGCCGCCCGATCCGCACGACGGCCCGATGCCCATGGATTACTTCGTCTGGGTCATACGCCGCGACCAGCGCGTCTGGCTGGTCGACACCGGCTTCAACCAAGCCGCCGCCGACGCACGCGGCCGCGAACTTCTGCGTTGCCCGATCGATGCCTTGAAAACATTGGGGCTGGCGCCCGACGACATTCAGGACGTCATCGTCACGCACCTGCACTACGACCACGCCGGCAACCTCCGCAAATTACCGCAGGCCCGCCTGCATCTGCAAGAAAGCGAGCTGCACTACGCCTGCGGCTGCAATATGCGTTTCGACATGCTGCGCCACGCCTATGCGGTTGAAGACGTGCTTGATGTGGTGCGGGGCGTGTACGACAAGCGGGTGGACTTCTACCACGGCCACGATGAACTCGCCCCGGGCCTGCAACTGCTGCACATCGGCGGCCACACGCAGGGGCTGCAAGCGGTGCGGGTGCATACGGCGCGCGGCTGGATCGTGCTGGCCTCGGATGCCAGCCACTACTACGACAACATGGGTTTGGACGCGCCGTTTCCCATCGTGCTGAACGTGGCCGACATGCTGGCCGGTTACGAGACCTTGCTACGCCACGCCGAGTCGCCGGACCACATTGTGCCGGGGCACGACCCGCTGGTCAGAAGCCGCTACCCAGGCGTCGTGCAGGGCGACACCGAAGTCGTTGCCCTGCACCTGCCGTGCATCCATCCAGCCTGACGGTGATCCGCCGCGCCTTGCGCATTCAGTAGCGCAGTTGCGCGTCCCGTCCGGCAGACGCCGCTTGCGCCAGCGCCCGAGTAATGATGCTGGTGGACACGTTGGCGAAGTAACGAGCGCCCAAGGCGCCGTACTTCGCTTCGTCCTCAGGCGTCAGCGCAATGATGCCGGGGCATTTCCCAGCGGATGCAATGGCCTTCAAGCCCTGTTCGATAGCCTGCTGCACGGGCGCGGCCGTCCAGTCGCTGCCGTGGCCCATCGCGTGGGCCAGGTCGTTCGGGCCGATGAAGACGGCGTCCACGCCCTCCACCGCCGCGATCTCCGCGGCCACCGCAATGGCTTCGGGGGTTTCGATCATGGCGATGAAGCCGATGCCGTCGTTGCTGCGCTGCGTGTGCCCCGCCCCGCCAAACGCGCCATAGCCCGCCGCGCGGGTGCTGAAGGCGCTGCCCCGGCGGCCCAGCGGCGGGTAGTGCACCATGGCCGCCAGCCGCCGCGCCTGCTCGGCGCTTTCCACCATGGGCACCTGCACCGCGCTGGCCCCCATGTCCAGCACGCGTGGCAGGTCGTGTTCAAAGCAGCGCACCACCGGCACGATGCCCGCCGCGCGGGCGGCGCGCAGCATGTGTTCGGTGGTGCCGAGATCAGCGCTGCCGTGCTCGTTGTCCAGAATGATGAAATCGAAACCGGCGTACGCGCACATCTCCACGATGGCCGGGCTGGGCAGCCCGTTGAACAAGCCGCGCAAGGGCTTGCCGCTGCGCAGCATGTCCGGCAGGCGGCCGTCCAGGGGATGGTGGGAAGGGGTCATGGACATCTCCTATGGCTGGGAAAGGCGATCAGTCTGCCTGGATACCGGCGTCCTTGATGACCTTGCCCCATTTTTCGATTTCGCTGCGCTGGAATTGCGAAAACGCCGCCGAGCCGCGTCCGTCCGGCGCCACACCCAAGGTCAGCAGCTTGGCGCGCACCTCAGGCGTTTTCACGATGGCCGCCAATTCGCGCGCCAGTCGGTCCACCACGGGCTTGGGCGTACCGGCGGGCGCGAAGACGCCTTGCCAAGACTGCATTTCAAACCCGGGCAAACCCAGTTCCGCCAAGGGCTTCACGCCCGGCAGGTCGGCCAGCGGCGCGGCGGACGTCACGCCCAGCACCTTGACGCGCTTGGAATCGATCATCGGACGCGCGGCGGCCACGGTTTCAAAGACCATGTCGATCTGCCCGCCTATCAAATCCACCATGGATTGCGAGCCGCCCTTGTAGACGATCTGGCGCAACTGCGTGCCGGAGATGGACTGGAACAGTTGGCCCGACAAGTGTTGCGAGGTGCCCGCGCCCGCCGTGCCGTAGGTCAGCGTGTCCGGCTTGGCGCGCGCTGCGTCGATCACTTGCTGCACCGTGTTAAAGGGGCTGTCGGCACGCACCACCAGTGCATTGCTGACCATGCCAACCAAGGCAATCGGCGTGAAGTCCTTGACCGGGTCATAGCCCAGCTTCTTGATGAAGAACGGGTTCACAGCGTGCGTGGTGATGGTGCCGCCTTCGATCGTGTAGCCGTCGGGTTCGGCGCGCGCCGCCAATTGCGTGCCGACGATGCCGGAGACGCCCGGCTTGTTCTCGACGATGACGGATTGACCCAGCCGCGCGCTCAACTGCTCGGCGAGCAGGCGCGCCACGCCGTCAGACACGCCCCCGGGCGAGAACGGCACGATGTATCGAATGTTCTTGGTGGGCCAGGCGGCGGCGTCGCCTTGGGCGTGGGCCAGGGTGGCGGTCAGGCCGAACGCCGCAACGGCGCTCAGGGTACGGATGAAAATGCTGCGCATGGGTGTGTCTCCTGCTGAGAGTGTTGAGCGCGTCTGTTGCGCGCTTTGCGTTGTTGCCGGTAAAAAACAAAAGGAAATCAGAGTCCTGCCCGAACGGTGGCGCGTTCGATCAGGCTGCACGGCACGACGATGTCGCGCGGTCGTAGTTCGGCCTGCATCTGCTCACGCAGCAAGGCCACCGTGGCGTCCACCATGGGTTCAACCTGCTGGCGTATTGTCGTCAGGCGGTAGGCGCCCCATGCCGCTTGCGGCACATCGTCGAAGCCCACGACCGCCACGTCTTGCGGCACGCGCACGCCGAGTTCCTGGCGCAGCACATCCAAGGCTGCAATCGCCATGTGGTCGTTGCCGGCAAAGAGCGCGTCGGGTGCGTCGGACGCTTCGCCAGCAAACAGCCGGCGCACTGCCTCTTGCGCGCGGTCAAAGTCGTAATGGCCCACTTCGCGCCGATGCAGCGCGTGGCCCAGTTCGTGCAGGCCGTCGACAAAGCCGCGTTCGCGCTCGATGCTGGTCGATGAATCTTCCAGGCCCGCCAAGTAGGCAAAGCGCCGGTAGCCGCGTTCCACCAACAAGCGCGCCGCCATCTGGCCGCCCGCGTAGTTGTCCGACGTGACCGAACTGCTGGCATGCCGCGCCAAGCCGCCCAGAATGGACACGCGGTTGAACTGCACCACCGGCACGCCGACCTCGGCACAACTGCGCGCCACATTCGATGACAGCATGGCGGACGCCATGACGATGCCGTCCACCTGGTATTGCAAAATTTCCGCCAGCACACCGTCGGCCGCCTCATCGACTTCCGCGATGAACATCAGCACGTGATAGCCCTCTTTCTGCAGCTTCTGCGACAGCTTTTCGATCACCAGCGGATAAAACTGGTTTTCCAGATAGCTCATCACCAGCGCCACGATACGGCTGCGCCGCGTGATCAGGCTGCGGGCCAGCGCGTTGGGCCGGTAACCCAGCTTCTGCGCCGCCGCCAGCACCTTGCGGCGTGTGGCTTCCGACACGCTGGCGCCCGGCGTGAACGTGCGGCTGACGGCGGACTGGGACACCTCCGCCAGGTCCGCCACGTCTTGCGCGCGGGGCGCGGTCTTCATGCGGCTGTCCATCCCGCGTCCAGCATCAACGCGCTGCCCGTCATCAGGCTGGACGCCTCGCTGGCCAGGAACACGATGGCGCCCATCACTTCGTCCAAGCGGCCGACGCGGCCCAATGCATTGCGCGCGCAGACCCAATCGCGAAAGCCGGGTTGCTCCAGCATGCCGGCCGTCATGGGGGTTTCGATGAAGGTCGGGCACACGGTATTCACGCGGATGCCCGCCCCGCCCACTTCCCAGGCCAGCGCGCGCGTCATGCCTTCCAGCGCGTGCTTGCTGGCGCAGTACAAGGTGCGGCGGGGGCTGCCCACATGCCCCATCTGCGATGACACGTTGATGATCGACCCCGGCAGGCCATCCTTGAGCAGACGGCGCGCCACCGCGCGGCTGGTGTAGAACGCTGCCTTGACGTTCAGGTCCAGCACCGCGTCGATATCCTCGTCGGACTGCTCCACCAAGGGCTTGGGGCGATTCATGCCGGCGTTGTTCACCAGGATGTCGAAGGGGTCGGCTTGCGCCACCGCATCGTCCACAGCGGCGGAGTCGGTCACGTCCAGCACCAGCGCGGCGCAGTCGATGCCTTCGGCGCGCAAGGCCTCACAGACTTGCAGCAATTCAGCCTCGCGGCGCGCCGCCACGGTCACATGTGCACCGGCGCGGCCCAGCGCGGCGGCGGCAGCCAGGCCGATGCCGCCGCTGCCGCCCGTCACCAGGGCACGGCGTCCGTCCAGCCGGAAGTCGGGTCCTTTGGGCAGTGAAATCATGCTTGCGCCTCAACCGGCTGATACCAGGGCAGGTCGGGCCGGGCGCCATAGCGACGCACGCGGATGTTGGCCTGCTCGCCGTGGCCCGCGAAATTTTCCATATGACACAGGCGCGAGCAGTATTCGCCCATCGTGGTGCTGGCCGCGTCGGTCAGCACGCGCTGGTAGGTGCAGGTCTTCAAGAACTTGCCCACCCACAAGCCGCCCGTGTAGCGCGCGTTGCGGTTGGTCGGCAGCGTGTGGTTGGTGCCGATCACCTTGTCGCCAAAGCTGACGTTGGTGCGCGGCCCCAGGAACAGCGCGCCGTAGTTCGTCATGTTGTGCAGGAAGTAATCGGGGTCGCGCGTCATGACCTGTACGTGCTCGAAAGCCAGCTCATCGGCCACTTGCAGCATTTCCTCGATCGTGTCGCAGACGATGACTTCGCCACAATCCGCCCAGGCCTGCGACGCGATGCCGGCGGTGGGCAGGATGGCCAATTGGCGTTCCACTTCGGCCAGGGTGTCCTGCGCCAGTTGTTCACTGTTGGTCAGCAGCACGGCGGGTGACGTGGGGCCGTGTTCGGCTTGCCCCAGCAGGTCCACCGCGCACAGCTCGCCGTCCACGCTGTCGTCAGCGATCACCAGCGTTTCGGTGGGGCCGGCAAACAGGTCGATCCCCACGCGCCCGTACAGTTGCCGCTTGGCTTCGGCCACGAACATATTGCCCGGCCCGACCAGCATGTCCACGGGCGCCACGCTGGGCGTACCCACCGCCATGGCCACCACGGCCTGCACGCCACCGAGCACCAGGATTTCGTCGGCGCCGGCCATGTCCATGGCGGTCACGATGGCCGGATGCGGCTTGCCTTGATACGGCGGCGCGGTCGACACAACGCGCTTCACGCCCGCCACCTTGGCGGTCAGCACGCTCATGTGCGCCGAGGCCAAGAGCGGATATTTTCCGCCGGGGATGTAGCAGCCCACGGCATTCATCGGCACATGCTTGTGGCCCAACACCACGCCGGGATACGTTTCCACTTCCACGTCGCGCATCGAATCGCGCTGGATCTGGGCAAAGTTGCGTACCTGGGTCTGAGCGAAAGCGATGTCTTCGATTTCGCGCGCCGACAACTGCTTGCGGGCGGCTTCGATGTCCGCGCGCGACAGACGGAAGTCTGCCGGGTCCCAGTTGTCGAACTTGCGGCTGTAGTCGCGCACGGCATCGTCGCCGCGCACCTCGATGTCGCGGATGATGCCTTCCACGGTGGCGCGCACCTTGGCGTCATCGTCGGTTTTTACGGCGGCGGTGCGGCCGCGCTTCAGATAGCGAATCATGGTTTTCTGGCCCTGCGATCGTGAGTGGTTCAACAAAGTGAGGCCACTTTCGAAGGCTTGCATACGTATGCAAATAGGGAAAAACCCTGACCCGATCGCGATCGGTGCGCCAGAGTTCAGCTAGGATATTGGCGTTGTCCAACCGCAGGAGTTTGCGATGCCCTCACTGAGACACGTCATCCTGGCCGCCGCCCTGGCCATGCCGCTCGCCGCGCACGCCGAAAGTGTCACCTTGCATGCCGCACGCGCCACCGCCAGCGCCGACCCGAACACCGGCGCGCGCGTGGTCGACGTGGAACTCAAGCCCGACAGCCGCAAGGCGCTGGCCGACTTCACCCGCGACCGCGTCGGCAAGCGCATTCAGCTGCGATCCAACGGCATCCTGCTGTCGTCGGCCACCTTGATGAGTCCGCTGGAAGGCGACAGCTTTCGCATCACGGCTGGCGAACACGGTTTTGCGGGCAAGTCCGCTGAAGAGATAGCCCAAGGCATCATGAAAGACGGCGGCCTGACCGTGGACGACGAGAACACGGCCAAGTAGCGGCTGGCTGGCTTCACGCACCCAGCGCCGCGCACCACTGCCTAACTCGCGCGGGCCGGTTCAGCCCGCGATTTCAAACAGGCCGGCCGCGCCCATGCCGCCGCCCACGCACATCGTGACGACGGCATAGCGCACGCCGCGCCGCCGGCCCTCTATCAACGCATGCCCCGCCATCCGCGCGCCCGACATGCCGTAAGGATGGCCGATGGCGATAGCGCCGCCGTTGACGTTCAGGCGCTCGTCCGGAATGCCCAATTGATCGCGGCAAACCAGCACCTGGCAGGCGAAGGCTTCGTTCAGTTCCCACAAGCCGATGTCATCCACCGTCAAGCCGTGGCGCGCCAGCAAGCGCGGCACGGCATGCACCGGCCCGATGCCCATTTCTTCCGGACCGCATCCGGCAACGGCCATGCCCCGGTAATACCCCAGCGGCGTCAGCCCACGGCTACGCGCCTGCGCGGCTTCCATCAGCACGCAGGCCGACGCGCCGTCCGACAGTTGCGAGGAATTGCCCGCCGTGATGTGTTGCCCCACTTCCAGGCGCTGGCCGTTCTTGAACACGGGTTGCAGCGCGGCCAGGCTGTCCAGCGAGGTGTCGGGCCGGTTGCCTTCGTCGCGGGTCAGCGTCACGGTCTGCACGGAAGTCTCGCCGGTGGCGCGGTCCGTCACCTGCTTGATGGCGGCGAGCGGCACGATCTCTGCATCGAAGCGGCCAGCGGCCTGGGCGGCGGCGGTGCGTTGCTGCGAGCGCAGCGCGTAGGCGTCTTGCGCGGCGCGGGGAATGCCGTAGCGGCTAGCCACGATCTCGGCCGTTTCCAGCATGCTCATGAATATTTCCGGCTGCTCGCGCATCAAGGCGTCGTCGAACCAGCGGCTGCGGTTCATGCGGTCGTTCTGCACCAGGGATATGGATTCGAGGCCGCCCGCCACCACGATGTCCATGCCTTCCTGCGTGACCTGCCGCGCGGCCGTGGCGATGGCCATCAAGCCAGAGGCGCACTGGCGGTCCAGCGTCATGGCGGCCACCTGCACGGGCAGGCCCGCCCGCAGCGCTGCCTGGCGCGCCACGTTCATGTGGGTGGTGCCTTGCTGCAAGGCGGCGCCCAGGATCACGTCTTCCACTTCGCCGGGGTCGATGCCCGCGCGCGCCACCGCATGGGAAATTGCGTGGCCGCCCAGGGTGGGCGCGGTGGTGTCGTTGAACGCCCCGCGATAGGCCCGGCCGATGGGCGTGCGGGCGGTGGAAACGATGACGGCTTCTCTCATGGTGAATTCCTAAGACTACACAGGCCCGACCGCCTTAATGATCCTGGCGGCGCCACAGGGTATGGCTTTGTTCTCGTGCGAATTGTGTGACGTAGTACGGTCCCAGGCCGCCCTTGCCGGTCATGCCCGAGCCCTTCCAACCGCAAAAGGTTTGTATGCCCGGCCACGCGCCCGTGGTCGCGCCGCTGGCGCGGTTCACGTACAGCGCGCCGGCTTGGGCCTGGTTCAGGAACAGGTCGATCTCGTCTTGCTCTTGCGCATAGCAGCCGGCGGTCAGTCCGTAGTCGACCGCGTTGCCGTCATCAATGGCCGCTTGCAGATCATCGAACGGCAGCACCGAGACCAAGGGCAGGAACAGTTCCTTGCGATTCAAGCGGTGGTCTGCGGGCAGGCCCGCGGCCACGGTGGGGCGCACGTAATGGCCATAGGCCAGTTCGCCCGCGATCAGGCGCCGGCCGCCCGACACCAGCCGGCCGGCAAGGTCCACGTCTTCGCAGGCGGTGCGATAGCGCCGCCACGCCGCTTCGTCGATCAGCGGCCCCATGAACACGTCGCGCTCACGCGGGTCGCCCACCACCACCGCCTCGGTAGCCGCGCACAGCCGATCCAGAAAGGCGTCGTGCACCGCCGCGTGCGCGTAGACCTTCGACCCCGCCGAACACTTCTGCCCTTGCAGCCCGAAGGCGGAACGCAGCACGCCTTGCACGGCCACGTCCAGGTCCGCGCTGGCGGTAATGTAGGTGGGATTCTTGCCGCCCATTTCGGCGATGACGGGCCGCGCGTGGCGGCCCGCCGCCACCGCTTGCAACAGCTCCATGCCCACGTCCAGGCTGCCGGTGAAGGCGTAGCCGTCGACGCCCGCATGCTGCGCCAGCAGCGCGCCCGTCTTGGCGCCACCGTACACGCCGTTCACGCAGCCTGACGGCAGGCCCGCGGCGTCGCAGGCGCCCAGCAGCAGCGCCCCCGTCAAGGCGGCGCGGGGCGACGGCTTATAGACCACGGCGTTGCCCGCCAAGAGGGCGGCGCACATCATGTTCACCGACAAGGCCAGCGGAAAATTGAAGGGCGCGATCACCGCGAAGACGCCATACGGACGCAACACGTCGTGCGTGCTTTCGTTGTCGAAGGCACGCGCCAGCGGTTGCCGATAGCCGTCGCTGCGTTCGGCCTGATCGCAGTAGTAACGGATCAGGTCCACCGCTTCCTCAGCCTCACCCAGCGCCTCCAGGCGTGACTTGCCGATCTCGATCATCGTGGCCATGGCGAAGTCGTACTTGCGTTCGGACAGCACCATCGCCAAACGCCGCAGCACCGCGATGCGCGCCGCCCAGCCTTGCGCGGCCCACGCCGGCTGCGCATGCCTGGCGCAGGCGATGGCGCGGTCCACGGTATCGGCGTCCGCACAAGGAAAGCGGCCAATCAACAACCAATGGTCGATCGGCGAATACGACGCTTGCAGCGCTTCGCCCGCCACCGCCTTGCCACCGAAGCGATGGCGATGGTCGTGGCCCAGCATGCGCGATTCGAAATCGGGCAGCCGTTGGTCCAGCAGGTCGTGCACCGCTGAGAAATCGGTGTGCAGGTTCGAGTACGTGACGCGAGGCAGGGTGGGGTCGATCACTGTGGCTCCCGGAGCAGCGTTCGGGTGGGCGTGGCCGGCCAGGCGCGGCCGGCTAGGCGCGGCCGGCCAACGGGCTCAGGCCGCCGCGCGCAACAAGGGTTCCAGCGCTTGGCGCAAGGCGGTGGGCAGTTCGACGGGCTTGCTGGATTCACGGTCTACGTAGGCGTGCGTGTAGCTGCCCTGCGCCGCCGCCGTCTCGTCGTCTCCGCGAAACAAGGCGAACTCATAGGTGACGCTGCTGCGGCCCAAGCGCCCGACGCGCAAGCCCAGCACCACGCGCTCGGGGAACGTGACCGGGCGAAAGTACGAGGTCTGGCTGTGCACCACCAGGCCGATCACGGCACTGGCGCGCAGGTCCAGCACGCCCAGCTCGATCAGCGTCTGGTTGACGGCCGTGTCGAAATATTCGTTGTAGACCACGTTGTTCATGTGGCCGTAGACGTCGGTATCGCGCAGCCGCGTGGTCATTGGCATCAGGCGCGGGTAGTCGGCGCGCGCGTGCGGGGCGGCGCGGCGCGGTTGCGCTTGTTCCGTGTTGGCGTTCATGCGGCCTCCTGTGCGCGCTTCAAAATGCGGGCAACGTGCGCCAGCCCCTCGGGCGGTTCGATCATCGAGTCCAGGCTGGCGATGGCATCGAAGTGCGCGGCGATGCTTTCCGGCGTGCGCTCGCTTTCCGGGAAATACACGCCCGCGCTTTCCACGATGGCCAGGCGCGCGTACGTGCCGGCGCCGGCCAGCAAGGCCGTGCGGCTGGGCGCGCCCTCGGCCACCAGGAACAAGGCCGCGGGCGTGACATAGGCGGGGTCCAAGGCACGCAACGCGTCGGCATCGAACATCTCGGCCGTCATGCGGGTAGCGGCGGTGGGCACCAGCGCATTCACGTGGATGCCGTGCTTCTGCCCTTCCAGGTGCAGCACGTTCATCAGGCCGACCACGCCTGCCTTCGCGGCGCCATAGTTCGATTGGCCGAAGTTTCCATACATGCCCGAGGTGGACGTGGTCATCAGGATGCGGCCGTAGCGTTGCTCGCGCATGATGGGCCACACGGCGCGCGCGCAATTGGCCGAGCCCAGCAGGTGTACATCGATGACGGCGTTGAAGTCGTCGGCGCTCATCTTGGCAAAAGTCTTGTCGCGCAGGATGCCGGCGTTGTTGATCAGGATGTCGACGCGGCCCCAAGCGTCGATGGCGCGCGCCACCATGGCGTTCACGGCCGAGGTGTCGCAGACGTTGCCGTCGTTGGCAATGGCCTGGCCGCCCGCCGCGCGGATTTCGTCGACCACGGTTTGCGCCGCGCCGCCAAAATCATTCACGACCACGCGGCAACCGCGCGCGGCCAGTTGCAGGGCGTGGCTGCGGCCCAGGCCTTGGCCGGCGCCGGTCACGATGGCAACACGTTCATCGAAGCGTAGAGTCATGGCGGTCATCCTTGAAGCACGGTCATGGTGATCCAGTCGGCCACCAAGGCGGGGCGCGTGGCGCCCTCGATCTCGACGGTGACGGCATAGCGGGTGGTGAATTCGCGTTCGTTGCGGGACGTGAATTCGCTAAGGACAAAGCGGCCCCGCACGCGCGCGCCCACCGGCACCGGGGTCAGAAAGCGGACTTTGTCGAAACCGTAGTTAATGCCGATGGCCCCTTCAAACGCGGGCAACACCTGCAGGCTGAACGCGGTCAGCAACGACAAAGACAGGAAGCCGTGCGCGATCGGCCCGCCAAACGCGCTTTCACGCGCGGCGCGCGCCGGGTCCACATGAATGAACTGGTGGTCGCCGGTGGCGTCGGCAAACAGGTCCACCTGCGCCTGCGTGATGGTGAGCCAGTCCGACACGCCGATTTCTTGCGATACCCGGGCGGCCAGGGTTTGCGGATGGGTCAGGGGCGGGGCAAGGTCTGTGGTCATGGAGGGCCGTTGCGTGATCGGGTCTGCGTGTAGGGGGCAGCGTGAATGGGGCAGCGTGTGGGCCTGATCGCTCAGTTAAGCGCTAAAACATACCGAGTAGTATAAACTTCGATTTTGCGATTTGCATAGCGTGCCGATGCCAGGCGCGCATGCGTCGCAAACGTGCCCCAGCACCCGGCGGGGCGATGGGCGATTGGCTAAACTGGCGCTTTGCCGTGACGCATGGATGGAGAAAGACGCAATGAATGGGGAACCTACGGTGACGGCTGCACGCGATGACGGCATGGGCAATATTGCACTGCTGACCGCGGCGGCCGAGTGCTTCATGGAGCAGGGGTTCCACGCCTCCAGCATCGACGACGTGGCGCGCCGGCTGGGCGCCACCAAGGGCCGCGTCTACCACTACTACCGATCAAAGACCGACCTGTTCTTCGACGTGCACCGCGAAGGCATGCGGCGCAACTTCGAAGCCGTGCGCCCGGTCATGAAGGAACCCGGCACCGCCGCCCATCGGCTGGCGCTGATGCTCAAGCACCACGCGCTGTCCATGATGGAGAACCTGGCGTTCGAAACGGTGGTGGTGCAAGGCGTGCACATGCATCGCCTGGGCGCGACCACCCCCGCGCAGCGCCAGACGCTGGCCGACCTGATGACCATCCGCGATGATTTCGAAGCGCTGTTCAAGCGCGTGGCTTACGAAGGCGTGGAAGACGGCTCGCTGGCCATCGACGACGTATCGGTAGCCATCAAGTCGGCGTTGGGCGCCATCAACTGGCTGGCGGTCTGGTATCGCCCGCGCCTGGGCGAAACCCGCGACGACCGCGAAATCCTGGCCAACAAAATCGTCCACACCATCATCGCCGGCCTGGGCACCCGCCCCTGACGGCAACACACCCATCGCGCGCAGCCCATCACCCCACCCTCACCCCAACCTTTCCCTCCGCAACCGCACCCCCGCCCGCTCCCGATCCCACGTCCCATCCGCCAAGCCCTCGCTGCGCAACACATGCTTTTGCAGCTTGCCGCTGGCCGTCTTCGGCAATTCCTCCACCACCCTGACATACCGCGGCACCATGTAATGCGGCACCCGCTCGGCCAGCCAGGCAACCAACTCGGCCGGCTCCACCTGCCCGCCCTCAACCGCCGTCACCACCGCCAGCACATCATCCTCACCGTGCTCGCTGGGCACCGCCACGGCCACCGCTTCCCGCACCGCCGGGTACGCGCAAATCTCCCCCTCAAGCTCGAACGACGAGATGTTCTCGCCGCGCCGACGGATCACGTCCTTCAAACGATCAACAAAGAAAAACGTGCCATCCGCCTCGCGCCGAAACGCATCCCCTGTGTGGAACCAGCCGTTGCGCATGGACGCGGCGGTGGCTTCGGCGTTGCGGTAATAGCCTGAAAACAGCGCCCAGGGGCGATGCGAACGGATCAGCAATTCGCCCACCTGGCCGTCCGGCAACGCGCGGTCTTGCGCATCACCCACGCGCAACTCGAACCAGGGCCTGGGCTTGCCGCAGTGCCCGGCTTCGGTCAGACCCGGCCCCGCGCTTAGCGGGCTGGCGATTTCGGTCATGTTGTAGACCGTGTACAGGTCCACCCCAAAGCGCGCCTGAAACGCGGGCGCGTCTTCGCCAAACGGCACGATGAAGGCACGGCGCAGGGTGTGTTCGCGATCGCGCGGCGATGGCGGCTGCTTGAGCAGGAAGTTGGCCATCACGCCCAGCAGCAGCACGACCGTGCTTTGGGTGTCGCGGATGGCGTCCCAGAATTCGGCGGTGCGGAACTCCGGCACCATGGCGATGGACCCGCCATAAGCCAGCATGGCGTACACGTACAGGGTGCTGCCGCAATGGAAGATGGGGCCCGCGATCATGCAGCGGTCTTCCGGCGTGATGCAGTCGAAGGCGTCCGGCCCCATCGTGTAGAGCTGCACATAGGACGTCACCACGCCCTTGGACAGCCCAGTGGTGCCGGACGTGTACATGATGGACTGCGTATCCCAGGGCTCGATGGGCGACTCGGTGGCCAGCAGCTCCGGCGCGGGGTCGCCCGCTTCATCCGCGAGCGGCGCAAACGACACGCCGGCCGGCGGCTCGGACGGCCTGGACGACGTGCCGCCATCGCCTTCGCCCGTGAGCAGCACCTGGCGCAGCGCCCCGGGCGGCAGTTCCTGCAAGCGCCCCACCAGCGCCCGGTGCGCCAGCATCAGCGAGGCTTGCGCGTTTTCCAGCACATGGGCCAGCGGGCGGCCGCGCAGCGCGGTGTTCAGCGGCACGTACACCGCACCCAGATAGTTGATGGCGAACCAACTGACCAGCAGCTCCGGCCCATTGCCCATCCAGCACAGCACGCGGTCGCCCTGCTTCACACCGGCACGCCGCAGCGTCGCGGCCCGGCGGCGCACCTGCGCCAGCGTCTGGGCATAAGTCCAGCCAGGGCCCTGGTGAAACTGGACAAAGATTCTGTCCGGTATCTTTTTTGCTTGCGCTTCCAGCAGATAGCGCAGCACGCACGCTTGGCGTTCGGGAACGGCCGCTGCAGCCTCGTCGTTCATCAACAGTCTCCTCATCTTGGTTTTTGCCTTATTTTTCATGACTTCCTGACGGCTATCCAGCATTGATGGATACGGACTTACCCGCACCCCGCGTGGGGAAGCATCCAGGAAGCCTTGCGGCTTTCAACATACTTGGTAGTATATCGATCAAATTCTTCAAAACAAGCGCGGAAAATCCCATGAGCATGGTTTCAATCGAACGTGACGATGGCGTGGCCGTAGTGCGTTACGACCGGGGCGGCAAGGCCAATGCATTGAACCTGGCGGCAATGGACGCATTGATCGATGCCGCCAGCGAGCTTGCGCGCGACGAGCACATCCGCGCCGTGGTGCTGACTGGCACGTCGGCCGTCTTC
Organism: Achromobacter sp. JD-1; assembly: GCF_038594925.1. NCBI lineage: Bacteria > Pseudomonadati > Pseudomonadota > Betaproteobacteria > Burkholderiales > Alcaligenaceae > Achromobacter > Achromobacter sp. JD-1. Next base: position 38,621 of record NZ_JBCGCS010000021.1, on the reverse strand, counting down.
AGCGCCGGCATCGACCTGAAAGACCCTGCCCTGTGGACCCACGACGATCCCTTGTCCACGCAGCGCGCACTGGCGCGCGGCGAAGCACTGTGCCGCGCGTGGGCCGAACTGCCGCAAGCCACTCTTGCCGCCATTGAAGGCCCGGCCGTCGGCGGCGGCGCGGTGCTGGCGCTGGCGTGCGACTGGCGCGTGTTTTCCAATACCGCCTTTGTGCGCCTGCCCGAAGTGCGGCTGGGTCTGCCGCTGGCCTGGGGCGGCCTGCCCCGGCTGGCCAGCCTGGTAGGCCCCGCGCGCGCCAAGCGGGCGCTCTTCACCGACCTGCAACTGGACGCCGATACCGCCCACGCCTGGGGCCTGGCGGACGCGGTGGCTGCCGCGGGCGATGCCCTGCACGCCGCCATGGCCTTGGCACGCGACGCCGCCGCCTGCCCGCCGCTGGCGCTGCGCCTGAGCAAACGCGCCATCGACGCCCAATTCGACGCGAGCCGCCTGGCGCACGCGCAGACCGATCAGTTTCTGTTGTGCCATCTGCTGTCCCAACCCATCGCCGTATCGCCACCGCCGCAAAGATCCGCGTAAACAGCGGACGCCCACCTGGAGGAAAGACATGAACCATTACCTACGCGCCCTGCTCATTGCCGGGGCATTCACCGTGCCGACCGCGCACGCGCAGTCCGACAAGCCCATCCGCATCGGCGTCCTGACCGATCTGTCCGCCATGAACGCCGACCTGTCCGGGCAAGGCTCGGTGGAAGCCGCCCGCACGGCCGTGGAAGACTTCGGTCCGACGGTGCTGGGCCGCAAGATTGAAGTCATTGCCGGCGACCACCAAAACAAGGCGGACGTGGGTTCGGCCACCGCGCGTCGCTGGATCGATCAGGAAAACGTGAAGGCCATCGTCGACGTGCCCACCTCGTCCGTGGCGCTGGCGGTGCAGGAAATCACGCGCACCGCCAACATCGCGTTCCTGGCGTCAACGGCCGGCAGCTCGGACCTTACCGGCAAGGCCTGCTCGCCCTCTACCGCGCAATGGACCTACGACACTTATGCGCTGGCCAACGGCACCGGCCGCGCGCTGACCGAGTCCGGCATGAAGAAGTGGTACTTCCTGACCGCCGACTACGCCTTCGGCCACGCCTTGCAGGCCGATACCGAAAACGCCGTCAAAAAAGCGGGCGGCCAGACCTTGGGCTCGGTCAAGCATCCGCGCGCGTCGAACGACTTTTCGTCATTCCTCTTGCAAGCCCAGGCGTCCAAGGCCGAGATCGTGGCGCTGGCCAATTCGTCGGGCGACACCACCATGGCGATCAAGCAGGCCAATGAATTCGGCCTGATCCAGGGTGGGCAAAAACTGGCCGGGTTGCTCATGTTCATTACCGACGTGGACGGCGTGGGGCTGGAACAGGCGCAAGGCCTGGTGTTGACCAGCGGGTTCTATTGGGACATGGACGAGCGCACGCGTGCGTGGTCCAAGCGCTACGCCGAACGGATGAAGGGACGCGTGCCGACGATGGCGCAGGCAGGCGTCTATTCCGCCGTGCTGACCTTCCTGAACGGCGTGAAGGAAAGCGGCAAGCTGGAAGGCGACGCGGTGATGAAGCAGATTCGCGGCATGAAGATCGACGACATGTTCGCGCGCAATGCCTATCTGCGCGAAGACGGCCGCCTGGTGCACGACATGTATCTGGTCGAAGTGAAGAAGCCGTCGGAATCCAAGGCGCGCTGGGACTACTTCAAGATCCTGCGCACCATTCCCGGTGACAACGCCTTCCGTCCGCTGGACCAGGGCGGGTGCCCCTTGGTGGCGTCAAAGTCCGTGGCTTCGAAACCCGTGGCTTCCGCATCCGCCCCCAACGCATCCAAATAGTTTTGCTTGCTTGCGTTTGGCCGGCCCCGTGCAAACGGCGCCGGCCTTTTTTCGCGCGCGGACACGCCGCCAATGCTTTCAGCCTGGTGTCATTAACCTTTCATTTGCGGCTTCTAGTATTGCTCGTCCCATTCAGGCACAGCCCCCATCGCCAGGAATCAACATGAGCAAATCCATCTCTGACAAGATCGTCCGCAACCCCAGCCAGAGCACCCCTTTCAGCGAGATCCTGCAAAAGAACCTGTCGCGCCGCATGGTGATGCGCGGTGGTCTTGCCGCCGCCTTCGCGACGATGACCAGCCTTGGCCTGGCCGGCTGTAACAGCAGCGACGATGATGATGACGACAACGCCGGCGGTGCACCGACCCCGACGCCTGAAGTCCCGCCGCTCAAGCTCGGTTTCGACTCGCTGTCCACGTCGATGACGGATGCTTGCGTCGTGCCGCCAGGCTATGTCGCCCATGTGTTCGCGCCCTGGGGCACGCCGCTGAACGACAACGCGCAGCCCTGGGACCAGAACGGCAACAACACGTCCAACGATCTGCTCAACTCCATGGGCATGCATCACGACGGCATGCACTTCTTCCCCATCGAAGGCAGCTCCACCGAAGGTCTGCTCGCGGTCAACCACGAATACATCGACCAGGCCGCCCTGCATCCCGCCGGCCCGACCACGGTTGCCGGCAAGCGCCCCGCGGAAGAAGTGCGCAAGGAAATCAACGCGCACGGCGTGGCCATTGTGCATGTGCGCCGTGAAAACGGCCGCTGGAACATCGTCAACAACTCGCGCTACAACCGCCGCTTCACGTCGGCCACCGCGATGAAGCTGGCCGGCCCCATCGGCGGCACGGATTGGGTCAAGACGCCGTTCTCGCCCAACGGCATGCAAGTGCGCGGCACCAACAACAACTGCGGCAACGGCTACACGCCGTGGGGCACCTACATCACCGCCGAAGAAAACTGGGCGGCCTGCTTCGTGAACACCGGCGTGCGCCCCGCGCACCAGGTTCGCGTTGGCGTATCCGCCGGCCCGGCCGCCCGCTACCAGTGGGAAACCGCCGCGGGCGACCCCACCGAAGTGCTGGGCGAATTCGCGCGTTTCAACGTCACGGAAACGGGTCTCGACGCCACGCAGGATTGGCGCAACGAGGTCAACGGCTTCGGCTACCTGGTTGAGATCGACCCCTACGACCCCGCCAGCATCGCCACCAAGCGCACCGCCATGGGCCGCTTCGCGCACGAAGGCTGCGCCTACAGCAAGCCCGAAGCCGGCAAGCCGCTGGCCTTCTACAGCGGCGACGATTCGCGCTTTGAATACATCTACCGCTTCGTGTCCGAAGCGGTGTGGGATCCGAAGGACGCCGAGCGCACCGACCGCCTGGCCGTGGGCGCCAAGTATCTGGACAAGGGCACGCTGTACGTGGCCCGCTTCGACGCCGACGGCACGGGCGAATGGCTGCCCTTGGTGGGCACCACCGTGGGCACCGGCGGCCTCACGCTGGCCGACGAATTCGGCAGCCTGGACGCCATCCTCATCAACACCCGCGGCGCGGCCGACTTCGTGGGCGCCACCCCGATGGACCGCCCGGAGTGGACCGCCACGCACCCCACCAACGGCGACATCTACCTGACGCTGACGAACAACACCAGCCGCAACGCCGGCACCGGCACCAACCCGCCCAACCCGCGCCTGAACAACGTCAACGGCCACATCATCCGCTGGCACGATGAAGCCGACTCGACCAAGTTCGAGTGGGATATTTTCGTGTTCGGTTCGGATGCCGGCGCCGACGCCGACACCAACCGTTCGGGCCTGACCGCGCTGAACCAACTGGCCAGCCCCGATGGCATTGCCTTCGACAGCCGCGGCATCCTGTGGATTCAGACCGACAACGGCATCGACGGCGGCCGCAACAACGACGTGGCGCGCGCCACCAACGACCAGATGCTGGCCGTCATCCCGGGCGCGCTTGCCGACAGCACCGGCACGGGCCCGGCCATCAACGCGTCCAACCAGTCCGAACTGCGCCGCTTCTTCGTCGGCCCCAACGAAGCCGAAATCACCGGCTTCGCGTTCACGCCGGACTACACCACCATCTTCCTGAACGTCCAGCATCCGGCCAACTGGCCGGCCTACGGCACGGATGATGCGACGATTGCCCCCAGCGGCACCGTGCGCCCGCGCGCATCGACGGTGGTGATCCAACGCACCGACGGCGGACAGATCGGGGTGTGATTGACAAGGCGCCGTCCTTCACGGGACGGCGCTGTTGCCGTGCAAACCGACGGGCTGACCGGGCAATGTTGCCTGGTCAGCCCGAATGCATTTTGAGGACATGCGCCTCACGCTGCATGTCCATGCCCGTGCAGGTGCTCAACCGGCCAGCGGCCACATCCCTTCCGATTGCAGCAGACGGCCCATGGCGTTTTCCAGAATGCCGCGCGCCTGGCCCGCGGCTTGCTCCAGCGCCAGATGCAATTGCGCGTCGGCGTCATTGCGTGAGGCGCACTGGGCGCTGTAACGCTCGAAGCTGCCCACCATCATGAGCAGCTCGGCAAGATGTCTGGGGCACTCACACGCGATGGGGTTGCGCAGGGCCATGATCTTGGCCAGGGCCTCTTCGTTGAACGTGATGGCCGCAGCGGGGGCAAGCGCGGCAAGGTTCGTCCCGGCGACCGCCGAGCGGCACAGCGGCGCGAGCTCCGTCAGTTGAGCCGGAACGCGCGCCACCAGGCAGCCTTGCGCGCGCAGGGTGCGTATGGTGCTGCTGGCGCAAAAACGGTAGAGCACGACCACGGCGCCGGTCTCGGTCGCGTCGCGCGCGCGCTGGATGGGTGCAAGCGCATCGGCATCCAGCTCCGAGATTTCAATGATGAGCACGTCGGCATGACGCGGCAGCGAGCCGGCGTCTTCCAGGTGTGCGCGGGCGCCGATCACATGCACGTCGGGCCCTGCCATAAAGCCCGTGAACCCATCCTGGCCCGTGGACCCACCGTGACCCGTGCCCCCGGCCAAGAGGCGAGGGGCAAGGGTCGGGCCGAGCGCCACGGCACGCAAGGGCGGCCCGGCCATGCTGGGCTGCGCACCCAGCATGGTTTGCAACTGCTCCAGCGGCAGCATCGCAAGGGTGCCGATGGCATGCCCCTGATCCACAAGCTGTTTCAACAGGCTGAGGCGTCGGACTTGCTCAGCCGAGTACAGCCGCTGACCGCGCGGCGAGCGTGCCGGCGAGGACAACTGGTAGCGCCGTTCCCAGACGCGCAGGGTTTCAACAGGCAGACCTGCCAGCTTGGCGGCAACCCCCGTGCGGTAGGTGGCGCTTGATCCGGCGTCGTCGAGGTCGATATGGGCAATGGATGACATTTTTGACCCGCTTATGAACCGATAAAGAGTGGATTTTATAGGTTCAAAGTATGGACGAAGTGAAAGATGCCGCCTACTCTACCCTCACGCATCGCGTTTTCCAAGTTGCGACGCAATGTTGAGAGCCCGCCATGACGCGGGCGCCAACCCCTCACCTCTGGAGCACACCATGAAGCGATTTCTGATTGGAACGACGATAGCCCTGGCTTGCGGCTGGGCCAATGCCGCCGACATCGTGGACACAGCCAAATCGGCGGGCGATTTCAAGACGTTGACCACCGCGGTACAGGCCGCCGGCCTGACCGACACGCTGAAGGGACCGGGTCCCTACACTGTCTTTGCCCCCACTGACGCCGCGTTTGCCAAGGTGCCGAAGGACAAGCTGGACGCACTGCTGAAGGACAAGGCCGCGCTGACCAAGGTGCTGACGTATCACGTGGTGCCAGGCAAGGTCATGGCCAAGGACGTCAAGGCGGGCACGGTCAAGACCGTTGAGGGCAGCCCCATCACCGTGACCGTCGCCGACGGCAAGGTGAAGGTGAATGACGCCAACGTGGTCAAGACGGATATTGCCGCCGACAACGGCGTCATCCACGTCATCGACACGGTTCTGATGCCGATGTAATCCGGGACAGCTGCGGGTCACCCCCGCAGCCATCTCGCCGCAATCGGGGCGCCGAGAAGCAACCATACCTCTAGTTTTGACCTGTACGGATATTCCGGGGGCACGTCATTATCGGACGCGGACCTGACGTCCACGGCACGGCTCAAACGCCACGATTTCTTGAGGAGAGGGCCGCCTAGGAAACCTGGGGCAATCCAGTGCGGTCGGCCGGCGCCGTTTGCACTTCATGCGAAATCGATAGCTGGTTTCGCCCATTTCGCTTGGCCTCGTAAAGCGCGGCGTCTGCCCGCGCGATGAGCGCATCGGGCGTCTCACCCGGCGCAAACTGTGCAACGCCAAGCGATAAGGTAAGCGAACCAATTTCCGCGTCGTCATGCGCATGCACGCTGTTGCGGATACGCTCGGCGAGGTGGGTCGCGTCACCAAGCCCGCAATCCGCGAGCACAATGACGAATTCTTCACCTCCCCACCGAATCACCGCGTCCTGGCCGCGCACCGCTCGCTGCAGGATTCCGGCGATATCGACAAGAACGCGATCCCCGGCTAGGTGCCCAAAGTCGTCGTTAATCCGCTTGAAGTGGTCGATATCCGCAATGATCAAGCTAAGTGGATCACCGTCCGCCTGGGCTCTCAAGAACGCGTCGCGCAGCGCTTTTTCTCCGTGATGACGGTTGTAAAGACCCGTGAGCTTGTCCTTCGTGGCGGCGCGCCATAGCGCCTGTTCCCGTTTCACTTGTCGCGACACGTCTTTGCTGACACCGATATGGTGGGTCGCCCGCCCATGATCATCGAATATGGTCGAGATGGTCTGCTCAACGTGAAAGAGCGACCCGTCACGTCTGCGATTGACGAACGTGGCGCGGAAATCCTGCCCGCGTGAAAGAGCGCGGTACATGGCCGCATAGAAAGCGTCATCGTGCTTGCCGGATTTGAGTATTGCCGCCGTTTTGTATTTGATTTCAGTCAGTGGATAACCCGTGGCATTTTCAAACGCCGCGTTCACGAAGATGATCCGTGCCCGGGCGTCCGTCAGCATGACCAGATCGCTTGTTGCATCGAGGGCGCGTGCCAGCAGACGGTTGGTACGCTCTACGCGCACCAATTCGGAAATATCCTCCTGCACCGAGACAAAAGACGTGACCACCCCGCTTGCGTCGTGAAGTGGCGAAATATTCCAGCGGACGATGTAATCGGAACCGTCCTTGCGATAGTTTGTCGCAACACCCTCAAAACATCGCCCTTCTTTCAAACAGCAGCGCAGGTCCTCGATGACGTTCGGGTCTGTGGCCGGCCCTTGAAGAATGCTGAGAGATCGCCCGCGCAACTCGTCCAGGGAATAGCCAGTCATGGCAACGAACGCTGGATTGGCGAACTGAACTCGACATCCCACAGAGAGGTCCGCATCGGTGATGACCAGTGCGTTCCACGTCTGCATGAATGCCGCTTCAAATATTCTCTGTTGCGGCGTGCTCATGCGTTTTCCGCTACCCCACCGGGGTGGCCGCGGCGGTGATCAGCTTGCATTGGATATCGACGGCATTGCCTTGAATGCAGGCTTCGCGAACAAATAGCCTTGCATGAGGGCGATGCCCTGCGACGCGAGAAAGTCGCGCTCGCCCGTGGTTTCGACCCCTTCGGCAATGACGCGAATTCCCAAGTCTGTACAGATCGCGTGTACGCCGGCGATGATGCGCTGCCGCGCGGTATCAGCGTCAACACCTCGCACGAGCGCCATGTCGAGCTTGATGAGGTCGGGCTGAAAGTCCGCCAGAAGCGTCAAACCCGAGTAGCCCGCACCAAAGTCATCGATTGCAGTCTGAAAGCCGTACGACTTGTAGGCCTGGAAGATCTTCAACAGATGATCACGGTCGGTGATGCTCTCACCCTCTATGGTTTCGAAAATGATCCGATTCACCGGAAAGCCGTACTGCTCTGCGGCCTCAAAGGTCGTGCGTATGCACGCGGCGGGCTGATAGACGGCGTTCGGCATGAAGTTGATGGACAGGAAGCGGTCCATCCCCATCTGGGCAGCCAGCTCAATCGCCGTCGTGCGGCAACGCTGATCAAAATGATAGCGGTTGGCATCGTCCACTTGCGACAACACGGATGCTGCCGGTTCACCGTGTGGCCCGCGCACCAGCGCTTCGTAGGCATAGGCCTCGCCGGATGTCAGATCGACGATCGGCTGAAACGCAAACGCCATTTCAATCGAGGTGGTATCACCAGATTTGCAACCGTGACACGTGCCGTCTGATACGGCTGGCTTGGCGGAGCCGTGGATTGGAATCATGTTCGCAAGCGGGAAGGAAAATTTGATGGGCAGACAGGCGCCTGAGCCCTGGACCGCATGCCGCGCGGCTGCCGCCGAGTCTAAGCTGTAGCGACTTTAACAGATGCGCGAATGGCCCCGCGCGGCATGGCCTGGGGTGCCGCGATCGTCATGACCTTCATCCTGGGGCTTCGAGACCAATCCCGTGCTCGGGTTTGCGCGCCTTAGTGCCCCAACGACTTGGCGTCGGCGCCCGCTTTTTCGTGAATCGCGAATCGGCCAATCATGGTGGCGCTGGCGGCGTTCAGCCCGACGACATCCACGGTCTTGCCTGCGCGACGCAGCTTGATCACGACCTTGTCCAAGGCGCCAACGGCGGAGATGTCCCAGAAGTGCGCGGCGGACACATCCAGCACGACGTAATCCACGACCTCTTTGAAATCGATGGCTTCGGCAAAGCGTTCGGTGGATGCAAAAAACACCTGGCCCGCGTAGTAATAGGTGCGCGTGCGCCCATCCTCCGACAAGGCCGAAGTCACCGCGAAGAGCCGCCTGACCTTGCCAGCGAAGAACACACCGCTGAGCAACACACCGACCAACACGCCCCGGGCAAGATCGTGCGTCCAGACCACCACCACAACGGTCGCCACCATCACCACCGACGACTGCCAGGGGTGCGTACGCAGGTTGCGGATAGACCCCCAACTGAACGTGCCGATGGACACCATGATCATGACCGCCACCAATGCCGGCATCGGAATCCTGGCCACCAAGGGCCCCAGCACGACGATCAGGAACAGCAGGAAGGAACCGGCAACGAAAGTGGACAGCCGGGTCGAACCGCCGGACTTCACGTTGATGACGGATTGGCCGATCATGGCGCAACCGCCCATGCCACCGAAGAAACCCGTCACGAAATTCGCGATGCCCTGGCCCTTGCATTCGCGCCGCTTATCGCTGGGCGTGTCGGTCAGGTCATCCACGATCTGCGCGGTCATCATTGATTCCAGCAGGCCCACCGCCGCCATGGTCAGCGAATACGGAAGAATGATCTGCAAGGTCTCGAAGGTGAAGGGCACGTTCGGAATCAGGAACGAGGGCAGGGACGAAGGCAGCTTGCCCATATCACCCACCGTGTTGACGGGCAGGCCCCAATAAATCGAGATGATCGTCAGCACGATGATCGCGATCAAGGGTGACGGCACGGCCCGGGTCAGGCGAGGAAACAGATAGATGATCGCCAGGCCACCCGCCACCATCACGTAGGTGATCCAGGTGACGTTGATCAACTGCGGCAGTTGGGCGATGAAAATCAGGATCGCCAGCGCATTCACGAAGCCGGTGACGACTGAGCGCGACACGTATTGCATCAGCAGATCCAGCCGAAGAAAGCCGGCGATGACCTGGAAGACGCCCATCAGGATGGTGGCGGCGAACAGGTATTCAACACCATGCTGCTTGACCAAGGGCACCACCAGCACGGCAATGGCGGCCGTGGCCGCCGAGATCATGCCGGGCCGGCCGCCGACCAACGAGATGATCACGGCAATGGAGAACGAGGCGTAAAGTCCCAGCCTGGGGTCCACGCCGGCGATGATGGAAAAGCCGATGGCTTCAGGGATCAGCGCAAGGGCGACGACGATGCCCGCAAGAATGTCGTTGCGAGGATTGGCCATCCATTCGCGACGAAAAGAGGAAAGAAAAGACATTGTTTGGCTAACCTGACGTTAGCAAGCGATGCCTCACACCGAGGGTGATTTGGAGTTGGTCCCGGAGCGAGCCGTTATTCGCTTGGAGTTGTCCGAGGGATAGGCGCCCGGCCGAGCCACCCGGCGAAGCCGAGTCCACTAGTATCGCTATTGAAGCGATGCGCATCCATTGCAGATGCCGCGAGGCCGGATTTTACACGGATTGCCAGGCAGGTTCATTTCCGGAGCACGCGCCCGCCCCCGCCCCATGGGGCGCGATGAACCAAAAAAAGGCGGCCCGCTAGGCCGCCTGTGGTGCGCCGTCCCAGATTCGGGCTTCCGCCTTCCTGGCCGACAAGGACAGGCCCAGCCGTCGGCTTTCCGTCAAGGCTTGCCGCCAGCAGGCCACGGCGCGCGCGCCATCCCCCCGCTTTTCCCAGGTGTCTCCCAGCAAGCGCAGGTACTCGCCGCGCAGGGACTCGGTGCCGAACTTCTCCATCAGCTTGCCAGCCCGTTCGATGGCCGCCGTGGCCGCGTCCACCTGGTTCCAGGCCAGGTGCGCTTGCGCCAGCATCAGCTCCATCGTGGATTGCATGACCGGCAAATCCTTGCCGCACGCCCGCACCGCGCGCTCAATGTCGGCCATTGCCGACCTGTCGCCGTTGCGGGCATTCACCCACCCCATCCAGGCCAGGCCCAGTTCCTTCCAGATGGAAAAGTCCGCTTGTCCCGCCAGGGAAGACAGCCGGGTCGCCGCCTCGCGCGTGGCATCCTCGTCGCCCCGCAGCCATTGCAGCCGGGCCACCACGCTGAGGCAAAGCACGCGACTGCCCAGGTGGTCCAGGGTATCGGCGCTTTCCAGCGCGGCCCGCGCGCTGGCCTGCCCTTCTTCGTCGCGCCCCTGCAGCGTCAAGGCCAGACCCAGCATGGCCCGCGCCAGGCTGGCGCCATCCGCGCCGCAGCAGGCGAACCTGAGGCTGTGGTCCGCCTGGCCGCTTAACGTAAGAATGGATGAACGCAGCCAACGCTCGGCATTGGCGGCGTCGCCCATCCACAGACGGCTGTCGCCGTAGGTGTATTGCGCCCAGCCCAGGTGCAGACCATCGCCCGTCTGCTCGGCATGGCGGTGGATACGGTCGGCGAATTGCAGGCTTTCTGCATGGGGACGCGTGCACAGCGTCACCAGCCAGTCGCCCCACAGCTGGCGAAACTGGATATGCGGACTATCTTCGCTGTCGCGCAATTTGGCGGTGCGGGCATAGGCCTGCGAGGTTTCATGCGCGCCGCCGCCCCGCATCGCGGTGAACAGGGTTCCCCGCAGAAGCTGGCAGTCCAATTCGGCCTTGCGGCGCAGGTCCGCGTCCGCGATGAACGGCAACGCTGCCAACGCGCGCTCGCTCAAGGATTGCGCTTCGCCCAGCGCCGACTGCGCCAGGGCATCCCGCATGGCCAGGCACCACCAATGCGAAGCGTCAGCGTGCCGCGCATGATCAAGGTGCAAGGCGATGTGCGCGGGCTCCGATGCATTGGCGCGCGGATCCAGGCTCATCAGGTACTGCGCAACCTGCTCGTGTTGGCGCTGGCGTTCTTGCGGGCTCAGCGATCGGTAGATGGCGGTGCGGATCAGTTCATGGCGGAAGTTGGCCGGAATGCCGTCATCGATCAGACCGCGCCGATGCAATTCAACCAGCAGGCCCGGAATGTCGCGCCGGTTCAAACCAACGTCCATGGCCGCGCGGGTGAGCAAGGCATCGTCCAGCCGGCCAGCCACGGCGGCGAACTGGATCAGGTGGCGTGCCACGGTACCCAGCGCGGACAGTCGCGATGCAACCAGGTCAGCAATGACCGGAGTCACCCCAATATCGGTGCCCAGCGCAACCTGGCGCACCATTTCTTCCGCGTACAAGGGAACGCCCTCGGCGCCGTCGACGATCTTGGCCCGCAGCGCGGGCGCCAGGCGCTGCCCGCGCGAACGGTGGGCAACCAGTTCCCCCATGGCCTGGCGATCCAGATGGCTGAGGCGCAGATCGTGTGCTTCCCAGGTGCGCACGAATTCCTCACGCGCCGTGGTCAGCAGCATCATCGGGCCCCGCACGGTCCGGCGCATCAATGCTTCGATCAGAGACAGGCTGGAGCGATCCGCCCAATGCAGGTCTTCCCAGATCAGCAGGCGCGGCCCGTCATCCTTTTCGTGATACGCCAGGATAGCGGCCAGCGCGTCGACCAGCGCGCCATGCGAGGTGTGGCCGGGCACGGGGGTATCGGCATCGCCGCGACAATTTTCGGGAAACAGCACCCGCTTGAGCGCCGATCGCAGGCTGGGATCCAGCCCCGCGCGCTTGCAAAGAATGTCGACCGAGCGCGACGGCAGGTCGGCCGCCCCCGGATCGGCACCATCAGCCGAGCCCCATTCCAGCGACAGGCGTTGCAGCAGGTGCTCGCGCACGGGATGAAAAGGCGTTTCGCTATGGCCTTCGTAACAGGCAAGCAGACACACTTCACCGCCTGTGCGGCGCACGTACTCCGCCGTCACGCCGGCAAGCAGCGATTTGCCAATGCCAGGTTCGCCACGCACCATCATGGCCGTCGGCGGCTGCGCCATGGGCAGGCGCGCCCACATGCGCACCAGGCTGTCGAATTCACGCACCCGGCCGAACATGCGATGCACCGCCGCGGCCTCAAGCTGCGCCTCAAGCAGGCACAGTTGGCGCCCATGCCGCTTTTCGCTGCGCACGGCGAACTGATCCATCAAGCGTTCACGCACCGCCGAACCGATCAGTATCTCGCCGGCCTCGGCAAGGTAGCTCAGCCGCATGGCCTCTTGGGTGACGAGCGCGCCGCCATCCGGCCGCTCGTCCGCGTGCACCAGCGCGATATCGGCGTGCAGGCCCATGCCGACACGCATGCCCGGCGGCAACACCAGCTCGCGGATGGCGCATGCCAGCCGGGCAGCGGCGTGCGCGGGCCGCTCGGTCAGCACCGGATGGCCGAAAACAATCGCCATGTTGCTGGCCAGGCCAAGCAGCACCTGCCCGCCCTCTTTGCGCGCCAGGTCCTGCAAGTGCCGGCGCGCCATCTGCATGCCTTGCAGCGTTTGCTCGGGCTGCAGGGTTGGGTCGTCGGCGGATACGGTCACCGCCAGCACCGCCAGCGGACGGTACTGCCTTTGCTCGGACAGCACCGGTCCGCCCAGTTCGGCGGGCGGCACGATGTTTTCCATGAGCGCGCGGGTTTCGTCCGAGGGCTGGGTGTCGAAGCGATCGCGCATCAGGCTCACGCAGTCCTGGAAGGCCAGCATTGCGGCATCGCGATTGCCGCTGTCCAGCAGCAGGCGTATCAGTTGGCGATGCGCGCCTTCATCTTCCGGATGCGTCTGCACCCACAGCTTGGCATGCTCCAGCGCCTCGGCTTGCCTGCCCTGCTGGCCCAGGCGGGTCAACAGGGCCTTGCGGCATTCCGAGATCTCGCGCTCGATACGCGATTGCCAACTGGTGTGCCAACTGCTGAAGGCAGCGCTTTCGGGCAGGTCGGAATATTCCAGCAGCCGGCCTCGGTCATAGGACAAGCGCTCTTCCAGGCCAAGCGTCTCGTAGCCCGCACTGCCGGTCACGGCCAGCACGTCCACCATGATGACCTTGGGATTGAGCGCCAAGGTGCTGTTCGTGCCCGACCACACGTCCGGCACATTTTCGAACAGGCGCCGCAGCACGAACAAAGCGTGCCGAAGGTTGGCCCGCCCATTGCCCTCTTCGTCCGGCCACAGCATGTCGGCCAGATCCGCGCGCGAGTACGGCTTGCCCTGCGCAAGCGCAAGCAATGCGAGCAATAGCTTCGGTTTGTTGTAGGTAATGGCGCGCGCGCCGCTAACGTCCCCCACGGCGACATCGAATTCGCCCAGCAGACGTAGTTGCACGGGCCTCAGCAGACTGGGATGCATGGGACCCTGATAGACCAAGCGGCCGCGCCTAGAGAATTCGCCCTAAGCGCCTTGTACTGATGAGCATTCTTACTTTTCCCCGTGACCGTTGTTGTGTCTGGCTGTTATGTGTGATTTCTAGCGGAAGGTATCACCGCGCCGTTTTACTTTGCAAACGTTTAATAAACGTTGAATGGCCGTCGCACTGTAACAAAGTTAAGAGCAATTGCTTCAACGGTTTCTCAACGCGGCGTAGATAGCATCATTTCCCAAGCGAACGTTACAACAGTTACGCCGCGAGGGCCGCATAGGGGCCTGGCACCCAAAGCAGGAACGCCGATTCGTATCTTTTCAATACCTAGGTGATACATTTTGTCTGCTGTGCTTTTTGACCGTGACGTGGGGCAACACCCCATCCAGGCCGACCATCCCGCCGGCGTCAGCCCGCGCGACGGCGAGGCTTTCGCGGCATTGAAAGCACACATCGACCAACTCACCGACATCCACGCAAGCACGGCCGTGGACTGGACATCGGTGGTGGCGTTGGCCAACGGCATCCTTCAGCAGGAAGGCAAGGATCTGGCCGTGGGCGCCTGGCTGGCCGCCGGCCTGCTCGAGACGTCAGGCCTGACGGGCCTGGGCAACGGCATCCGTGTCTTGCGCGACCTGGTCACGACCTACTGGGACGATATGTCGCCCCCCGCCACGCGCATGCGCGGCCGGCGCAATCAAATCCAGTGGCTGCTGGATCACTTGAATGAACGCCTGCAGGCGGGACGCGACAGCTACGCCGCCATGCCGGCCGCCGCGCACGCGGCCATGCTCGAGGATTGGGAAGCGCTCGACAGCGAATGGCAGCGCCACGATGACGAAGCCCCCGCCTTCTATGGCCTGCGTTCCGCGCTGCGGAATTTACCCGTCGAAGCGCCCCCGCAACCCGCACCCGCCATTGACGCCGCGCCGCAGGAGACCCCCGGGGTCGTTCCCGCGAACGCGCCCGCCATCGCGCCCGCCCAGCCCGCGACCAACCGATCGGTTGCGCCGCCGCCCGCCAGCATCGCGACGCCTCCTGCCGCGGGCGCCGACCCGGGGGCTGCCGCCGACGCGGCGCTGACAGGCCTGCGCCCGCTGGTCGACTGGTATCTGCAGACACAGCCCACGCTGCCCTTGTTGTTCCGCCTGAATCGCGTCTGCGCCTGGGCCACGCTGGAACAGGCGCCCCCCGTGCAAGGCGGCGTCACCTTGCTGATGCCGCCGCCCTTGCAGATCGTGAGCAGCTTCGAGCAGATCGCGCAGACAGGCGAACCGCAGGCCGTCGTGCAGTTTGCGGAGTCGCACCTGACCACGCATCGCTACTGGCTGGACCTGAACCGCGCAAGCCATGCCGCGCTGACCCGTTTGGGCGCCGCCGATGCCGCGGCCTGCGTCGGCTTCGAGACCGGCCGCCTGATCGCCCGCCTGCCCCAACTGGCCAGCATGAAATTCAACGACGGCCAGCCTTTCGCCGATGCCCAGACGCTTGCCTGGCTGGAGAGCTTTACCCGCGGCGGCGAAGGCGCGTCTGCCGGCCACGACGATGCCGACGACCTGCAATCGATCTCCACGGCGGCCGAGGCCGATGCGGCCGCTGGACGCCTGGACGACGCCCTGGACCGCCTGCAGGACGCGGCGCGGCGCACGGAAGGGCTGCGCAAACGCTTTCGCCTGCGGCTGGCCCAGTGCTCGCTGCTGCACCGTTTTGACGGCCGCGCGGATATTCGCGCCTTGATGGCCCCCCTGATTGATGAACTCGACGCCCACCGACTGCAGCAATGGGAACCGGAGCTTGCCCGGGAAGCCCTTGCCCTGGCGGCGGCCGTCGAACTGCGATACGGCGCGGAAGACGCCGGGCCCTCGCATCCCTTGCTGGCCAAACTGGCCAGCCTGGATTGCCGGGCCGCCTGGCAACTTTCGCAGTCAACCGCCGCCGCCTGACCCACCGGAACCTAGGAGAGAACCATGGCCAATGAAGGATCAGTAGCCCCCAAGGAACGCGTCAATATTGTCTACAAGCCGGCCACCGGCGACGCACAGGAACAAGTCGAACTGCCGCTCAAGCAATTGGTGCTGGGCGACTTCACCTTGCAGGAAACCGAAACCCCGCTGGACGAGCGCAAGCCCATCCAGGTAGACAAGGACAACTTCAACGACGTGCTCAAGGCGCAGGGCCTGAACCTGACGCTGTCGGTGCCGAACCGGCTTGCCGAAGGTGAATCCGACGAGGCGATTCCCGTGTCGCTCAAGTTCGAGAACCTGCGCGACTTCGAGCCCGATGCGCTGGTGGGCCAGGTGCCCGAACTGCGCCAGTTGATCGAACTGCGCGAAGCCCTGAAGGCGTTGAAGGGTCCGCTGGGCAATCTGCCCGAATTCCGCAAGAAATTGCAGGCATTGATCCAGGACGAAGGCGCCCGCGAGCGGCTGCTGGGCGAACTGGGCGTACAGGAATCCGACGCTGAGTCGGGCAAGGCCAAGGAGTAAGTGATGAGCCAGGAATCCCCGCAACAGCAAGAAGGCGCGCAAGGCGCGGCACAGGAAGGCGGTTCGCTGATTGATCAGCTGATCGAATCCACCCGCGTCAAGCCGGGCGACGAAGCCTATTCGATTACGCGCCAGGGCCTGGAGGCCTTTGTTGCCGAGTTGCTTGAGCCCAGCCGCTCGCAGGAAAAGGTCAGCCAGGGCCTGATCGACGAGATGATCGCCGGACTGGACCGCAAGCTGTGTCGTCAGGTCGACGCCATCATGCACAACGAGCAATTCCAGAAGCTGGAATCCTCGTGGCGCTCGTTGAAGTTCCTGATCGACCGCACGGACTTCCGCGAGAACAACCGTATCGAAATCCTGAACGTTTCCAAGCAGGCGCTGCTGGAAGACTTCGAGGATGCCTCCGACATCACGCGCTCCGGTCTGTACAAGGCGGTCTACACCGCCGAATACGGCCAGTTCGGCGGCGAGCCTTTCGGCACCATCATCGGCAACTACGCCTTCAGCCCCGGTGGCCAGGACGTCAAGCTGCTGCAATCGATCGCCAGCGTGGCCGCCATGGCGCACACGCCGTTCATTGCGTCGGCCGGCCCGCAGTTCTTCGGCATGGATTCGTTTGCCGACCTGCCGAACCTGAAGGATCTTTCGGCGGTCTTCGAAGGCCCGCAATACACCAAGTGGAATGCCTTCCGCCAGACGGAAGACGCGCGCTTCGTGGGCCTGACCATGCCCAACTTCCTGCTGCGCGTGCCCTACGGCGACGATACCGTGCCCAGCAAGAAGTTCCGCTACAACGAAGACGTGTCGGGCGGAAACAAGGATTTCCTGTGGGGCAACGCGGCGTTCACCTTCGCCAGCCGCCTGTCGGACAGCTTTGCGCAGTACCGCTGGTGCGCCAACATCATCGGCCCCCAGGGTGGCGGCACGGTGGGCGACCTGCCCGTCTACAACTACGAGGCCATGGGTGAAACCCAGAGCAAGATTCCGACCGAAGTGCTGATTTCGGAACGCCGGGAATTCGAATTGGCCGAGCAGGGATTCATCGCGCTGACCATGCGCAAGAACACCGACAACGCGGCGTTCTTCTCGGCCAACTCGGTGCAGAAGCCCAAGTTTTTCGGCAACAACAAGGAAGGCAAGGACGCGGAGCTGAACTACAAGCTGGGCACGCAACTGCCCTACATCTTCATCGTCAGCCGCCTTGCTCACTACATCAAGGTGATCCAGCGCGAAAACATCGGTACCTGGAAGGAAAAAACCGACCTGGAATCGGAGCTGAACAACTGGATTCGCCAATACGTGGCCGATATGGATAACCCGGCGCCGGGCGTGCGTAGCCGCCGTCCGCTGCGCCAGGCGGAAATCACGGTATCGGACGTGGAGGGAGATCCCGGCTGGTATCGCGTGGGCCTGAAGGTTCGTCCCCATTTCAAGTACATGGGTGCGTCTTTCACGCTGTCGCTGGTGGGCAAACTCGATAAGAGCTAAGCCGATGATCCAGCGGAACTGGCGTGCCGGCTGCCACCGGCACGCCGCCAGTTTCGTTTGCAATTGCATTCAGACTCAACAACTGCAAGGAGAAATTTACCATGGCAATGCCGTGCTACCTCACGCTTGAAGGACAGAACCAGGGCAAGATCGAAGGCTCTTGCGAAATCAGCGGGCACCAGGGAAAGATCCTGGTGCAAGCGGTCGAACACAAGATCGAGATCCCCAAGAACCCGCAGTCCGGCCTGCCCTCGGGCAAGCGCCAGCATCTGGGCCTGACCTTCGTCAAGGAAATCGATAAGTCGTCGCCGAAGATCTACCAGGCGCTGTGCTCGGGCGAACAGCTCAAGGACGTCACGCTGGAGTTCTACCGCATCAGCCCCAAGGGCACGGAAGAGAAGTACTACACCATCCAGTTGACGAACGCGGTGGTCGTGGGTACGCGCCTGTGGGTGCCGAACTGCCTGCAGCCCGACAATCGTCAACTGGGTCACATGGAAGATGTTGAGCTGACCTACGAGAAGATCGTCTGGACGTGGGAACCCGACGGTATCGAGTCCGAAGACTCCTGGCTCGCGCCGAAGGCGTAATGGCGGGCGGCGGGCGCACGCGCCCGCCCTGCCAGCATTCCCATGCGAGAACACCGCCTGCTTGAACGCATCGCCAGCCTGGGTTCGGACGTTGAACGTTCGCACATCACGCGGGCGGAGATTCTTGTCGACTCGATTCTGGACCATTTGCGCCGCATCCTGAATACACGCCAGGGCAGCGTGCCGATCGACCTGTCGTTCGGCGTCCCTGACTTCACCAATCTGGCGGGCTCGTTCAGCAGCGGCACGACCACGCAGATGATCGAGGACATCAGCCGCATGATCCAGCGTTACGAACCGCGTCTGCGCCAGCCGCAGATCGCTTTCACCAATACGCAGGACGAAGTCCTTTCCCTGGGCTTCGCCATCTCAGGTTTCATCGCGGTGGACGACCGCGAAATTCCCGTGCGGCTGGCGTCGCACGTGGCGTCCAACGGCAAAGTTTCACTGCGAAGGCAATAAGGCATGTTGAACCGCTACTACGAACAGGAACTGGGCTATTTGCGCACGCTTGCGGCTGAATTCGCCGCGAGCAACCCCGCGCTGGCGCCGCTCCTGGGCGCGGATAGCGCAAGCGACCCCGACGTCGAGCGTCTGCTCGAGGGCGTCGCCTTCATGACCGGCTTGATCCGCCATCGTCTGGATGACGACTTCCCCGAATTCATCCAGAACCTTGCGCAATTGTTGTTCCCCCACATGCTGCGGCCGTTGCCCTGCATGACCATCATGCGCTACGAGCCGCGTTCGACGCTGGAAGGGCCTGTCACGATACCCGCCGGCACCGAGTTCGCCTCGGTGCCCGTGGACGGACAACGCACGATTTTTCGCGCCTCGTTTCCCGTCACGCTTGAACCCGTCGAACTGAAGTCGGTGCAGTGGGAAGGCGGCGGCACGCGGCCGCGCTCGCTGCGCCTGCAATTCACGATGTCGGGCCCCGCCGCGGCCGATTGGAAAGGCGACCGCCTACGCATGTTCCTGGGCGACGCCCCCGCCGATGCCGCGCGGCTGTTCCTGCTGCTGCAACGCTATGTGCGCGAGGTGCGCGTCAGCGCCGAGAATGGCCCCATCACCGTCTTGCCGCCGTCCAGCATCGAGCCCGCGGGCCTGCGCCCCGATCTTGAACTGCTGCCGTGGCCACCAGGCGCGCACCCGGCCTGGCGCGTCCTGCACGAGTACTTCGCCCTGCCCGAGAAGCTGCTGTTCCTGGATTTCACCGGCCTGTCCACCTGGACCGCGCGCGGCGCCGCAACCGGCTTTTCGATACAGCTGATGTTCGACCAGGTGCCGGACTGGGCGCCCGCGGTCGGCGCCTCCAGCTTCATCATGAACGCGACGCCGGCGGCCAATCTGTTCAGCCAGGACGCTCACCCGATCCGGATGGACCACCTGCAGCCGGACTACCGCATCCATCCCGTGGCCCGCACCAGCAAGGCCGCCGAGCGGATTTTTTCCGTGGATGCCGTCAGCGCGCGCGGCGCCGACGGCGCCGAGCGTGAATACCATCCCTTCTCCGCTTTTCGCGGCGGCGACCAGGCCTCGTACAACATCAGCATCCGGCCTTCCGCCCTGCATCGCGGCTACGACCACTATTTGAGCCTGCCCTATGCCGAAGGCGGCATGCCGCAGCTGCAAACGCTTTCCACGCGGCTCACCTGCACCCACGGCGACCTGCCCGAAGGCCTGCGCCTGGGCGATATTTGCGAACCCACGGATAACTCGCCGCCCCGCGTGGGCTTTCGCAACATCCATGGCGTCACCCCGCATTGCCCGCCCGTCATCGACAGCGCGCTGCTGTGGCGCGTGCTGTCGCACCTGAACGCCAACCACCTGGCGCTCGCCAGCGAAGGACAACTGCGCGATCTGCTGTCGCTCTACGTCCCGCCACGCCAGGTGGACGCGCAGCGCAATGCGGCCGCGCGCCGCAGCATCGAAGCCATTACCAGCGTGAGCGTCGAGTCGGCACGGCGCATCGTGCGCGGCATGCCCGTGCAAGGCAGCGAAGTGCGCATCGAATGCCGGGGTGACCATTTCCCCGGGCCGGGCAGCCTGTTCCTGTTCGGCACCGTGCTGGACGAATTCCTGGCCGGCACCATCGCCCTGAACACCTTCAGCGCTCTGACGCTGGTGGATACCGTCAACGGAGAGACCCTGACATGGCCCGCCAAGATCGGCCGCTATCGCCTGCTGTAGCGGTATCGCACACCGATCCGCTGCTGGAAGAAGGCCATCGCTACGCCTTCTTCCAGGCGTTGCGCCTGCTGCGTTTACGCAACCCCGACGAAGCGGTGTTCAACCGCGATGTCCGCGTGCGTCCGGCGGTGTCCCTGTCTTTTCCCGACCACGATATCGAAACCATCGAGCGCGACGAGGCGGGCAAATACCGCATCACCGCCAATTTCTTCGGGCTGTACGGGGTCACCTCGCCGCTGCCCACCTTCTATACCGAAGACCTGATCGACCAGTACCTGCAAGGCAACTCCACCTCGCGGGACTTTCTCGACATCATTCACGCAGCGCTGTATCCGCTGTTGTTCCGCGCCTGGGAAAAGAACCGCCTGTGGCTGGCCGTCGCTGAACGGCGCGACGCCTCGCGGCTGGATCAGTTGCTGGCCCTGGTCGGCCTGAGTGGCAAACGCGGGACGCGTTGGCAGGCGGCGCGCGCCCTGCTTCCGCATGCAGGCAACTTCAACCAGTTCCCCCGCTCGGCGTTGGGCCTGCAGTCGCTCGTGTCGGGCCTGTTGGACAACCTGCCGGTGGAAGTGGAACCTTGCGTGACGGAAACGGTGTCCATCCCCGAACCCGCGCAATGCCTGCTGGGCGAACAGGCCTGCCGGCTGGGGGAAGACACCCTGCTGGGCAGCCGCATCGACGAACGCGCAGGCGCCCTGCGGGTGCATGTCGGCCCCGTATCGGCCGAACGCCTGGCGGGTCTGCTGCCAGGCACCGAGCGTTACACCGAACTGGTGAACGCCATTGCGCTGTATCTGAAAACGCCTTTGCGCTGCGAGCTGGCGTTGAATGTAGCCCCCCAGCGGCCCGGCGCAAGCCTGGGCGAAGGCTGGCACACGTTGGGACTGAACACGTGGCTGCCGGAGCAGGAACCCGGTGACACCACGGGGCCGTGGCCACGCTACGACCAGATCTTCCTGCCGATTGAACCCGAATCCACACAAATCTCCGAGAGGCCTTTGCAATGATGCTGGTGGAACTGAAACCCCTGTTCGCACGCCTGAACCCCACTTGCTCGGCCGCGCTTGAAGGCGCCGCCGGCTTGACGTTGGCCCGCAACCATTACGAAATTGCCATTGAACACATGCTGCGCAGGCTGGTTGAAGAGCCCGGCGGCGACGTGCATCGCATCCTGGCCCATTTCGATATCGACCCCTTGCGCCTGACCGCGCAGCTTGACGAAAGCCTGGCTCAGTTGAAGAACGGCAACCCCGGCCGTCCGGTGTTCGCGGGCCTGCTCACGGAGTGGGTGCAGGAGTCCTGGTTGACCGCCTCGATCACCCTGGGTGAAAGCCGCGTGCGCAGCGGCGCCATGCTGCTGGCGCTGGTCTCGCGCCTTAGCTACTACGGCGCGGCCACCCGCTACGCCGAAACGCTGCGCGCCATCTCGCGCGACAAGCTGACCAGCGACTTCGACACGATAGTCAACGGCTCGAACGAGGCCAGCACGCAGATCGCGGACTCGGCCTCGGGTGGCTCGGCCCGCCCCGCCGCCGCGGGCGATGCCGCCATCAACCGCTTCTGCGAAGACTTCACGGCCAAAGCCGCCGCCGGCAAGATCGACCCGGTGTTCGGGCGCGACAGCGAAATCCGCCAGATGATCGACATCCTGGCGCGCCGCCGCAAGAACAACCCCATCTGCGTGGGCGAGCCTGGCGTGGGCAAGACCGCGGTGGTGGAAGGCCTGGCGCTGCGCATCATCAATGGCGACGTGCCCGAGTTCCTGCGCGATACGCGCCTGCTGGGCCTGGACCTGGGCTTGCTGGAAGCCGGCGCCAGCGTGAAGGGCGAATTCGAAAACCGCCTGCGCGGCGTCATCGACGAGATCAAGGGCGCGTCGCGCCCCACCATCCTGTTCATCGACGAAGCCCACATGCTGATCGGCGCGGGCGGCCAGACCGGTGGCTCCGACGCCGCCAACCTGCTCAAGCCGGCGCTGGCGCGCGGCGAGTTGCGCACCA
Source organism: Achromobacter sp. JD-1 (assembly GCF_038594925.1). Classification (NCBI taxonomy): domain Bacteria; kingdom Pseudomonadati; phylum Pseudomonadota; class Betaproteobacteria; order Burkholderiales; family Alcaligenaceae; genus Achromobacter; species Achromobacter sp. JD-1. Next base: position 16,104 of record NZ_JBCGCS010000021.1, on the reverse strand, counting down.
TTGCCGCCACCACCTGGAGCGAATACAAAAAGTACTTCGAGAAAGATCCGGCGTTGGCGCGCCGCTTCCAGGTCGTCAAGCTGGATGAGCCGGACGTGCCCACCGCCGTGCAGATCCTGCGTGGCCTGAAAGACCGCTACGAGGCCGCCCACGGCGTCACGGTGCGCGACGACGCCATCGTGGCGGCGGCCGAACTTTCCAACCGCTACATCACCGGCCGCCTGTTGCCCGACAAGGCGGTTGACCTGCTGGACACGGCGGCAGCGCGCGTGCGCATTGGCTTGGGTATCAAGCCGGCCGAACTCGAGAACCTGGAAAGCCGCCTGGCGGGCCTGGAACGCGAACGCCAGGCGCTGGCGCGCGATGTGCGCTACGAACCCGGCAGCCATAGCGAGCGCCTGGAAGCCATTACCGCCGAGCGCGCCGAACTGGAAAGCAGCCGTGACGCGCTACACGCGCGCTGGACCGAAGAGCGCGACGCCGCGCAAGCCGTCCTAGACCTGCGCCGCAAGGTCGGCGAGGCCGAGGCGGCCGCCGAGGCGAAGGCTCAACAAAACGACAGCGCGTTGCCGTCCGATGACGCCCCGCAGGCCGCCGCTGACGTGAATGCCGAGGATGCCGCCTCCCTCAACACGCAACTCGAAGAAGCGCGTGCCAAATTGAAAGCGCTGCAACGCCAAGAGCCCCTGGTGTTCATCGAGACCGACCCCGACGCCGTGGCGCGGGTGGTTTCCGACTGGACCGGCGTGCCGCTGGGCAAGATGCAGCGCGACGCGGTCAACGGCGTGCTGGCCCTGGCGGACCACATCAAGGAACGCATACGCGGGCAGGATCATGCCGTGGATCAGATTGCCGCCACCGTGAAGGCCGCGCAATCGGGCCTGCGCGATCCGCAGCAGCCCATGGGCGTATTCCTGCTGGTCGGCCCGTCCGGGGTGGGTAAAACCGAAACCGCGCTGGCCATCGCCGACCAATTGTTCGGCGGCGATCAGGCCCTGGTCTCGATCAACATGAGCGAGTTCCAGGAAAAGCACACGGTCAGCCGGCTGGTGGGTTCGCCCCCGGGCTACGTGGGCTACGGCGAAGGCGGCGTGCTGACCGAGGCCGTGCGCAAACGGCCCTACTCGGTGGTGCTGCTGGACGAAGTGGAAAAGGCCCACCTGGACGTCGTCAACCTGTTCTACCAGGTCTTCGACAAGGGCACGCTGGCCGATGGCGAAGGCCGCATCATCGACTTCAGCAACACGGTGGTGTTCCTGACCAGCAACCTGGCCACCGAGGAAATCACCCGCCTGACGCAAGACGGGCGTCCGGATCCCGACACGCTGGCAAGCGCCATACACCCGGTGCTGGCGCGGCACTTCAAGCCGGCCCTGTTGGCCCGCATGACGGTCGTGCCCTACTACACGCTGCCGGCGTCCGAACTGGCGGGCATCGTCAAGCTGAAGCTGGCCAAGCTGCAGCAGCGGCTTGCCGCCGCCAACCGGATTGCGCTGACGTTCGAACCCACCGTGGCCGACACCATCGCCGCGCGTTGCACGGAAGTCGACAGCGGCGCGCGCAATATCGACTTCATCCTGCGCAAGAGCCTGACGCCGGTGCTGTCCGACACGGTCCTGTCCGCCCTGGCCGAGGGCCGCTCGCTTAGCGCGCTGCATGTCGAAGCCGACACGGACGGCGGCTGGAAGATCACCCCGACGGAGGCCTCGGCATAATGTCCAACGCCTACGACTATGCCTTCGATTGCGCCGCGCTGACATCCATGCTGCACGGCCAGGCGATGCCTGCCGCCAACGTCATCGTGACGCATTGGCAAGGCACCGAGGCAGTGTCGCGGCCGTATCGTTTCGATATCACCTTCGCGGTCGCGCAAGGCAACCTGGCCCTGGAGAAGCTGCTGGACCAGCCCGCCACGCTGACCGCGAAGGCGCCGGACGGCACGTTGCGCCAATGGCACGGCATCATTACCCAGGGCGCGGAGCAGGGGCGCGACGAAACCCACTACTACTACCAGGTGGTGCTGGAGCCACGGCTTGCGCGCCTGCGTTCCATGCGCTGGTCGGACATCTACCTGAAACGCGACCTGGCCGACCTGATCAAGCAACTGCTCGGCTATGCCGGCCTGACCGAACCCTACAGCAACGACGACACGGCCTACGACTACCGCATCGCCGCGACGCAACTGACGCAGACGCAGGCCGATTTCACCTGCCAGTTCGAGGAAACCTGCCTGGATTTCCTGATGCGCAAGCTGGAATACTACGGCGTCTATTTCTGGTTCGAGCAAGGGTCGGAGCAGGAGTCGGTGGTGTTTGCCAACAGCGTTGAGCAGCAGCCCGCCGACCTCGACACCGCCGTGTATTACCCACGGGGCATGATCGATCCCGACGTGCGTGAGATCGCCATCATGCAATTGAACCGGCGTGTCGGCCTGACGCCGAACATGGTGGTGCTGCACGATTCGCAAGAGCAGGGCAACACCACCCTGACCCTGTCGAGCCAGGCCAGCGTGCCCAAGCCCGCCACGGCCCTGGGACTGGGCGAGATCCATCAGTCGGACGATCATTTCGAACAGCTGGAAAGCACCTCGGCCATCTCGGGCTCGACGCTTGCCGGCTGGCGCGCGCAGGAGCTTTCCTGCCAGCGCGTGCGCCTGGAAGGCGAAGCGCACACACCCGGCGTCCGTGCGGCAAGGCTGCTGGCGGTGTCGGAATACCTGCGCGGCGTTGACGCGCGGCAGTACTACGTAATCGAAGTCAGGCACGAGGGCACGCAGACGGTAGAAACGTCGCCCCAAACCGATATCCCCGCCTACCGGGCGCACTTCGTGGCGCTGCCGCGCTGGCTGGACGCCGACGATCCTTCGTCGCCCCCGCTGCAGTACCGCGCCCCGCGCATTACGCCAGTGCCGCAGGTCAGCCGCCTGGTCAACGGTTTTGTCGACATCGCCACGCCCGGACAACCCCGGCGGTTTGCGCAGCCGGACCCCGACGGCCTGTACAAGATCCGTTTCCTGTTCACCAAGCAGCGTTACGACGGGGAACAGAATTCCGCCTTCGTACGCATGGCCACGCCGTATGCGGGCGGCGCGTCGTCGCAAGGCCTGTCGGATGCGGGCATGCATTTTCCGTTGCGTGAAGGCACGGAAGTGCTGATCGCGTTCCTGAACGGCAATCCGGATCGCCCGGTCATCGTCTCGTCGCTGCCCAATACCGAAGCGCCCAGCGTGGTCAACGCCCAGAACTCGGCGCACCACAGGATCGGCACGCCCGGCGGCAACACCATGGTGCTGGCCGACGCTCAGCCGGGCGGTGACGGCGCACCGGCCATCCGGCTGTACAGCCCCACGCAGGATTCCTCGATGAACCTGGGCCAGTCGGACGAGGAAGGCGTGAACGATGGCTTCCATCTGAAGACCGAGCTGCACGGCGAACTGTATGCCGGCAGCAGCATGCTGATTGAAGTGCCGGGCCACTACCGCGTGTGCGCGGGATCCGACTCCAACGAAACCCAGGCCAACTTCCTGGGTTCGGAAGCGCAGGATATGCCTTCTGGCATTTCGGTGGAACAGAGCGGCGGGATTGTGGTCGAGAACTTCATGGGCATGAAGATCGAAAGCGTGGAAGCCCTGACGCTGGGACACTTCTTCGGCGGCAAAGTGGAATTCAACGAGGCCGCGACCTTCGAATCGACGCTGGGCGTGAAGCTGAGCATGGAGTGCGTGGCCGCCAAGGAGATCAACCTCCTGGAAAAGAACATCGTGCGCGACAACGCCAATTACGCCAACGCCTTCACCAAGTGGGTCGCCGGAAAATGGAACGGCATCCTGGCGGAGAAGACCGAGGAAGTCGGCATGATGAAGACCACGGCGCTGGAGACCTACAAGCTCTTCACGCCTGACGCCTGGATGGGCTCGGTGGCGTCGTCGCTGTCGCTGGAACCGGCAGGCGCCACACTCAACAGCTCGATCGCCACGCTTGACGGCTGGACCAAGGCCACGGTGACCAGCCTGACGGAAACGCTGGTCGAAGGCGGCATCTCGACCGTCAACCTGACCAGCGCCAGCGCGTCCATCACCAGCCCGTCGATTGAACTCACCGCCACCGCGGACGTGGCGGTGACAACAGGCGGAGACGTCACGATCAACGGCGTCGTCGTCATGCTCGGATAACGCGATGCACGTGCACAAACCCGCCGACGCCATGCTGCTGCTGGGATATCAATCCCGCGGGGGGCAGTCGTCCCTGACCGTGACGGTAGGCTACTGTTGCGGCGCGGACGGCACGCGCCTGTCTGAACCGGAGGCCTGGAAAACGCTGACGGCGCTTTTCACTGACGAACCCTTCGACCTGGCGCAAAAAAAATCGCGTGGCGGCTTTGGGGTGGCTGGCGCGGCCAAGGCGCCGCAAGGCAGGCCGGTGACCGGCCTGACCGTGCGCGCCGGCGTGGGCAGCCTGGAAAAATCAGTGCTGGTGCTGGGCGACCGCTATTGGTCGCGCGGGGTTGCCGGCTGGCAGCCCAGCGCGCCGCAGCCTTACACCGACATGCCCATCGGCCTGGCACGCGCCTACGGCGCCAAGGGCTGGGCGGCCAATCCGCACGGGCGCGGCCATTGCGCCCAAGCGGACCAGGCCGACGGCGTGGCTCTGCCCAATGTCGAAGACCCCAACGCACCGGTGCTGCGGCCCGGCGATGTCCCCCGCCCCGCCAGCCTGGGCGTGCTGGCCCAGGGCGCGCCTGAACAGATCCGTTGGCTAGGCACGCTGGACAAGCGCTGGCAGCGCGCGCGCCTGCCCTGGTTGCCCGACGACACCGACCCGCGCTGGTTCGACCGTTTCGCGCAGGACCAATGCCAGCAAGGCTATTGGCGCGGCGACGAAAGCTGGTTCGCCGAGAACATGCACCCCGACCATCCGCTGCAACGCGGCACCCTGCCCGGCTTGCGGCCGCGCGTGCTGGTGCGCACCGATGCGGCGCCCGAGCGGCGCGTGGAAGTGCCGCTGGACCTGGACACCGTGTGGCTGCTGCCAAACGACGAGCGCGTGCTGGTGCTGTACCGGGGCGAATTCGCCACGCGGCGCGAGGACGCGGAAGACGTGCTCGGCCTGGGCATCTTCACCGAACGCATGAGCGAGCCGCCGCAAACCACCCAGCATTGGGCGCTGATGTGGCAAGAGGCCGGCGAGACCGCGACGCCGGCGCAAGCGCAAACGCTGGCCGCGCCCGAGCCGGGCCCCGAGGCCGCCGCGAAAACGGCCGCGGCGGGCAAGGCGGTCGAAGAGATGGGCAAGGCGGCGGCCGCGCATCGGGCGACGGTCGCCAAGACCCTGGCTGACACCCGCGCATCGGCCATTGCCGAAACCGACCAGACCATGCAGCGCTACGGCCTGGGGTCACTGCAAGCCAAGATGGCGCAAAGCGATGCCCCGCCCAAGACGCTGGCGTTGCCGCCCCCCGAATGGCCCAAGGAACCGACGGCGTTCAAGGCTGCCGTGCGCCAATACGTGGCCGATGCCTTGGCCGCTGGCGAAGCCGAGACGCGCGAGCAATGGCGCGCCCACGGTCTTGACTACGACGCCGCGCTGGCGCGTTCGCGTGCCCGGCCGCCCGTCGTGCTGGACCCCGCCGACGCCGTCGCAAAAATGAAGCTGCCGCCCGACGCCAAGGCCGCGCTGATGGAACGCTACCAGGCCTTCCAGATCAAGATGGACGCGCTGCAACTGAACGCGAAGAAAATCTCCAAGCAGGCAGAAGCGCTACAGGCCCAGGAACCGCCGCCACTGCCCTTGCCGGATGAGGCCATGCCGCGCGGCCCCCGCACCGTGCTGGACCGCGAGGCCCTGCTTGACCACCACGCGCGGCACGCCTCGGCGCAATGGTGCGAATTGCAGGGGCTGGACCTGAGCGGCGTGGACCTGGCCGGCCTGGACCTCAGCTCCTCGCTGCTACGCGGCTGCGTGCTGCGCGGCGCCAATCTGGAAGGCGTGGATTTCACTGACTGCCAACTGGAAGACTGCGATCTTGGGGACGCCCAACTGAGCCGCGCCCGTTTCCCCCGCGCCCTGCTGAAGGGGTGCCAGGCCGCCGGCGCGAAGCTGCCCGGCGCGGACTTTACACAAGCCCGCATGGAGAAATGCGTGTTCACCCAGGCCGATCTGTCCGCCACCCGGTGGGCCACGGCGCAGGCAAAGGAATGCGACTTCGACAAGGCCGTTCTGCGCCAGGCCCAGGGCCAGGACGCGCGTTTCACCGCGTGCCGGTTTGCCGCCATCGATGCGGCGTCCAGCCGTTTCCCGAAAGCCATGTTCAGCAAGTGCGTGCTGGAGGACGCCACCCTGGATGGCGCCGACCTGCAGGGCGCGACCTTGATGACCTGCCAGGCTGCGGGTTCGCGTTACGACGGCGCCAGCATGGCGCAGCTGCGCACGCTCAAAGGCACCGATCTGAGCCGCGCCAACCTGAACCGCGCGCTGTTGGACAAAGCCAGTCTGCAGGATACGAATCTGGGCAAGGCCACGCTGCGCGAAACGCGCATGGACCGTGGGTTTCTGAAGAACTGCGACCTGTCGGGCACCGACGCCTGGCATCTGGTGGCGCGCGTCTGCGACTTCACCGGCAGCCGCATCACGCAGGCCAGTTGGCGCGGGGCCAACCTGATGCAGGCCCGGCTGCGCCAGGTGGTGCTGCAGGACGTGGACCTGACCGGCGCCAACCTGCACGCGGCCGATACCCGCACCGCGACCGCGCAAGGCGTGCAATTGGACCAGGCCCTGCTCACGCGCTGCCGCCTGCTGGAGGATTACGGCCGTGAGTGACGCGACCCAGAACCGCGACGCGCTGCTGCAAGCCTTGCGCGCGGGCGAACGGCTGGCGCCCGACGCGCTGGCCGGCGTCGACTTCCGCAATGCCGATCTGTCCGGTCTGCGCCTGGCCAACCTGGATGCGCGCGGCGCCCGTTTCGATAGCGCCGACATGCGCAAGACCGTCTGGAACCGTTGCCGGCTTGACGACGTCAGCCTGGACGGCGTGGCGTTGGATGGGGCGTCCTTCACCGCCTGCAGCGGCCATGCCGTGTCATGGCGCGAAACCAAGGCCATCAAGGTCTGGATGATGGATTGCGTATGGCAGGACGCGGATTTCCACCTGGCTGAACTGACCCGCTTGGCCGCCCAGAACACCGCCTTCCCGGGCGCTCGGATGAGAACGGCCAAAGTCGACAAGGCATGGCTGTCGCGCTGCGACCTGTCCGGCCTGGATCTTTCGGGCGCGGTCTGGCGGCAAAGCCACCTGCCGGACAGCAAATTGACGGGCTCCACGCTGGCTGGCGCCGTGCTGGCGCAATGTTCCTTCAACCGGGTCCAGGCCGCCGATGTCGATTTCAGCGGGTTGGTGGCCCCGGGCGTGTCTTTCTACCAGGCCGTCCTGCAGAACGCGCGCTTCGATAGCGCGATGCTGGACGGCGCCATCTTCGACCAGGCTCGCCTGGACAAAGCCAGCTTCGCGCGAGCCTCGCTGCAAGGCGCCCGCTTTTATGCCGCCCAGTCCACGGGCATCTCGTTCGGCGAGACCAAGCTGGTGGACGCCGACCTGTCGCACCTGCGTGTCGCGCATGCGGATTTCTCGCGGGCCGATATGACAGGCGCGCGCCTGCACGCCGCTGAACTGCCCGATGCTTCGTGGCGCGAAACCGTGCTTGAAAACGTCCGCCGCGATGACCCGGAATTACGCGCCGCCGAACTGTGGCGCCCCCCCGTTTAACCCCGATGCCATTGGACATTCAATGAACCATCCACTTCCCGCGTTGGATCCTACCGTCAGCCAGCCTGAGGCCGCGCCGGCCTATTCGCCGGACCAGGGCGCCCGCCTGCATCACGCCCGGCTGGTCATGCGCGACGGTCGCCGCTACGCCGCATTGACCGGCGCGGGCGCCATCTGGGTCACCCCCGCCGCGGGCTGCCTGCTGCAACCCGAAGTCGGCGATATGGCGCTCATCAGCGTGGCCGCGGGCCAAGGCTACATCCTGACCGTGCTGGAACGCGGGGCGCCCGCATCCGCCGCTCGGGTCGAAGTGCCGGGCGACCTGCAACTATCGTTGCCGGAGGGAAAGCTGACGATCCAGGCGGCCGAGGGCGTGGCGCTGGATGCCGGCCCCACGCTGGAGATCAATGCCGAGCACGCCACGGTCACGCTGGATGAGGCGGACCTTCGCTACCGGACCTTGAACACCGCGGGCGACACCGCGCATACGCAGTGGAACACCCGCACGGACGTCAGCGTGAACCACCTGGAAATTGCCAACCGCGCCGAAGTGCATCTGGGGCAGAGCATGCGCCGCGTTGCCGGACACGAGGACGTGGCGGCAGGGTCGCAACGCACCGTCGTCGACGACGACTGGTCGGTACATGCCGCAACGGCTGACCTGAAAGCGCGCGACCGAGTGGCCGTGGACGCCGGCTCGGTGCAGATAGGTTGAAAGGGGAATGCCATGTTCATGCTGAATAACGCCGGTGCGATGACCACGGCAACCGTGCCCGACGTTTGCCTGACGCCCGCGGTGCCGTCGCCAATCCCGATGCCCTACCCCAACATCGCCATGAGCGACATGGCCGACCCGGGCGGCATCGTCGAGAACGTGCTGGTAGGCGGCATGCCCGCGCTGAACCAGGCCAGCACCATCATGCTTAGCAACGGCGACCAGGCCGGCGCGGCGGGTGGCGGCGTGGCCTGCGGCGAGATCATGGGCGAGGCCGCGTTCGTGACCGGCAGCATGAAGGTCATGGTGGGCGGCCCGCCGGGCGTGCGCCTGACCTGCATGACCACGCAGAACGCCAACAACACGGTCGGTATCGTGGCTGCCCCCAGCCAGGTGATCGTGATGCTGGTCAGTTGAGGAGCGCCGCCATGTTCAAGCTCCAGGCTTTGATCCCGCGTCTGTTGTTCATCGCGCTGTGCACCCTTGCGCTGGCCTCGTGCAGTTCCCTGAACAGCATGATGGGCGGCACATCGGAAGAGGATGCGCTCAAGGCGCTGAAATGGACGTATGCGGCCGACGGCGTGCAGATCGCCATTGAAGCCGACCCGAAGTTGAATCAATCGACCGACCAGCCGCATACGCTGGCGCTGTCGGTGGTGCAGATGGAAGATCCCAGCGCGTTCGCGCCCTACGCCGCCAATTCGGCCAAGATGTCCACGCTGCTGCTGGCCGACGCCCCGCCCAAGGGCCTGCTGTCGCTCGACCGCGTGTTCGTGTCGCCTGGCGAGAACCGCACGATCACTCTGCCGCGCGTTGAAAACGCCAAGTACGTGGGCCTGGTGGCCGGCTACTTCCATCTGGACCCGACGCGCAGCGCACGGCTGTACCGCATCGGCGTGGAAGTGGATTCAAGCGGCATCGTGGTCAAGACACGCAACGCGTCGCCCGAGCCGCTGAAGATAGAACTACACCTGGGCGCCGACGGCATCCTTCAGGCAGTCGGCACCCGTACGCCGCCCGTCACGCCCACCCGCCCCGTTGGCGGGCTGGTGACGCCCCCCGCGACGACGCCCGCCGCCGGCAGCCCGCCGGCCAAACAATGAACCGATCACGCAAAGCATGAGCACGCATCTGAAACAACCACTGTTCTGGCATCAGGGCCTGTTCCTGCAGCCCCATCATTTCCAGTATCAGGACGCCTGGACCGAACGCCTGCTGCATCGGCAGGTGGAACTGACCGCGCCTTGGTGCTGGGGCTTCGGCGCCCTGGAAATCAATGAAGCCGCCCTGGCCTCGCGGCAGGTCGTGGTGGACCATATGGCCCTGCGCTGGCAGGACGGCACGCTGACCGAGATGCCGGGGAACGCCCGCATCGAATCACGGCGCTTCGAACTGGCCGAGTTCTCGCAGGGCCCGCGCACGCTGTACGTTGGCCTGCGCCGTCATGTCGTGGACCAGGTCAGCGTACAGAAATACGAAAACCTGGACGACGCGGCGCGCGCAGAGGCGCGGCTGGTGGTGCCGGCCGATCCGCAACAAGTGCCCGACCGCTACGCCAGCGGCCCGTCGGGGCGCGTGACCCTGATGACGTATGTGCTGCGCCTGTTCTGGGAAGAAGAGATTGGCGCGCTGAGCAATTACGACCTGATGCCCCTGGCGCGCCTGGAGCAGGATGGCGAAGTCGTCAGGCTGGCGCCCCGCTTCGTGCCGCCCTGCCTGAACCTGGCCGCGTCCACGTCGCTGCAACACATGCTGATGGAATTGCGCGACGAAGTCATCGGGCGCGCCCGCCAGCTTGAAGTCTTCAAGCAGCCCATTGCCAACCGCTCCGGTGAAGACGGCCAGTTCGGCCCGGTGCTTGCCCTGTCCGTACTGAACCGCTACGGCCCGCAGATCACGCATCTGGTCGAGGCCCGGCAGACCCATCCCTGGGCCGTCTACGGCGTTCTGCGGCAGTTGGCGGGCGAGCTGAGCACCTTCTCGGAATATTGCGACCTGCTTGGCGAAACGCGGGACAACCAGCAACTGGTGGCGCCCTACAAGCACAACGATATCGGCGCCGTGTTCATGGGCGTGCTGGACCTGGTGCGCCGCCTGCTGAACGAGATCACGATCGGGCCCGAGATGCTGGTGCACTTCGAGCAGGATGGCGCCGCGGGCAACCTCTTCCGCGCCGACATGCCGGCCGCGTTCTTCGGCCCCCGTCATCGCTATTACCTGATGGCGCGCAGCGGCCTGGAGCCTAAGGAATTGGCCGAACATATGGTGCTGGAAGCCAAGCTCGGCACGCCCGACGAAATCGAAACATTGGTCACGCGCTCACTGCCCGGCATCGAGATCATTCCGCTGCAGACGCTGCCGCTGGGCATGCCGCGCCGTGCGGGCAGCGCCTATTTCCGTATCGAAAGCCTGTCGGATGGCTGGGACGCGGTCGTTCGTGATGGACGCCTGTCGCTGTCGCTACCCGAGTCGCCGCCGGACCTGCGGCTTGAACTGATCGTGATCAAAGGATAGCAACGTGCGTCTGAGCAATATCTGGATCGCATCCATGGAGTTGGCGCGCACGGCGATCGCGGGCGCGGGCGCCGACACGCCCGCCGACGCCGAGGTGGTGCGCAACCAACTGAAGGCGTCATTGGACGCCGCGGTCGAACGCGTGCAGGCCCATGGCTTCACCGCCGCCGACGCGCAGGCCAGCCTGTTCGCCGTGGTGGCCTGGATCGACGAACTGGCGATGTCGCGCGACTGGGCGGCCAATTCGTCGTGGCGCTTGTCGCCCTTGCAGCGCCATTACTTCTCGACAACGCGCGCCGGCGTGGCGTTCTTCGAAAAGCTGGAAGCCCTGCCTGATGACGCCGTGGAAGTGCGCGAGGTCTATGGGCTGGCCTTGCTGGCCGGCTTCAGCGGCCGCTACACGCATCGTCCGCCCGCCGAATTGGCGGAGTACCGCGCGGCCCTGCTGGAACGCATCGCCGCCGAGCGCGGCATGGCGGCGCTGGACCCGAGCCTGCCGCTGTTCCCGCAGGCGGGCGGCCGCGCGCGCAGAGTGGCGCCCTACCGCCGCGGCATCGGACCGTCGCTGGCGACCTTTTTCCTGGTGGTCGTGCCGCTGTGCCTGCTGCTGGGTCTGTACCTGTACCTGGACCACCGTGTTGCGGGCGAGGCGGCGCGCGTTGCCGTGCCCACCGCACCCCGTTCCTGACCTGGCCTGACTTGAAATGCTAACGCTGCTGTTCGTGCAATGATCAAAAAACTGCTTGTCGCGATTGCCTGGCTATTGGGACTGCTACTGCTGGCACTGGCGTGCTGGGTGCTGGGCCTGTACCTGGGCTGGCCTCTCTGGCGCTCCATCGCCCTGTTCCTGGGTGTACTGATCGGCCTTGTGCTGCTGCGCTGGCTGCGCGGGCTATGGCTGGCCTGGCGGCTACGGCGGCGCCTGGCGCGCCCGGTCGGCAGCACCACCGTCAGCACCGAACGGCTGGACATGGACTGGCGCGCGGGCTTGAGCGCACTGAAGCAGTCGCGCCTGTCGCGCTTCGGCTCGCCGCTGTATGTGCTGCCCTGGTATATGGTGCTGGGCCCCGACGATGCCGCCAGGACCGAACTGCTGCGCCGCGCGGCGGGCTCGGCGCCCGTACAGGGCCGTAGCGACGATCCGGCCGAACTGCAATGGTGGCTGCTGCGCAACGGCGTCGTGCTGGACCCCACCGCGGCGATGGGCCAGGAACACAAGGTTCCTGATTCGCCGAATTGGCGCCGTCTGCTGCACTGGATGATGCGCACGCGCCGCCGCGAACCCTTGAACGGCCTGATCCTGGCCTTCAACGCGGCGTGGCTGAGCAACGGCGCCGATGCCGACCTGAACGAGACAGGCCAGGGATTGCGCAAGCGCCTTGATGAACTGACCCGCATCTACGATGCGCGCATTCCTGTGTATGTCGTATTGACCGACTGCCAGTTGCTGCCCGGCTTTGCCGCCTGGGCAAAGAGCCTGGGGCCCGACCTGACCAACCAGGCAATGGGCTTCCTGAATCCCACGCCCACTGCCAGCGTGGGACAGTTCATCAACGATGCCTTCAACAACATCGTGCACCGGATGTTCGACCTGCGCGTGCTGCAAGGCGTGCGGGGCCGGCCCGAGCCCGACGTCTTCGGCCTGCCCGAGCGCCTGGTGCCCCTGGCCCGGCAACTGGCCAAGGTGATGCGACCCGCGTTCCAGGCGACGCCTTATGCCGAAACGCCGTTGATGCAGGGCTTGTTCCTGACCGGGCAACCGGCGGGCAGCGACCGCAGCCAGGCCGACTGGTTCAGCGCCGGCCTGTTCAACCATGCCTTGCCCGCGCAGCGGCACGCGTGGCGGCCCGTTGAGCGGTGGCGCCATTGGCGCCGCTTGCTGCGCCATGCCGCCGTGGTGGCGTGGCTGGGCCTGTGCGTGGGCGTGGGGTCGCTGCTGGTGCACGCCAGCAATACCGCTCAGGACGAACTGCGCGCCGCGGCGGCGGGCACGTCGGACACCCCGGATTTCTCGGGGCCAATGTCGACGGACCTGCATGCGCTGCAAGACGAACGCAGCGCCATACACACGCTGCTGAAGCGGCCGCCATGGCAGCGCCACTGGATGCCGTTTCAGCGCCGTGTGAACCAGGTCGAGCGCCGCATGATGGATCACTACACGCGTGAATTCCATCGCGAGGTCATCGCCGCCAATCTGGACCCCCTGCTGATCAGCAGCCTGCCGCAGTTGGCCAAGGGCAACAACGACATGCTGCTTGCCGCCTGGGCGCAGACGCTGGTGCGGCGCATCAACCTGATCGATGCCGCCCTCGCGGGCCGTAGCGTGTACGCGCTGCCCGCGCCTGGCAGCGAGCTGCCCCTGCTGCTTGCCAGCGTCCACCAGACGCTGCGCGACTCCATGGACGCCATCCTGCTTGGCGACATGTACCGCGATTACCTGACATGGCAGGACAACCAGCCGCTGCTCGATGACGAGCGACGCGCTCTGCGCCAGGTGCTGGCCGGACTCAACCTGACCAACCGCCCCATCCCCTGGCTTTACTCGTGGGTGGACCTGCAGGGCACCATCAAGCCGGTGCGCCTGACGGACTTCTGGAATATTCCCGACAAGCCGAACCTGCCGTTTATTCCCGCCGGGCTGACGCCCGAGGGCGAGCGCGCCGCCATTGGTTTCCTGGACGAACTGGGACGCGCCACGGACAACAGCAAGGAATGGTCAGCGCGGCGCAGTGAGTTCCAGCAGCATTACCAAAGCGACGGACTGGATGCGTGGTACCAGTTCACCCAGATCTTCCCGCGTGTGCCCGATCTGCTGGCGGACGGCACGGCCCGGCGCGCGGTGCTGTCGTCGCTGCTGACGCCGGACGACCCCTACCAACGCCTGATACACATGCTGGCGGCCGTTGGCGAGCGCCTGCCCGAGGCATCCCGGCCGGACTGGATCGTGCAGGCCGGTCGGCTTGATGCGCTGGACGGACTGGCGCAGTCCGACAAGGGAGACACGGCGGCCAGCGCGCTGCAGAAAATTGGCGTGGTGCAGCGCTTCGGTGGCGAAGTCATCAAGAACCTGCCGCAAGGCGGTTCGCTGGGACAAGGCATTTCGCGCCTGCGCAACGAAGGCAGCTCGCTGCAATTGCTGCAAGCCTATCGCCAGGGCGTGCACGACACCATCGTGCCGCTGCAACAGGGTGACGGCACGGCCATGAAGGCCGCCATCGAGATCTGGTCGTTCGGCCACGATCCCAATGTGAAAAGCGTGCCCCTGGTCAATGCCCGCACGGCGATCGGCACGCTGCGCGAACAACAGGGCACGGCCGGCCCACGCACCAGCGTCATCTGGGATGTTGCCGAAGGGCCGATGAATTTCGTCCTGGATTACGCCGGCCGCAACGCCGGATGCCGCTTGCAGCAGCAATGGGAGAACACCGTCCTGAGCGCCATCCAGGGCGTCACCGACGGCGAGCTTGCCAATCAACTGCTGTATGGCGACCGTGGCCAGGTCAAAGCCTTCCTGGATGGCGACATCAAGAATTTCGTGGACCACGATAGCGTGCGTTATGAAGCGCGCACGGCAATGGACAGCAAGATTCCCCTGAACGGCCAGTTCTACGCGTTTGCCAGCATGACGCAGTTGCGCCAGGTGACGTTGGCCACGCAGCAACTGCATTCCAAGCGCTCATCCGATGAAGTCCAGGCGCTGACGCAGCAACAGGGCGAACTGGAGAAACAGATCACCAAGCTGGAGAGCACTACCGGCACGGTCACGCTGAACACGGTCCCCCCACAGACCAACGCCGATGCCCGCGCGCTGCCGGAAAGCGTGAACCTGACCCTGCAATGCGCCAGCGGCGCGATCACGCTGGAGAACCTCAACTTTCCCAATAGCGCGGTTTTCCCCTGGTCCCTGGCGACGTGCGGCGACACCACGCTGCGCATCCGCTACTCGGACTTCGAGCTGACTCGCCAATGGACCGGCGCGCGAGGCTTCATCGACTTCCTCAAGGAGTTTGCCAGCGGCGGACACCGCTATACGCCCGCCGACTTCCCGGACCAGAAGACGCTGCTGTCGGTTGCCGACGTTCAATGGATCGTGGTCACCTATCGCCAGCAGGGCCAGGCGCCGCTGCAGACCGCGTTCGCCGAGGCGGATCGCCTGGCGGCCCAACTGCAAGAGATCAAGACACGGCTGGCTGAACTGCAACCCGGTACCGCGCCCGGATCGTCCATGCCCGTGCCAGCCCCGGCAAGCCCGGTGCCGCAGCGTATCGTGTCCTATTGCATGGGTCCCGTTAACAGCGTGGATCTTTATATGCCGGCCCCAGAGGCTGCGCCGGAGGCCAAACCGGCTCCCGCGGCGAAACCGCCAGCCGTCAAGCGGGCGCCAACACCGGCACCGGCCAAGGCCGCCAGCAGCGCACGAGGCCCCTACGCGGTACAGGTCGGCATCTTCTCGCACCCGGAGTCCGTGCGCGCCACGCTGAAGAAGAACGGCTATACCGTCCAGGAATCCGACATCACGCTGCGGGGCGAGAAATACCGCAAAATCTGGATAGACGGCTACGCCACCCGGGAAGCCGCCCAGGCAGCGGCGGCCAAGATAGGCGCCTTGCTCAAGCTGAAGCCGGAAGTGCTGCGGCAGGACGCCGAGCGGTAGGGGGTGGCGAAGGTGCGGGGTCTGACTTCACAGGCCCTGCACCGCGCTTGAAGGGCCTGTGACCTGCCGAATATTGCCGGACGGCTCGGCTGCTGGCGCACGAAGCACGCCAACGCAAAAAAGCCGGCCCGCTTTCGCGATACCGGCTTTCAGCTAAAAGTGTCGGGAAACACTTTCAAGAATTCGACCACAAATCAGTGGTCGGGGCGAGAGGATTCGAACCTCGCGAAATCCTGCCGCTTCCCAGGGAGACCAGCGCCGTTGTCAATGTCGGACGGTGTGCCGAATTGACACAGCGCGGACTTTAGCATGACGTCCTGGGTCCCGTCGACGCCCCGCCCTTCACCTCACCCTTCGCTGTGTTGGCATCCACGGCAAGAAGGATGCGTAAGCACCCCTGTCAAGTAGACATCGGTTGATAGACGATCGGAGCAAGGGTTAGCCGGGGCATGAATTGCACCGG
>NZ_JBCGCS010000020.1:0-118455 GCF_038594925.1 Achromobacter sp. JD-1 | reverse complement strand
TTCAGCGCAAAACCACGCATCGCCAAGTTGGCGCGTTCGCTTGGGTTGCCGGTCCACCACTTCTCGATCAGATCCGCTGTGCTCTGGCATCCATCCGCGCCCAGCACGCACAAGCCGGTCTGGCCCGCGAAGCGCCAGCCGCTGGCGAGATCCCTGTCATCGTAGAAGTCCAGCGCGGTCAGCAGTTGCTTGCTGGCGAGCCACAGTTCGTGATTCTTGGCGCGCTTGGCGCCGACGGCTTCAGCGGTCGCCGACACGGCGTCGAAGGTCTTCAACTCCACATCCATGTCCGCCACGCGCACCGCCTGCCCAGGTTTGGCGGGAGACAGGTATTTGCTGTCGAATCGACGCCGGTACTCACCGCTATCCAGCTTCGCCTGCATCTTGGCGCGCAGGGTGTCTTCGAACTGAGTGATGTACTGGTCTGCTTCGTTGTCCCAGCGCTTGCGCTCCTCGTCGTTCAAGATCCAGTTGCGGCCCGCCGCCATGCCCGGGTCATAGACCCGGGCGCGTTCTATATCGATGAAGTGCTGGGCTTCCAGCGCGGCCGAGCGGGATTCGAACTGCTGCTTGACGTCGGTAAACGCCTGCGCAACCAAGACCTTGCGCTGGTTCTCGATGCCTTTGTCGTCCTTCTTGTCCAAGTACCGCTGCACGGCTTCATAGGCGTCGTTGCGCCAGCTATTGAGTTGCTGGGTGATCCCGATGGCGTCATGCAGCACGATCCCAAAGCCACGAGCACGGCGCGCGCTTTCCTTCAGGTCCAGGGCGACAACGTTGCGCGCGTAGTGGTTTTCAGGATTGGAATACAACTGGCTTGCCAGAACTGGCACGGTGTCGGGCTGGTCTTGCGCGATGGCATCGGCGAGCGTGTTGTCGATGATGCTGGGATCGAGCACGTCGGTTGCCCGCGAGCACGACATCATCAATCTCCGGATATCGAACGTTTGCAGTTGATTGCGTAGCGGGCTGAAGCTGGATATCAAGTTCAGCATGCGTGTCGTCAAGGGATCGGGCGTGAACAGGGCGCGAAGTTCTTCGATGTCTTCGGGGGCTTTCAAGCAAAGGGTCCAGCCACCCGGGCCGCTCTCGGCCGAGCCGTGCAGGTCGTGCACGCTGGCTGGCCGTTCATAGAGCGGCTCGTGTTCGAAGCGCTGGGGGGCATAGGGAAATACACGCTTCAACAGCCCGCTGTCATAAGTGCGGTAGGCGCTTTCGCAGGACCAGTCGTTCCGGAATCGCTTCGTGAACAGGTAGAGATAACCCCTGCGCATCGTGCGTACGGCATAGCGCGCGTGCTCGCCTTGGAGTGGCGGTAACCCGGACGCAAGGTGAGGCGGCAGCGCTGGCGCCAAGGCTTCAAGCGCCGGGTCGGCGTCGGTCAGGACGGCGTAGCGCAAGGGCAGGATGGCGACTTCGCTCTTGCACGCGACGACCGCGCTGGGGCCGGCGTCGCAACGGGTTCTGTCGGCGATGCGCAGGATTTGCGGCACCAGGGACTCAAGGGTGGGCGTCGTCATCGGGAAGTCCTGTTGCGTGGCATGGGAATCGGAGTAGTGACGGCTAGCGGCGCTTCGCCAGCAACAGCCTGCTGTAGCGCGTGTTGCCATGCGCGGTCGGTTTGCAGGCTGGCCGCCGGCCGCGACAGTGCCGTGAATACGTAGGCAACCAGATCGTCGTGGCGGTTCAGCCCAATCTGATTCGCCGAGGCAAGATGCGACCGGATCTGCGCCAGTCGGACGCCACGACATTGCGTGGAGAAAACGTCTGGCGACACTTGTTCAAGCTCGTCCAACAGTCGGTGGGGAAGCGGGTCGCCCGCCAGGACGTTCCACAGCGTTTCTGTCAGCACCAGCGGGCTGGGTGACCGGCAGCGTGCGTTTGCACTGCCCGGAATGCGGTGCCATTGCGGGTGCTGGATATTGGCGCCGGCAAACCACCATGAAACGACCGGTGCGAAGACGCTGGCGACCCAGGCAGCATCGGCCGTACGGTACAAAACGGGTGTGATCAAGGGGTCGTAATAGCGCAGCAGGTAACGTTCGCCGTCATTGCCTAGCGCGAAACAGGCCTGGCTCAGATGGGTGGCCAGGTCGGCAGGGCAGAGAACGCTGGTGATCCAGGCCTGGACGATGTCGGTGTCGTAGGCGCCCGCGATCGACCGCAGGGCATCCCGCGACTTTGGACTGCTGTCGTCAGGCCCCACCAGCATTGCACCCAGCGGTCGCAAGGCCAGGAAATCGGGGTGCAGCAGCAGAGGATGCATCCGGCCGGGCATGTCGTGCTGGATCATGTCGCGCTGGGCATCCGATAACCGCGCCATATCGATCAGCACCATCAGGTACCGCGCTTGTCCGGCCGGCGCGGCGTGGATGTCTTCCTCCAACGCCCGTTGCAGTTGCTGCGGAATCATGGGCTTACCTTCATCAGGGCAGTGCGTTCTTTTGCGGCCTTGATCCAGCAACTCAGGCAAATGGGTTCGTCCAGGTTTGGCGTGCCGTCGATGTTCAGGGGCAGCCCGGCGCCGACACCCAGCTGACTGAGCGGCCCCTTGATGTTGATCGCCACGCCATCCAGCGTGATGCCGCCCTCGTCCAGGGTGATGGACCCGCCAGGGCTTTGCAGCACGATTCGCTCGCGGGTATGCAGGCGGTAGATGGGGGTTTTCCGCTCTATGGCCTGGCCGGCTTCAATGTGGTGATGGCCCTGCACCTGGTGCTCGACGTGGCCGCCCGTTTCTACCCAGTGATTGGCAAACGTCTTGTCGCGACGGTTGTTGCCGACCTCTTCCGTACGGTCCTTGCCAGTAATGATGGTGTGGTCGCGCACGATCTCCAGCAGGTCGTCCTGGCCGATGCGGTGGCGTCGGTCTTGGCCGATGTCTGCGCGTTCATCATTGCCCACGGTGTCTTCACGATCGTGGCCGATCACGATGGTTTCGTCGTTTTCTACTTTTTCACTGCGGTCATGCCCGACAAACGTGCTTTCGTCGTGATTGACGTGAATGTTCTGATCCTTCTGCGCGTGGATGTAGATTTCTTCCTGGTCGCGTTCGTCTTCAAAGCGCAGCTCGTTATAGCCCTGGCCCTTGTGGGTCTGGCTCTTGATGGTCATGCGTGTCTTGTGGCGCGGTAGTTCATAGGGCGGCAGTTGCAGCGCCATGTGCGTTCTGCCGGTGATGACCGGCTGGTCCGCGTCGCCGTCCAGATAGTTCACGATGACTTCCTGTCCAATCCGGGGTATTGCCATGTGGCCCCAAGTGGCGCCCGCCCAGTTCTGCGACACGCGTATCCAACAGGAGCTGTGCTCGTCATGCTTGCCCAGGCGGTCCCAGGGAAATTGCACCTTGACTCGTCCATAGCTGTCGCAATAGATTTCCTCGCCAGGGGGCCCGTCACCGTGGCGATCTGCGGCCCGTCGATCCTGGGTTTGGGTAAGGGCGCGGCTCGCCATTCGGCATGCTTGGACACAAGTTCCGCGGTGTAGCCGTAGCGCGTGCCGAGTTGGGCATCGGCGCCGTCCTCTTGCTGGCTGGTGTGCTGGACGCCTTGATGGCGCATGCGTATCGGGCGCCAGCCTTGGTTGAGGTCGCTGCGCGGATGGCCGACAAGTTCGAAGGACAGCCCAGGAATCAGGCGCGGGTCGTCGCCTTCGACGGTTGCAACGCGCGCGTCCCGCCGCAGGCCACGCAGTCGGTTTTCAGTAAAAGGTTTGCCCGCTTCGTCGCGCTTGTAGCGACCCGGGTAGTCGTAGCGTTCGTAGTGGGCGTGCTGATGTTGCAGGTCGCTGCCGTCGCGGCTGTGTTCCTGGGCGTATTGCGGGTGGGTGTAGGTGTAGTCGCGCTGGGTCTGCCGAGCGGTACGGACTTGCTCGGCATAGGAAAACCGCCGTAGCGCGGGTTCGGGTTGGTCGCCGCCGGGCGCGGGTTGATAACGCACGGCATCCCCGTCAATGCGGCCGTGTATGTGCAGGCGGTCGCTGTGCACCAGCCGGTGGCCTTTGGCGTGGTGATGAAAGGCGTAGAAAAATCCTTCTTCGCGGGCCAGGCGTTCAAGAAAGTGCAGGTCCGTGTCGCCCGCCTGTACGCAATATTCACGCGCCAGGTGCTCGTGCGTAATCGTCTGCTCGTAGTCGAGGATGCCGTGCTCTTTCAGCACGAGTTGCAGAATCTCGGGCACGGACAACTGCTGAAAGATCCGCCAATCGGAACACAGGCCTGCGCGGGCCAGCAGCGGTTCAACGGTGGCGCGATAGCGCGTGCGGCGAAAGCCGGTCGTGCCTTGCTCGAAGCGGGACACCACGCCGTGCACATAGCGCACCGGGGTGTCGCCGCGCCAAATGGTCAGCAGCGCGGGTTGATCCAGGATCCGGGCAAAGTCGATCGACGCATCATCGCTGGCCAGTTCCAGGTCCAGGCGAAACGGTTCGGAAAGCGCCTCATCAAGTGTGAACTGGACAAGCTCGAAATCCAAGCCGCCGACAACGCCGAAACTAAAACGCAGGTCGCATTGATGAGTCACGATAGCTCCCCGGAACGTGAGATGCCGACATGGTCGGCCACATCGCCGGAGTAGAGCTATAGGATGATTATGAAATGTAGACGGTGGTGTCTTCAGGCATCATTAATGGAAATGCCCTTCGTTTATCCAAGGAGTACCTCACATGCGAGTCGTCAAGTTCGGTAGCGGCCTGGCTTTACGCCTGCCCGACAACGTGGTCGATACGTTGAACCTGAAAGAGGGCGATGATGTTGAAATCCACGTCAAGGATGATCGCCGTTTCGAAGTGCGCAAGACCGTCGAAGAGGAAGAGGTGCTGATCAGGTTGCGTAAATTCCGTGGGAAGCTACCCGCGGATTTCATCTTCAATCGCGACGAAGCGAACTGCCGCGGTTGGTAACGCGGATTTTTTCTTTCCAACCTTGCCTGATCTATGAAGCGCCGCGGAATTTCACGCCCGTAACCGCGTCTGCTCCGACGCCAGATAGGCGTCTCTTGAAGGCAGCAAATGATCCCGGCAGATCGTCATCAGCGCGTCGCGGTCGCCTGCGCGCAGCGCCTGGATCATGGCCCAGTGTTCCTGCCTTGCACGTTCGCGGTAGGCCGGCGCAACCAGGGTGCCGAAGCGGATCGGATGGGTGCGGCGGGCGTATTCCTCGATAGCCTGGCCCAGCACGGCGTTGTCCAGCAGGCCGAAGAATTCGCGGTGAAAGCGTTGGTTGCTGCGGAACACGCGGCGCGCGTCGCCGTCGGCCACGGCAGCGTCGTGTTCGCGTTGCACGATGACCAAGGCCGCCAGTCGCGCTTCGGGCACGGGTAGCGGCATCTGGCTGGCGGCGTGCACTTCGAGCACTTCGCGCAGCGCGTACAACTCCATGACTTCGCGTGCCGAGAATGCCCGCACGACCGCGCCGACGTTGCGCTTTTTTTCCACCACGCCCAGCAATTCAAGCTCGGTCAGCACTTGCCGCACAGCATGGCGCTTCATGGAAAAGCGCGCCATCAGCTCGTCTTCGGTCAGGCGTTCGCGCGGGTGCAGCCGGCCGAAGACGATGTCTTCTTCCAGGGCTGCCACCGCGGATTGCGTGGCGTCGGGGGCCTCTGCTTGCAGGGCGTCGGGCGTGATGGCGTTCATGTGTGCGGGCGTTTGCTCAGTCGGCTTATGTTGGGTCTGCTTATGTCGAACCAGCCGCTTCGAAGCGGCCGCTTCGAATTGGCTGGCGTCGAGTCGATTTACTTCTTCGGCACGGTGTCATGCGTGACGCCAGCGCGCAGGAAATCAAAATCAACTCCCTGGTCAGCCTGCGTTACGGTTTGCAGGAACAGCTTGCGGTAGCCACGATCGGCGGTCGGTCGCGTGATCGGTTTCTCCGCCGCGCGGCGCGCCAGTTCGGCATCATCCACCAGTAGCGCAATTTCCCGGTTGGCGACCGACAGCCGGATGCGGTCGCCATTTTGCACGTAAGCCAGCGGGCCGCCAATCGCGGATTCAGGCGTAACGTGCAACACGATGGTGCCGGCCGCCGTGCCGCTCATGCGGCCGTCTGAAATGCGGACCATGTCTTTGACGCCCGCGCGCGCCAGCTTCTTGGGGATCGGCATGTAGCCGGCTTCCGGCATGCCGGGTGCACCGGTCGGGCCGATGCGCTTGAGCACCAGGATGTCGTCGGCGGTCACGTCGAGTGCGTCGTCGTCGATGCGGCGCGCCATGTCCTCGGCGTCCTCGAACACCACGGCGCGGCCTTCATGCTCCATCAGCTTGGGGTTGGCGGCCGACTGCTTGATGATGGCGCCGCCCGGTGCCAGGTTGCCGCGCAACACGGCCAGGCCGCCCACCGGATAGATGGGCTGCTTGGCCGTGCGGATCACGTCCTGTTTGAAGGGCGCGGGTGCGTCGTCCAGTTCCTGGCCCAGCGTGCGGCCGGATACGGTCATCACGTCCAGGTGCAGGTACGGGCGCAGTTCGCGCAGCAGCGCCAGCATGCCGCCCGCGTCGTGGAAGTCTTCCATGTAGTGCTGACCTGACGGCTTCAGGTCGACCAGCACGGGGGTTTCACGGCTGATGCGGTCCAGCCCGGCCAGGTCGATGTCGATACCCAGACGGCCGGCGATGGCGGTCAGGTGGACGATGCCGTTGGTGGAGCCTCCAATCGACAGCAGCACGCGCAGGGCGTTTTCAATGGACTTGCCGTTGATGATCTGATCGGGCGTCAGGCGCGATGCGGCCATGGCCACGGCGGTGGCGCCGGTGCGTTCGGCCACGCGCACACGGTCGGCGGTAACGGCTGGGGCCGACGCGCCGCCCGCCACCATCATGCCCAAGGCTTCGGTGATGCAGGCCATGGTGCTGGCCGTGCCCATCACCGAACAGGTGCCCACGCTGGCGACCAGTTGGTTGTTGACGTCGGCGATCTCGGGTGCGTCGATCTCGTCGGCACGGTAGCGGCCCCAGTAGCGGCGGCAGTCGGTGCAGGCGCCGACCCGTTCGCCACGATGCGAACCGGTCAGCATCGACCCCGTGACCAATTGAATGGCGGGCACGCCGGCGGATGCCGCGCCCATCAATTGCGCGGGCACGGTCTTGTCGCAACCGCCAATCAACACCACGGCATCCATGGGCTGCGCGCGGATCATTTCCTCGGTGTCCATGGACATCAGGTTGCGCAGGTACATGCTGGTGGGTTGCGAGAAGCTCTCGTGCACCGAGATGGTCGGGAAGTCCATGGGCAGGCCGCCCGCCAGCATGACGCCGCGCTTGACGGCTTCGATCAGTTGCGGCGCGTTGCCGTGGCAGGGGTTATAGCTGCTGCCCGTGTTGACGATGCCGATGATGGGGCGGGCCAGGGCGTCATCGGACAAGCCGGCGCCCTTGATGAACGCCTTGCGCAAGAACAGCGAAAAGCCCTTGTCGCCGTAGTTCGTGAGCCCGCGCGCCACGCCTTGCGCGGTGGCGCTGTCGCTATCAAAAGGGCCCATCGCGGGCTTGGCGCCCTTGCTCTCGTCCGTCATTTTCAGTCCCGATAATATTATTGATAATCCAGGCCGAAGATCATATCCAGCCTTTGAATACGTCGGCAAGCGGTTTCTGTGGACGCGAATATTGATCTAAATAAACGATCAGTCGATAGAAAAATTCTGATTCTTCAATCAAGTTCAGGCTCCTAAACTGGCGCGGTTGACGAGCCGGGCGTCCGTCCATTCCTATACTCATCCCGGCTGGAGAGAGACCTTATGTCAGACCTGCGTCTGCGGCCGCGCCGTGCCGTCCTGCTATCCCTGCTGGCCTTGTGTGCCGGTGTGTCCGCCCCGGCCCTGTCCGCCGATGCCTACCCGGACAAGCCCATCCGCCTGATCGTGCCGTACCCGCCCGGCGGCGCCACCGACGTGATCGGCCGCGTGCTGGCGCAGGAACTGACGGGCGCGCTGGGCCAGTCCGTGATCGTGGAAAACCGCGCGGGCGCGGCGGGCAACATCGGCGCCGACCAGGTCGCCAAGGCGCAGCCGGATGGCTACACCTTGCTGATGGGCGCGCTGACCAGCCATTCCATCAATGCCGCCTTGTACCGTGGCCGCGTCACGTACGACGTGCAAAAGAGCTTCTCGCCGGTGTCCATCGTGGGCACGGTGCCGCTGGTCTTCGTGGTGAACCCGTCGGTGCAGGCCAAGACTTTGTCTGAGTTCATTGCCCTGGCCAAGTCCAAGCCGGGCTACATCACCATGGCGTCGGCCGGCAACGGTTCGCCGCAGCATCTGGCGGGCGAAATGTTCAAGCGCGCCGCCGGCGTCGACATCCTGCACGTGCCCTACAAGGGCAGTGGCCCCGCCATGACCGACCTGATGGGCGGCCAGGTGTTGAGCATGATCGAAACCGTGCCGGCCGCGCAGGGCAACATCAAGGCGGGCAAGCTGCGCGCCTTGGCGGTGACGTCGCCCACGCGCGTGGACGCGCTGCCGGACGTGCCGACCGCGGCGGAAGCGGGCCTGAAGGATTTCGAGGTCAGCTCCATGTTCGGCATCGTCGCGCCCGCCAACACCCCGGCGCCCGTGATCGACCGCTTGAACGGCGAACTGAAGAAGATTCTGGCCAAGCCAGAGGTGAAGGCGTCGTTGTTGAACCAGGGCGCCATCGCCACCTGGACCTCACCGGCCGATGCGGGCAAGCGGGTGTCGGCGGAAGTTGCGCGCTGGACCAAGGTGATCGACGAAGCCGGGGTGAAGCCAGAGTAAGCCTCGCTGCTGCGATTCACGGCTGAACCATTTAAGCCACACGCTGAAGATTTCCGTACGGAGTCTTCGGCGATATTTTTTGTGCAAGGGTAAAAGGGGCGGCGCAACAAGACGTTCGTTTCAGGGGAACACGGCGCATCAAAGGGCTCGGCGAAGCCGGTGGGTGTTCTATCGATGCAAACTGCCGATGCAATAATTCGTAATACAGGGTTTGTTGCACTGCACATGGGTATTGACCCTGTCCTGCCTAGGCCGTAATGTTCTTTGCGGTCCAGCCTAGGACAGTGGGGGGATACCACGATGACAGAGAATCAAGACGAAAAGTCGATCCTGTACACGCACTTCGGTACGCACAGCCCTTATTGGAGACTGTCGGCCGATAGCGACGCCATACAGTTGGCCGCCATCAAGGGGGCGACCAACATCGCATTGGCGCTGCGGCCGGATCAGGCTGACACGGTTCGATCGCTGACGGGAATTACCTCCAGCGTGCGGATAGACATCTCGCTGTATGGCGACCTGCTGCGCTTGCACCTGGTGGGCCGCAAGATCAACCCGAACGAATGGGCCGGCACCGCGTCCGCCTATTCCGATACCGAATCCGTTGCCAAGGATCTGGTCGAAGGCCTGTCGTTTGCCGAGACCGTGGTGTCCGAGGCCAATTCGGTGATTGTCATCGTGGACCAGAACGGCCGCGTGCAGCGCTTCAACAAGCTCAGCGAGGAATACACGGGCAAGCGCGAACAAGACATCGTCGGGCGCAGCGTGTTTGAAATGTTCATGACGCGCGAAGAAGCCATCGCGTCCCGCCGCAACATCGCGGAATTCTACAAACGCGGGCAGTCGTATGAAGTCGAGCGCCTGATCAACACGGTCAAGGGCCCGCGGCTTTTCCTGTTTCGCAACAAGTTCGTCACCAGTGGCAGTGGTGAAAAGCGCGTCTACCTGATCTGCTCGGGCACCGACATCACTGAAGAACGCCAGGCGCAGGAACGGCTGCGCGTGTTGGCCAATACCGACATGCTGACCAACCTGCCGAACCGGCATGCCATCACGTCGCGCCTGAAGGCGGCGTTGACGGCGGGGCAGGATGGGCGCGGCGGTGTGCTGTTCCTGGATCTGGACAACTTCAAGCGCATCAACGACCACTATGGGCACGGCTTCGGCGACCGCCTGCTGAAAGCCGTGGCGGTGGCGATTTCAACCTGCCTGTCGCCAGGCCAGACGCTGGCCCGCCTGGGCGGCGACGAATTCATCGTGCTGCAGGAACAGGCGCAAGCCTGGGAACTGGAAGCCACTGCCGAACGCATCATCGAACGGCTGCGTGAACCCTTCCGCCAAGGCTTGATCGAGGTCTACACCAGTTGCTCGATCGGCATTGCCATGTACCCCGACCATGGCGCCGACCTGGACAGCGTGGTGCGCAGCGCCGACATCGCCATGTATGTGGCCAAGGAAGCAGGGCGCCATACCTACCGCGTGTTCCAGCCCGACATGGACCGCCGCAACGCCGACTACGTGTGGCTGGACACCAATCTGCGCAAGGCCTTGTCCGAGAATCACCTGATGCTGTATTACCAGCCCAAGCTGGTGGGCCGCACCGGCGAAGTCCACAGTGTCGAGGCGCTCTTGCGCTGGCGCTCGCCCGAGCGCGGCATGGTTTGCCCCGGCACTTTCATTCCTTATGCAGAAGAGTCCGGCCTGATCTCGCCGCTGGGCGTCTGGGTGATGCGCGAAGCCGCGCGCCAGGCGGCCGCCTGGAAGCGCGACGGCCTGAATATCCGCATCGCCATCAACATGTCGGCGCGGCAGTTGGACGACAAGGGCGTGGTCAGCGACTTCATGCGCGCCATCGGCGATGCGGGGCTTGAGCCTTGCATGCTGGATATCGAACTCACCGAAAGCTGCCTGATCGAAGACGAGGGCGCCGCCATCGACCTGATCAAGCAGTTCCGCCAATTGGGCGCGCGCGTGCACCTGGACGATTTCGGCACGGGTTATTCGTCGCTGTCGCAACTGGCGCGCATTCCGCTGGACGCCATCAAGCTGGACGCCAGCTTTGTGCGCGGCGTGAACGAGAACCCGGTGTCGCAGGCGCTGGCTCGCGCCATCGTCGCCGTGGCCCGCACCCTGGAATTGAAGGTGATCGCCGAAGGCGTGGAAACCGTTGAGGAAACCGCCTTCCTGGATACCTTGGGCGTGGACGCCAAGCAGGGCTATCTGTATGCCAAGCCCATGCCGGCCGCCGAATTCGCCACCTGGCTGGCTCAGCGGCGCCGGCTGCATCTGATCGCCTGATGCCGCCGGCGCCATGCGGGTGTGCGCCTAGTGCATGGTGGCTTCCTGCACGGCTTCGCTGCTGACGGCGCTGCGGCGGTTCTGCGCCAGCACCAGGCGCTCCATGTAGGCGCGGTCTTTCGGGTCGATCGAGAACGCGGCCTCGACCCAGTCCTCGGTGATGTCCATCAGTTCGGAACGCGACAGGTTCAGCACACGCTGACGCGCGCGCAACATGGCGCGCATGCCGTTGAGCTTGGGCCGCATCACATCGATGAAGGTGCGGGTGGCGCGGTAGGCCTCGCCCGGTTCGAACAGGGTGTCCACCAGCCCCTTGCCGTGGAACCATTCCGCCGTATGCGATTCGCCCGAGCTGATCAGTTCTTCAGCCAGCTTCATGCCCGACCGGCGCGCCACCAGCGAATAGCCGCCCATGCCCGGGAACAGGTTGAACGCCATTTCCGGAAAGCCCATGCGCGCATTGTTCTGCGCCAGCACGAAGTGGTGCGCCAGCGCGGCTTCAAAGCCGCCGCCCAGCGCCGTGCCTTCGATCATGGCCAACGAGATCGCCCCGGTATCGAAGCCGCGCGACGCTGCATGCACGCAGTCCACGCAAGCGCGTGCGTAGGCCCGCAGCGCTTCACGCTTGCCGGTGCGGATGGCTTCGGCGAAGAAGTTCAAGTCGCCGCCCACGTTGTAGATCTGCGGCACCAGCGAGCCCGTGACCCAGAAGTCGATGGGCAAGCCTGAATCCTTGGCGGCGCGCGCCAAGGTCATGATTTCGTCAATGAGTTCGTGGTTAAAGCACGGCCGCGGTTGTGCACGCAGCATCATCCACATGACTCGGCGTCCCTCCTCATAAAAGGCCGAGATTTGCTTCATGTTGCCCGCGGCGGTGAAGGGGTGGCAGTCGGTATGAATGAGTTGATTCATTTGCTTTCGTCCAATCGATCAAGGTGAGTCGGAGTACTGCCGGGTCAGCCTAAACCAGACCTTCCGGGTGCCGTCTCATGCAAATCTCGTCCGGCTGGCCAGACTTGGCCGTAGGTCGAACTGCCGAGTGATTAACGAAAATGTCTTGACGTCAGGGCCAGGGTCTCGGCCGCTCGGGCGAGACGCGCATCGCCGCAATGGATGAGCAAGCTCGCAAATTCGCGAGCTTGCGGGCGATAGGCCAAACGCCTCTCGGGCGGCTTGCCGTCATGCGTTCGGATGAGAATGTTGCAGCGCTGCAACAAGATTGAGTCTCATTTGTAAATAGAATCAATTCTCGATAGCATCGCGCCTTTCATTTTTCTGAATCTTCAAAAAGGTCTTGCGATGTATCCGCCGTATGTCCCGCGCTCCCTGTCTTTGGCGGTAGCGTTCGCCCTGTCATCCGTCGTGCCGCAGGCACTGGCCCAGACCGCCCAACTGCCCGCCATCAGCGTCGAAGGCGCCAATGTCGACGACCCGCGTGTGCCCGAAGTCACCACCGCCACGCGCACGCAGACGCCGGCCCGCTACGTGCCGCAGACCATCAACACCGTGAAGGTCGAAAACGTGCAGAACTACGGCGTCTCGACGATCAGCGATGCGCTGTCGGGCATGCCCAACGTATCCAGCGCGCAAGACACGCGCTTTGACTCGGTGCGTATACGCGGCTTTGACGCCAGCAGCGATTTCTATCTGGACGGTATCCGCGACGACAGCCAGTACGTGCGCGACTTGCGCAACATTGAGCGCATCGAAGTGCTGAAGGGGCCGGCCGCCGTGTTGTACGGACGGGGTAGCCAGGGCGGCATCGTCAACCGCATCAGCAAGGCGCCGCAGCCTGGCCGGGAATCCAGCATCGAAGCGCAGACCGGCAGTTGGGATTTGCGCAGCGTGTACGGCGACTTCAGCGCCGACCCCAGCGACAACGTCAGCGTGCGCCTGAACGTGGGTCAGGAAGACAGCAACAGCTTCCGCCACAAGATCGGCGGCACGCGCCAACTGGTGGCGCCCGCCATCAACTGGCGCATCACGCCCAACCTGGACTGGCTGGTGCAGTACGAATACAGCCGCTATGACCGCACGCCCGACCGCGGCATCCCCAGCGTCAACGGCCGGCCCGCCGACGTGGGCCGCAGCACCGTCTACGGCGACCCCGACCGCGACTACATCGACGACCGCGCGCAATCATTCCGCTCGCGCCTGGCCTACACGCTGGCGCCGGATTGGCAACTGCGTTACACGCTGGGCGTGTTCAAGCTGGACAGCGATTTCGACAACACCTACCTGACGGGCTACAACGCCGCCACCGGCAAGGTCACGCGCACGCGCTGGCAGCAGGACCTAAGCACGCGCAACATCACCAACAACCTGGAAACCGAAGGGGTGTTCCATACCGGCGGCATCGAGCACCGCGTGCTGTTCGGGGTGGAACTGGCGCACCAGGACCGCTCGCCCACCTTGTATTCCGCCGCCACGCGCGGGCCAGGCGCGCAGCCCGTGCCGGCGCTGGATCTCTACGACCCGGACTTGTCCCAGCAGCACAACGGCGTCATGGCGCTCAGCAGCGACGCGCGCCACAAGGTCAAGAGCCAGGGCTATTACGTGCAGGATCAGATCCGCTTGAACGATGCGTGGCAGGTGCTGCTGGGCGTGCGCATGGACCGCTTCAGCATTGATTCCACCAACCGCCTGCTGGATGCCTCGGCGTCGCACGACAGCAGCGGCGTCAGCCCGCGCGTGGGCCTGGTGTGGTCGCCGCTGCGCGATCATTCCTTTTATGCCTCGTACAGCAAGACGTTTTCGCCCACGGGCGGCGGCACCATCGGCATCACGCCGAATGCGCGCGGCAACACCAACGAGCTGGCCCCCGAACACACGCGCCAGACGGAAGTGGGCGTCAAGAGCGATTGGCTGGACGGGCAGTTGAGCACCACGCTGGCGCTGTACCAGCTTGAACTCTATAACCGCCGCACCACCGACCCCAACGACCCGACGCTGGTGCTGCTGACCGGCAAGCAGCGTTCACGCGGCATCGAGCTGACCGCCGCCGGCCGGCTGACGGGCAACTGGTATCTGCGTGGCGGGATCGGCCTGCAAAACGCCGCCATCATCGAAGACAACAACGGCATGGCAGGCAACCGCGTCAGCAACGTGGCGCGGCGCAATGGCAGCGTGTTCCTGACCTACAAGCCGGCCGAGGGCCTGTACGGTGAAACCGGCCTGACCTTCGTGGGCGAACGCTACGCCGACAATACCAACCTGACGACACTGCCGGGCTATGCGCGCTGGGACGCGCTGGTGGGCTATCGCACCGGCAAGTGGGACTGGCGCCTGGCCATGCGCAACATCACCGACAAGACCTACTACGGCTCGGCCACCAGCGCCGGGCAGATCCGGGTGGGCGAGCCGCGCACCGTGGTGGCCACGGCGCAATACCGGTTCTGACGCCGCGCTCAGGCCATGCCGCCATTGGCGCGCAGCACCTGGCCGTTGACCCAGCCGCTGTCGGGGCTGGCCAGGAACGACACGATGCCCGAGATGTCTTCCGGCTGGCCCAGCCGTTCCAGCGGCGGCATCTTGGCAAAGTGCTCGATCAGTTCGGGGCTCTTGCCCGTCAGGAACAGTTCGGTGGCCACCGGGCCGGGCGCCACGGCATTGACCGTGATGCGGCGCCCGCGCAGTTCCTTGGCGAATACGTGCGTCAGGCTTTCCACGGCGGCCTTGCTGGCGATGTAGATGGCGTAGCCCGGCAGGTTGGTCGCCACGGTGGTGCTGGACACGTTGACGATGCTGCCGCCATCGGCCAGGCGCGTGGCGGCTTCGCGCAGCGTGTTGAAGGTGCCGCGGGTATTGATGTCGAAGGTCTGGTCGTAGTCTTCGTCGCTGGTCTGCGCCAGTGGCTGCACCTTCAGTACGCCTGCGCTGTTGACCAACGCGCTGATGCGGCCCAATTCCGATTCCACCTTGTCGAACAGCGCGCGCACCTGGGCGGGCTTGGCCACGTCGGCCTGTACCGCCAGCGCGCGGCCGCCGGCCTGGCGGATTTCGTTGGTCAGGGTCTCGGCATGCGTGGCGCTGGCCGCGTAGTTGATGGCGACGGCATAACCGTCCTGCGCCAGGCGGCGCACGATGGCCGCGCCAATGCCGCGCGACCCGCCGGTAACCAGGGCGACGCGTGGCGATGCGTGATCAGGGGCTTGCGTATTCATGTGACGGCTCCAATGAAAGGGGGATGCAAGGCAGGAGGTAAACCTGCATGGAACGAATGATGAACTATTCCAAACCGAAAATAATCACCCTATATTCGCTAAGTTAATTTCATCTGCATTAATAATCGGCAGGGGCTTTCGTGGACCGTTTCCAGGAAATGCAGGTAGTCGTCCGCATCACCGAGCGGCGCAGCTTTTCGCAAGCGGCGGAAAGACCTGCGCATCCCGCGCGCCACGGTCACCAACCTGATCAAGCGCATGGAAAAACGGCTGGGCGCGCGGCTGCTGGTCAATGCGCAAGGCACGCTGGCCAAATACTTTCTCATGCCCGGCTTGCCCGGCTTTCCCCGCAGAACCGGCAGGTGTCGGCGCGGGTGCGTGTGTTTACGCAGTGGCTCACCCAGGTGTTCGCCACTGCGTTCGATCAGACGATGCCGGTCAGGTAGTACGTCGCTATCACCACGAATACCGACAGCGTTGAAATCAGCGTAATGGCGAAGATGTCGCCATATGACTGGCGATGCGTCAGGCCGGTAACGGCCAGCAGCGTGATGACCGCGCCGTTGTGGGGCAGCGTGTCCATGCCGCCGCTGGCCATGGCGGCAACGCGGTGCAGCACCTCCATGGGAATGCCGGCCGCCACCGCGCCGTCGATAAAGGTCTGCGCCATCGCGGCCAGCGCGATGCTCATGCCGCCCGAGGCCGACCCGGTGATGCCCGCCAGCGACGTCACCGCCACCGCTTCGCCGACCAGCGGGTCGGGAATGGCCTTGAGCGCGTCGGCCACCAGCAGAAAGCCCGGCAGCGCGGCAATGACGCCGCCAAAGCCGTATTCAGCCGCCGTGTTCATGGACGCCAGCAGCGCGCCCGACACGGCGCTTTTGCTGCCTTCGGCAAAGTGCGCCTTGATGGCGGAAAACGAAAACAGCAGGATGGTCGCGATGCCCGCGATCAGCGCGCCCATCACGGCCCACAGCGCCACCTGGTCGGCGGCGTTGACGGGCAGGGGCTGGGCCAGGCCGGGCAGGTCCACTTCGGCGCCCGCCGGATACCAGCCGGGAATCCAGCGGGTCAGCAGGAAGTTCACCACCCCCACGACCACCAGCGGCAGTAGCGCGATCAGCGGATGGTGATCGCGTTCGGTAGCCGGGGTGGTGGGTTCGTTGTGCAGTTCGGTGCCATAGGTTTCGCCCGCCGCGGCCGCGCGCTTGCGTCGCCATTCCAGATACGTGATGCCCACGGTCAGCGTGAACGCCGCGCCAATCAGGCCCAGCCAGGGGGCGGCCCAGGTGGTGGTTTCAAAGAACGTGGTGGGGATGATGTTCTGGATCTGCGGCGTGCCGGGCAATGCCGTCATCGTGAAGGTGAACGCGCCCAGCGCGATGGCGCCGGGCATCAAGCGTTTGGGAATGCCGCCCTGGCGGAACATCTCGGCCGCAAAGGGGTAGACGGCGAACACCACCACGAACAGCGATACGCCGCCATAGGTCAATACCGCGCACACCATCACGATGGCCAGGATGGCGCGCTCGGCGCCGATCATGCGCAGCACGGCCTGCACGATGGCGCGCGAAAAGCCGGATAGTTCGATCAGCTTGCCGAACACCGCGCCCAACAGGAACACGGGGAAATACAGCTTGGCAAAGCCCGCCATGCGCTCCATGAAGATGCCCGAGAACACGGGAGCCAGCGCCGACGGATCCGTCAGCAACACCGCGCCCATGGCTGCAATCGGCGCACACAGGATGACGCTATAACCTCGATACGCCGCCAGCATCAAAAACGCCAGCGCCGCCACCACGATAAACAATCCGGTCATTCACGGCTCCAGGAATGAAGAGATAAGGGGTGCAGGGGGCTACACCTTACCTGATCATGCGGGCCGGGCCGGCAAGGGGCGGGGCGTCGACTGAGTTGACGCGGCGCGGCTCGGTTCAAGCGCGCACCATTGCACGGGCCTGGTGGGCGATGTTCAGGTCGGGCCGGCCATCAGCGCCGCCGCCTTGCGGGCCAGCCGCGCCACGCCGAAGCTGGTGGCAAGCTCGTGTCCTTCCAGGTCGGCAAGCGCTATCCAGCGCGCCTCGCGCGCGTCGTCGCCGGCTACCGGCTCGCCGGATTGCCAGCGGCACAGCATGGCGATCAAGATGAAATGACGGCGCAGCGCGCCGGTGTCGTCGCGGTCGAAGACGTCCACCGCGTCGAACACATGCAGGGGCTCGGCCACGACGCCGGTCTCTTCCAGCAATTCGCGCGCGGTCGCGGCTTCGAGGGGTTCACCGGCGTTGATCTTGCCGCCCGGAAAGGCCCAGCAGTTTTCATCGGGCGGGTTCGCGCGGCGCACCAGCAGCACGTGGCTGTCGCGGATGACGGCGGCGATGGTGGCGGCAATGGGGGCGGTCATGCGGCAATCTCCTGGGGGTGGCGCTCATCCTAACGTATCCGGCGAGGCCACCCCCAAGGCGCTTACTTCTTCACCAGCGGGCAGGTGGATTTGGACAAGGGCATGAAGGCCTGGTCGCCCGGCAGGGTGGCGACCAGCTTGTAGTAGTCCCACGGCCGCTTGGACTCCGAAGGCTGCTTGACCTCGAACAGGTACATGTCGTGCACCATGCGGCCGTCTTCGCGGATGCGGCCGTTGGTGGCGAAGAAGTCGTTGATGGGCATGGACTTCATCTGCTTCATCACGGCGTCGGGCGCATCGGTGCCGGCCGCCTGCACCGCCTTCAGGTAGTGCATCACTGACGAATAGGTGCCCGCCTGGCTCATGTTGGGCATTTTCTTCAGCTTGTCGTAGTAGCGCTGCGACCAGGCGCGTGTCTGGTCGTTCATGTCCCAATAGAACGCTTCGGTCAGGGTCAGCCCGGCCGCGGCTTCCAGGCCGATGGCGTGGATGTCATTGATGTACAAGAGCAAGCCGGCCATCTTCTGGCCGCCCTGCGTCAGGCCGAATTCGCGGGCCGCCTTGATGGCGTTGACCGTGTCACCGCCCGCGTTGGCCAGGCCCACCACCTGCGCCTTGCTGGCCTGGGCCTGCAGCAAGTAGGACGCGAAGTCGCTGGACCCCAAGGGGTGGCGAGAGGCGCCCAGCACCGTGCCGCCGTTGGCCTTGACCACGTCGGTGGCGGACGCTTGCAGCGTGTGGCCGAACGCGTAGTCGGCCGTCAGGAAGTACCAGGTCTTACCGCCTTTTTCGACGTTGGCGCGCGCCGTGGTGTTGGCCAGCGACCAGGTGTCGTAGGTGTAGTGCACGGAATAGGGCGAGCACAGATCGTTGGTGATGCGCTCGGTGCCGGGGCCGCTGAACACCACGATCTTCTTTTTTTCACGGGCCACTTCCAGCACGGCCAGCGCGGGCGCGGAACCCGCCACGTCCATGATGGCGTCCACCTTCTGCGTGTCGTACCACTCGCGTGCTTTCGCGGCGGCGATGTCGGCCTTGTTCTGGTGGTCTACCACCATCATGTCGATCTTCTTGCCCAGCACCGTGCCGCCGAAATCGGCGATGGCCATCTCGGCCGCGGTGGCGCTGCCCTTGCCGGTCACGTCGGCGTAGACGCCGCTCATGTCCAGGATCAGGCCCAGCCGGACGACGTCGTCAGAGATGGCGGCGGGCTGCTGCGCCCAGGCGGGGGTGGCCGCTGCCGCCAACAGGGCGGACGCGGCGAATAGACGGGTGATCGTGCTGCGGCATTGCATGGAAATCCGGGGCGTGTTGGCGTAAGCCATGGTTTGTCTCCTCTTGTGCCGGATCGGTCTGGAACCTGCTGGCGCTTCAATGGCGCTCTGGTGTCTTGGGGCGGGCGGCGAAAGTGGGCGTGGTGGTGGGATGGGCTCCTTGGTTGGATAAGAAAGGCGGAATCAGCGTTGCGCCAGCAGGTCGAATTCCATCCGCACTTTGCGAAACGGAAACTCCAGCCGCGCGAAATACACCACGCGGCCGTCGATGCAGGCATAGCGGCGCAGCTCGGCCACGGGCGACGACACGGGAATCTGCAAGGACTCGGCCGATTCCTGGCCGGCTTCGATTACGTTCAGCACCTGGCGCGCTTCGCTGATGCGGGTGCCGTAGAACTGGTCCAGCACGGGCGCCACGGTGCTTTTCTGGATGCGGGTGCGATGCTTGCGGAACAGCCCGCTTTCCAGAAACACTTCGCTGTAGCAGAAGGGGCCGGCGTCGGTGGTGTGCACGCGCCGCAGGTATTGGAACAGCCCGCCGCGATCCGCCTCGCAAGGCATGCCCAGCGTGTCGGGCAACGGGGAATCGGCGCTGGATTCCACCAAGGACACCGTGCCCAGTTGATTGCTCAGTTCCACGGTTTCGGCCCAGGTCTTGGGGATCAGCAGCGTGGGGGTTTCCGGCAGTTCCGCATTCACGAACGTGCCTGACCCGCGCGAGCGCCGGATCAGGCCGTCCTGTTCCAACAGGCCGAACGCCTGGCGTATGGTGGCCCGCGAAATGCCATAGGTTTCCATCAGCGACTCAAGCGGCGGGATCTGTTGCCCCGGCCGCCACGTGCGGTTCTGGATATGGCTGCGGAACAGCGCCGCCGCTTGCAGGTAAAGCGGCTGAGGGCTGCGCGAGAAAAGCTTGCGGGCGGGCATGGGTCAGGGCGTGGGTGGCAAGGAAGGATCCGAGAGCATAGCCTCAGCCATGTCGCGCAGCCGGTGTTTCTGGATCTTGACCGAATTGGCGCTTTCCACCGACGGAAAGGCCTCCAGCACGGTAAAGCCCACCGGCGCCTTGAAGCCGGCCATGGCGACCTTGCAGGCGGCGGTCCAGCCGGTGGGGTCGGCTTGGGCGCCCTCATTCAACAGCACGAAGGCGTAGGGCACGATCTTGCCGTGGCGCGTGGCGCCCACCACCTGGCAGGCGCGCACGCCGGGCAGGGTTTCAACCACCTGTTCGATTTCCACGGGGTTCACCAGAAAGCCCGACAGGCGCAGGGAATCTCCCATGCGGGTCTGGAACACGAACTGCCGCTCGGTCAGCGTGTAGCCCAGGTCGCCCGTCTTGAAATAACCGTCCTCGGTGACGGCGTTGCGCGTGGCCTCGGGGTTGTCCAGATAGCCTTGCATCAGGCTGGGTGACAGGATTTCAATTTCGCCGGATTGGCCGTGCCGCAGCACCTGGCCGGATTCCGGGTCGCGGGCGCGGACACGCGCCTGGGGGTAGATCAGCGTGCCGCCGGGTTGGTGGCGGGCGGACACGTCGCCCTCGGCCGGGTCGCGGGGCTGGCCCGCCACCAGCGCGATCAATTCGCTGGAGCCGTACAGGCCGGTCAGCGGCACGCCGGCTTCGCGCGCCAGGTCCAGCATGTTGTCCAGTGCCGGCGTGAAGCTGGCAAAGCCGAACAGCCGGGCGGAGGCGAAGGCGTTGCGGGGCGCTGCCTGCATCATGCCCACTAGCGCTTCGTTGTTGGCATAGGTGTGGGTGACCCGGTAACGCGCCACCGCGTCGGCCGATTCGGCGGCGTTGAACACCGGCGCGCAGACCACGGGCACGCCTTGCGCCAGGCCGCCCGCCAGCGTCGCAAAGCCGAACGCCCCGCAGAACGGCGCGCTGGCCAGCACGCAGCTGTTGTCGTCATAGCCGAAAGCCTGTGCCACCGTGGCGCCGTGGCGCAGCAGCGTTTGTTGATCGTGCAGCACGAACTTGGGCTTGGACGTGGTGCCCGACGTGGTGAAACACAGCACGCCGGCATTGCCTTGCGCGGCGGGCGGCGGCTCTTGGCCTGCCATCAGGTCGGCGTAGCGATGGGTCGGTTTGCCGGGGATGAATACGGCGGGCGGCGTGGCGGCCTCATTCAAGGTGGCGTCATTCGGATCCGGCGTGGAAACGGCGATCACGCCTTGCAGGCGCGTCAGCTCCGACGGCGGAACACCCGCCAGGATGCCCGCGAAGTCGATGCCCTTGAAGCCCGGCCAGAACACCAGCCAGTCGGCTTGGCCACGCCCCAGGATGTCGGCCACTTCCAGGGCGCGAAAGCGCGTGTTGACAGCCAACACCAGCGCGCCCAGATGCGCGCAGGCCAGGAAAGATTCCACCCAGGCGGCGCAGTTGGGCAACCAGACCGCCACGCGGTGGCCGGGGCGCACGCCGATGCGCGCCAGTCCCGCGGCCAGGGCGCGGCTCTGGCCGCGCAACTGCGCGGCGCTGATCCGCTGGTCTTGATCGATCAACAGGGTCGCATCGGGGCGGCGGGCGGCCAGCGCGTCCAGGTGCTCGGCGAAGGTCGAGTACGGCTGCGTCATGGTTTACACCGTGGCGATGGGCGTCACGGGCGACCCCACCGCGCCGGGCATGCGCAAGGGCGGGGCGGTCAACAGGAAGCGGTTGCGTCCGTTGGCGTGCAGCCAGTCGGCCAGGTCCTTCAAATACCACAGCTCTGCCAGCGGCACGCCCAGTTTGAAGAGGCAATGGTGGTGCAGCGGCAGGATGGAATGGCCGGGGCCGGAGGTGCGCGCCGGGTAGGATTCCACCGCGTAGTTGTCGGCGCAGATGGCGGCCACGCCGCTGGCGGATATCCAGTCCAGCAGCGCACTATCCGCGCCGTCCAGCACCGCGCCGGTCTGCTCCAGCGCGTGCGGGTCCGGCTGCCCGTTCATTTCAACCACGCGCTCGGCAAAGCCGGTGCGCAACACCAGCATGTCGCCGCTTTCCACCACCACGTTCTGCTCGCGCATGGCGGCTTGCAATTGTTCGTGTCCCACCAGCGTGCGGCCCGGGCCGAAGGCACGCGCCAGGTCCACCAGCACGCCGCGCCCCTGCATGCCCTTTTCGGCATAGCGGCTGACGCTGAGCTTGCGCGCATATGAGCCGCCGGGCGGGCAGCAGGCCTCTGGCGCGGTGTCGGGGTCGGCGCCGCCAAACACGTCCACCCCGGCGGCGTAACCGTTGTAATACACGCGGCGGGCCTCGCCGTCGCCCTGGATGTCGAACAGCGCGCCCACGTGGCACAGGCCGTCCCACTGCGTGGAATACTGCATCGACAGCGTCACCTGGTCGTCGGACAGCACATCCACGGCCTCGGGCTGCACTTGCGACATCGCAAAGTTCAGGTACGGCGTGCCCTCGCGGAAGGTGGGCTTGAGGGTTGGCGCGTGGCGGCGGGGGTTGAGCACGTTGCCGCCCGGCAGGTCCAGCGGCAGCGACAGGCAGAACACCTTGCCCGCGCGCACTTCGCGCACGGCCTGCAACACTTTCTCTTCGGTCAGCAGGTTCAGCCGGCCCAGCTCGTCGTCGGGCCCGAAGTCGCCCCAGGTGGATCCTTCGGGGCGTTGCGTCCAGCGTTTCATTTGCTTGTCTCCTATCCGATTTCTGTGTTTTTATAACTATAGTACGTATTTACGTACTTTGAGCAGTGATCCATTTCAAGAAGAAATCCGCATGCAGCGGATTCAACAGGAGACAAGTTCATGACCTCATCCGTACCCCCGCGCGCCGTGCGGCGCAGGCTGGCGCTGGCCGCCCTGGCCCTGCTGGCGTTGCCCGTGGCGCATGCCGCGGGCTATCCCGACCACCCTGTCACGGTGGTGGTGCCGTACCCGCCGGGCGGCGGCGCCGACATGTTCGGCCGCGCCATCGCCAACGCGCTGCAACCCGGCCTGAAGCAGACGGTGCTGGTTGAAAACAAGCCCGGCGCGGGCGGCAATATCGGCATGGCTTACGTGGCCCGCGCCAAGGCCGACGGCTACACGCTGGGCCTGGGCACGATCGGCACGCAGACCATCAACCAGTTCCTGTACAGCAACATGGCGTTCGACCCCGAAAAAGACCTGGTGCCGATCGCGCTGGTGTCCACCACGCCGAACGTCATCGCCGTCAGCGCCAAGTCGCCCTACAAGACGGTGGCCGACATCATCAAGGCGGCCAAGCAGTCGCCCGACAAGAAGCTGACCTACGCATCGCCGGGCATCGGGTCGTCGGTGCACCTGACGGGCGCGTACTTTGAGTCGATGGCGGGGGTGACGATGCTGCACGTGCCGTTCAAGGGCACGTCCGCGTCCTTGCCCGCCGTGGCGGGCGGACAGGTGGACCTGTTGTTCGACAATCTGCCCGGCTCGCTGGCGCAGATCAAGGATGGCGGCCTGGTGCGGGGCGTGGCCGTCACCTCAGCGCAGCGCGACCCCTCCGTGCCTGACTTGCCTACCGTTGCCGAATCCGGCTTGCCGGGGTTTGACGTCACAGCCTGGTTTGCGTTGTACGCGCCGCGCGGCACACCGGCGCCCGTGGTCAAGCAATTGATCGACGCGGCCCGCAGCGGGCTGCAAGACGCCGCCCTGGCCAAGAATTTCGCCACCATGGGCGCCAAGCCCGGCACGCTGTTTGGCGATGACCTGGCCGCCTTCGAACGCAACGAGCGCAAGAAGTGGGGCGGGCTCATCAAAGAACAGGGGATCACCGCAAAATGAACACGCCCATCGCACTTGTCACCGGCGGCAGCCGGGGCATCGGCCGCGCCATCGTGGCCCGCCTGATCCAGGACGGCTACCAGGTGGTGAATTTCAGCCGCCGGCCGCCCGATGCCCTGCTGCCGGGCGAGACGTTTCGCTCGGTTGACCTGGGCGATGCGGCGGCCACCCGCGAGGCCGCGCGCGAACTGGCGGCCGAGCGGCGCGTGCTGCATCTGGTGAACAACGCCGGCATGATTCAGGTGGCCAACATCGAGGACGTGACCGAGGCCGAGTTGCAGCGCACGCTGGCCTTGAACCTGACCGCGCCCGTGTTGTTGTTGCAGGCGCTGTTGCCGGCCATGCGCGAGGCGCAGTACGGACGCGTCGTCAATATTGGCAGCCGCGCCGCGCTGGGCAAGGGCGGGCGCACGGTCTACGGCGCGTCCAAGGCCGGCCTGGCGGGCATGACGCGCACCTGGGCGCTGGAACTGGCAGCCGACGGCATTACGGTGAATACCGTGGCGCCGGGCCCGATCGCCACCGAACTGTTCAATCAGTCCAACCCGCCGGGCCAGCCCAAAACCCTGGCGCTGGAAGCGTCCATTCCGGTGCGCCGGGTGGGGCAGCCGGAAGAGGTGGCGCACAGCGTGGCCATGTTCCTGGACAGGCAGGCGGGCTTCATCACCGGGCAACTGCTGTATGTGTGCGGGGGCATGTCGGTGGGGTTGGCGGGGTAGCGCCTAGGCACCGACGCGGGGGGGAGGCCGCTTATTGTGGCTTCCATTCGCGTCCGTCCGAGGACCGGAAGC
Source organism: Achromobacter sp. JD-1 (assembly GCF_038594925.1). Taxonomy (NCBI): domain Bacteria; kingdom Pseudomonadati; phylum Pseudomonadota; class Betaproteobacteria; order Burkholderiales; family Alcaligenaceae; genus Achromobacter; species Achromobacter sp. JD-1. Next base: position 94,065 of record NZ_JBCGCS010000020.1, on the reverse strand, counting down.
GGCCGCCGGTGGCGCAGCATCCGCCCGCGCCCATCGCCATTTCGCCGATGATGGCTTCCACCGTGTTGCCTTCGCGGCTTAAGGACTGGCGTTGGCAGGACATGAATGACGGATAGAACTCGGGTTCCAGCACCTTCGTCCAGCGGCGGGCGCCGGCTGACGTGGAATCGGGATCGGCCTCGTTCAGGTAGACCTCGCAATCGTGGACGATCAAGTGCACCTGTTGGCCGTTCAACTCGCCCTTGAATTCCCGGTGGGGCGCCAGGTCCTTGAACAAGCGTTGTTCCAAGGTCAGCTTGGGCGGGTCGTCAGGCTTGTCGCAGCCCGCCAGCAGCGGCAGGGCCAGCAAGGCAAAGGCGGCAAGGGCGCAGCGCGCGGTCTTGCGGTGGACAGCCGGTGTCGTCATGGAGCGGGCCTGTTGTGCATCGGGCCCACATGTTGTAGGACCATTTTTTTCGACATCTTACCGGCGGCTTGCAACGCGCTGGCGCGTTCCTGCCGCAGCCTTCGCAGCACTTCGGTGGGCGCCACGCCGAAGTGCGCCGCGAACTTACGTTGGAAGGTGCGGCGCGACATATGACAGGCATCGGCCATGTCATCCACCGACCAGCGGGCCGACAGCTTTGCTTCAATCTTTTCGACCAGATCCCGGAACGGTGCCGCCACGCGGTCTTGCAAGCGCAGCGTCTGGCTGTACTGGCGCTGGTCGCCATCGCGCCGCATGAAGACGACCAGCCGGCGCGCCACCTGTTGCGACAGCGCGGCGCCCACGTCGCGTTCGATCAGCGCCAAGGCCAGGTCGATGCCGGCCGTGACGCCCGCCGACGTCCAGTACTTGCCGCTTTCGATGAAGATGCGGTCGTCTTGCACGCGCAGGGCGGGGTACATCTGCCGCAGCCGGTCGGCGGACCGCCAATGCGTGGTGACGGCGCGGCCATCCAGCAGGCCGGCCGCGGCCAGCACGAAGGCGCCGGTACACACGCTGCACGTGCGCGGCGCGCCAGCGTTGCGGCGGCGCAACCAGGCCATCGTTTCGGGATGGGCGCTGGCGCGGTCCGCGCCCGGGCCGCCCGGTACCAGCAGCATGTCGATGGGTGCGTCGTCGTCTTGTGTGAAGGTGCGGTCCACCTGCATGCGCAGGCCCTGTTCCCAGGTGCTGACGACCGGCGTGGCGGCGATCGTGCTCAACTGGTAAAGCGGCTTTTCCGCCTCTTCGTTGGCGGAGCTGAATGCCTGCCAGGGGCCGGCCAGATCCAGCGGCTGGAAGCCGTCGTACAGCATGAACACCACGCGCCGTGGCGCGGTTTGGCCGCATTCTGGCGCACTGGCGCGGGCGCGTCCGCCTATGCTGGACGCTGGCATTTCTGAGGGAGCATCGTCATGCATGTGAATTTTCTCTTGTTCGAAGGACTGACCCAGCTGGATATGACCGGACCCTACGAGGTCTTGGCGAACGCGCCGGGCTTTAGCGTGGATTTTGTCGCAAAAACGCGCGATCCGGTACGGTGTGATCGCGGCTTGCAATTCGTGCCCACGCAAACCCTTGCGTCGGCAAGGCAGTGCGACCTGCTGGTGGTGCCGGGCGGGCCGGGCACGGATGACGCCATCATCGACGCGGACTGGGTGGCGTTCACGCGCACGCAGGGCCTGGCGGCGCAATACCTCTTCGGCATCTGCACGGGGTCGCTGCTGCTGGGCGCGGCGGGCCTCTTGCGCGGCAAGCGCGCGTCCAGTCACTGGCGCGCGCGCGAACTGCTGGCGCGCTTTGGCGCGATTCCCAGCGAGGAACGCCTGTGCGTGGACGGCAATACCTACACGGCCGGGGGCGTGACGTCGGGCATCGACATGGGCCTGAAAGTGGTGGCGGCGCTGTGCGGCGAAGACGTGGCCAAGCTGATCCAGTTGCAGATCGAGTACGACCCCAAGCCGCCGTTTCCGGGCGGCACGCCCGCCACGTCCGAGCCCGCCGTGGTTGAGCGTTACCTGGCCATGTCAGCGGCGCGCTTTGCACGGCGCGCCGCGCGGGTGGACCAGGCGGCCGCCAACATGCCTTAGCAAGCAAGGGCGTGGACTACTTGTTCAGATGGTCCAGCGGCAACGGGCTTTGCGGCTTCACCGTTTGAATGGCGAAGTTGCTGCGGATGTCTTTCACGCCGGTCAGCTTCAATAGCGTGCCCAGCAAAAAGCGCTCGTAGCCGCGCAGGTCCGGCACCACCACTTGCAGCAGGAAGTCGGACTCGCCCGACACCAGATGCGCCGCAATGACTTCGGGCAGGGCGCTGACCTCTTTGCGGAATTGCTCGGCGTCGCGCTCGTGGTGCCGTTCGACCTTCACGCCGACGAACACGGTCAGGCCCAGACCCACTTCGTCCGGCGCCAACCGCGCTTCGTATCCCTGGATCACGCCCGCGTCTTCCAGCATGCGCACCCGCCGCAGGCACGGCGACGGCGACAAGCCAATCTGCTCGGCCAGCTCTACATTGCTCAGGCGGCCGTTCTGCTGCAAGGCTTCAAGAATACGGCGGTCATACGCGTCCAGTTCGTGTTTTGGCATGAAATTATGAAAAGCTCTATTGGCGTGGCGAAACGTGCTAATCATCATAATTTCATTGGCATGAATTGCAAGCACATGCCAGCCCGATTTACCTAGAATGAGCGCCTTGAAAGCAATGCATGGGAGCGCGGATATGGCCGATATGGCTTTGTTTCTTGGGGCCTTGTTGGTTGTGTATGTGGTGCCAGGCCCGGACATGATCCTGTTGTTGGAAACGGGTGTGCTGCGCGGACGCGGGCAAGCGCTGGCGGTCGCGGTGGGGCTGGCCATCGCGCGCGCCGCGCATGTGACCTTGGCCGCGCTGGGCCTGGCGGCGTTGTTCAAGACCCATCCCTGGGCGTTCGACGCCGCCCGCACGGTGGGCGGCTGCTATCTCGTGTGGCTGGGCGTAAAGCTGTTGCGCGCGACGCCGGTCGTGCTTGACGCCATGGGCCAGCAAGCGGTGCGCGGCCAGGGGCTGGGTGCGGCGTTGCTCAGCGGCGTGCTGACCAACGTGCTCAACCCGAAGGCTTTGCTGTTTTGCTCGGTGCTGCTGCCGCAATTCGTGTCGCCCGCGCACGGATCGATCGGACAACAGTTTGCGGTGCTGGGCGTCATTCTTGTCAGCTTGGGGCTGACGTTTGACGTGATCTGCGCGCTGGCGGGCGGGGCGGTGGGGCGCTGGATGTCTGCCAGCCCCCGTGCCCAGAAGGTGCAAAGCGTGATCTTTGGCACCGCGCTGATCGGCTTCGGCTTGCGCCTGACCTTCGCGCAGCGCCCGGCGTAATGCCTGGGTTGCCGGGCGCTGCCCGCTGAACCTTATTTGCCGAAAGCGAACTCAGCGGCGTCCACATCGTTGTTGTCCGTCTGGTCCTTGACGGGCGGGGGCGTGGCGCCGTCTTGCAGCATTTCGGCGGCCGTCAGGCCCTTGGTCAGTTCCAGGGCCTGGCGTTCGAACAGGCGCCGATACAGGCCGCCCTGCAAGCGGATCAACTGATCATGGCTGCCTTCTTCGATGATGCGGCCACGGTCCATCACCAGCAGGCGGTCCAGGGCGCGCACGGTCGACAGGCGGTGCGCCACCACCAGCGTGGTGCGGCCCACCATCAGGCGGTCCATGGCCTGCTGGATCAGCACTTCGCTTTCGCTGTCCAGGCTCGAGGTGGCTTCGTCCAGGATCAGAATGGGCGAGTCCGCCAGGAACGCGCGCGCAATCGCCACGCGCTGGCGTTCGCCGCCCGACAGCTTGATGCCGCGTTCGCCCACCAGCGTGTCGTAGCCCTTGGGCAGCGTCATGATGAAGTCATGCGCGCTGGCCTGCCGGGCCGCCTGCTCGATCTCGGCCTGGGACGCGCCGGGCCGGGCATAGGCGATGTTCTCCGCCAGCGTGCGGTGAAACAGCACCGGGTCCTGCTGCACGATTGCGATCTGGCTGCGCAACGACGCCTGCTTCACCTGGGCGATGTCTTGCCCGTCGATGGTGATGCGGCCGTCGTTCACGTCGTACAGGCGCTGGATCAGCTTGATGAACGTGGTCTTGCCCGAGCCCGAATGGCCCACCAGGCCGACGCGTTCCCCGGGCGCGATGCGCGCCGAGAAGTTCCGATACAGCGCCGTGTTGTGCGCGCCATAGCGGAAGGTCACGTCTTCAAAGCGGATTTCTCCTTCGCGAATGTCAATGGCGCGCGCGCCCGGACGGTCGGCCACGCCCAGCGGCTGGCGCCCCATCGCCACCAGTTCTTCCATGTCGTTGACTGAGCGTTGCAGGTTGCGGATATGCATGCCCACGTCGCGCAGATAGCCCTGCAACACGAAGAACATCGTCAAGGTGAAAGTGATGTCGCCTACGGTGGCCTGGTTGCGCGACCACAGCAGCAAGGACGCGCCCAGGATGGCGGCCTGCATCGCCACCAGCATCGCGCCCTGGATGCCGCCGTTCAGCGTGCCGCGCACCCAGGTGCGGCGCGTGCGGTGGCGCCACTTGTTCACCACGCGATCCAGGCGCGCTTCTTCACGCGCTTCCGCACCAAAGGCCTTGACCACCGCGTTGCAACTGACGGCGTCGGCCAGCGCGCCGCCCATGCGCGTGTCCCAGGCGTTGCCCAGGCGCGCGGCCGGCGCCACATAACCCAGCGACAGCGCGGCGGTGACGGCGATGTACAGCACCGAACCCAGGCCCACCACCAGCCCCATCAAGGGCCAGTGCGCGCCCAGCAGGGCCGTTGCGCCCACCAGCATCACCACGGACGGCAACAGCGCGATCAGCAGCGTGTCGTTCAGGATGTCCACGGCCCACATGCCGCGCGTGATCTTGCGCACGGTGGAACCCGCGAAGCTGTTGGCATGCCAGTCGGTGGAAAAGCGCTGCACGCGATAGAAGGCGTTGGACACGATCCCGTTCATCATCTTCAACGTGAACGTGATGATGTTCTGGAACACGGCCTGGCGCAGCAGCGTGCCGCCCACGCCCAGCGCCACCAGCAGCCAGAAGGCCGTGATGGCGGCGTCCCAGGCCAGCGCGTCGCCGCTCGAGCCCGACGCCACGGCGTCAACCAGGCGGCCGGCATACATCGGCGTCAGGATATCGGCCACGGCCGACAGCAAGGCCAGCAACACAATGACCAGGGTGCGCCAGGGCTGCAAGGCCCAATGCTTGAAGGTAAAGCCCAGGACGTCCTTGAAGGCCTGTCCTCGAAAGTCGATTTTTTTTCTAGCCATAACAATGGCCTGGCGGCACAAGACACGCCAGGATGTCCTTGTGAGGAAAGAGGGATAACAAGCCGGATGCGCGAGGCATCGGCAACTGCGTTTACGGGTGTTGAGCGAGCGCGGTGGACCAGTCGCTAGGTAACGGGCTAGCGATGGATCCGCGCGGGCGACGACTTAATGGCGTCGCGGGGATACGCGCGGGACGGCGGTGGGCATGGGGCAAAACGTCATGCGGCCTCCCTGGCGGTAAGTGAAGTGGGTGAAAAAGAAAAGGGGCAAAGGCCCGAATTGCTGATTCTATAGAGATGATGTAAGCGAATCAACGGGGTGAATTGTGTGGGTATTGCCGCTGTGGGTTTTTTTCAACGGCCGGGGCCGCGGGGCTTGAAGGCGGCGAACCCCGCCCAACATTGCTGCGTGAATTCGTACAGCGCATCTTGCGCCGCCAGGGGCGTGCGCCCGGCCAGGCGCGCCAGCACGTAATGGCCCTGACGCTGGCGATCAGGCGGCAGCGGCACTTCCACCAGTCGCCCCGCCTCTTGTTCGCGCCGCGTCACGCAGATCACGCCCAGCAGCAGCGTGTCGGTATGTAGCGCCAGGTCGGCCAGCGCATCCAGGTTTTCGCAACGCAGCGTCACCATCTGCTCGGGCGCGCCGCCCGGCCCCAAGGTGTCGGCAAGCCGCAGCGATACCTCTGGGCTTAGCGTGCTGGAGGCCACCGGATATTGCCGCACCTGTTCGATGCCCACGCGCTTGTGCGCCAGGATGGGGTGCCCCTTGCGGCAGACCATGCCTGCGCGCAGCGGCGCCAGCGGACGGGTGTCGATATCGGCGGCGTCGTACAGCATGCGCGCATCGCACACCATGGCATCGATGCGTTCGGCGCGCAGCATGTCGAGCAGCGCCGCCGTGCTGCCGAGTTCAACGCCCACGCGCACCTGAGGCCGGTGCGCGGCCATGTGGGCCAGAAACGGCGACAGCAGCAACGAGGCCGGGGCGGGGCTCAGGCCGATGGTGAGCGAGCCGGCATCGCCGCCGTGCAACGCCTTCAGTTCGCGTTGCAGCTCGGCTTCTTCAAAGCGCATGCGGCGCGCGCGCTCGGCCACGCAAGCGCCATAAGGCGTCAGGCGGACCCGGCGCGTGCCGCGATCCAGCAGCGGCAGGCCCAGCTCGGTTTCCAGCGCCTGAATGCTGCGGCTAAGCGCGGGTTGAGACAGGTTCACCTTTTCCGCCGCCAGCGAAAAAGTGCCGTGTTCCACCACCGCTAGCAAGTGTTTGAGCTTTTGAAAGTCCATGAGCTTTGCGCATTGAATCCATGACATAAATGCATTGGCATTATAAGTAGCGGCTTCTTATCATGGTCTCCGGACGGTGCCCGCCAGAGGCGCCGCATCCCGCGCTGAAGGTCGCTCGCAAGCATGGCGCGGTTTATCAATTTGGAGACAGATTCAATGAAGCAGCATTTGTTGTCGGCCGCCATCCTGGCAGCCTGCGCCGGCGTGGGCGCAGCCCCCGCGCAAGCGCAATCCCAGCCGCAATCCCAGACCCAGTCGTCGTTCACGGCTGACGCTCAGCGCCCCGCCGCCAGGCAGGTCACCATCCGCCGCGACGGCTACGGCATGCCCCACGTCTACGCCAACACGGTGTACGGCATCTTCTACGGCTACGGCTACGCGGTGGCGCAAGACCGCCTGTTCCAGATGGAGATGGCGCGTCGCAGCACGCAGGGCCTGGTGGCCGAAGTGCTGGGCGACAAAATGGTGGCCTTCGACAAATCGATACGCGGCAATTTTTCGCCCGAGCGTATCCAGCGCCAACTGGCGGCGCTGCCCGCGTCCGAACGCCAGATTCTGGACGGCTACGCCGCCGGCATGAATGCCTGGATCGCGCGAGTGCGCGCCGAACCCGGCACGCTGATGCCCAAGGAATTCAACGACCTGCAATTCCAGCCCTCCGACTGGACGCCCTATGACGTGGCGATGGTGTTCGTGGGCACGATGGCCAATCGGTTTTCGGACGCCAATAGCGAAATCGACAACCTGGCGCTGCTGACCGCGCTACGTGACAAGCACGGCGACGCGCGCGCCATGCAGATCTTCAACCAATTGCGCTGGATGACCGACAGCCGCGCCCCGACCACGGTGCCGGAAGAAGAAGGGGTTTATCAGCCCGCCACCTATCAGCCCACCGCGCCTGCGCCCGCCAAGCTGTCCTACGCCTTGCCGCGCTACGACGGCACGCCGCCCATGCTGGAGCGCGTGGCGCGCGACCCGCAAACGCGCGGCGTGCTGCAAGACGCGCCCGCCGACGCGCCCGCCCGCCTGCTGGCGCAGTTTGCGCAAAGCGGCCAGCCCGGCATCGCCGGCTTTCCCACCACCAGCAATATGTGGATCGTGGGCCGCGAGCACGCCAAGGACGCGCGCTCCATCTTGTTGAACGGCCCGCAGTTCGGCTGGTGGAACCCCGCCTACACCTACGGCATCGGCCTGCACGGCGCGGGCTACGACGTGGTGGGCAACACCCCGTTCGCCTACCCCAGCATTCTGTTCGGCCACAACGCGCACGTCACCTGGGGCTCCACGGCGGGCTTTGGCGACGACGTGGACATCTACGCCGAAAAGCTCGACCCCGCCGACCGCACCCGCTACTTCCACAATGGCGAATGGAAGACGATGGAAAAGCGCACCGAGCTTATCCAGGTCAAGGACGGCAAGCCGGTATTGATGGACGTGTACCGCACGGTGCATGGCATCGTGACCAAGTTCGACGACAAGCAGCATGTGGCCTACGCCAAGGCGCGCGCGTGGGAAGGCTTTGAATTGCAATCGCTGATGGCCTGGACGCACAAGACGCAGGCGCGCAATTGGGACCAGTGGAAGCAGCAGGCCGCGCGCCATGCGCTGACCATCAACTGGTACTACGCCGACGACCGCGGCAACATCGGCTACGCGCACACCGGCTTTTATCCCAAGCGCAAACCCGGCCATGACCCGCGCCTGCCCGTGCCCGGCACGGGTGAAATGGACTGGGACGGCATGCTGCCGTTCGCCACCAACCCGCAGGTCTACAACCCGCGCCAGGGCTACATCGCCAACTGGAACAACCAGCCCATGCGCGGCTATCCGTCCACCGACCTGTTCGCCATCGTGTGGGGCCAGGCCGACCGCTACGCCGAAATCGAAACGCGCATGAAGGCCATGACGGCCAATGGCGGCAAGGTCAGTGCGCAGCAGATGTGGGACTTGATCCGCACCACCAGCTACGCCGACGTCAACCGCCGCCACTTCCTGCCGTTCCTGCAACGCGCCGTGGCCGGCCTGCCGGCTGATGACGCGCGCGCACGGCTGGTGGCTGACTTGTCCGCCTGGGACGGCATGGGCACCAGCGACAAACAGCCCGGCTACTACGACAACGCCGGGTCCGCCGTGATGGATGCCTGGCTACGCGCCATGCTGCGCGCCACGCTGGCCGACGAGATGCCCGCCGACTTCTTCAAGTGGTACAGCGCCACGGGCTATCCCACCCCGGCCGCGCCGGCCACCGGTTCGCTCAACCTGACCGTGGGCGTGAAGGTCTTGTTCAACGCCTTGGCCGGCCCCAACGCCGGCGTGCCCCAGCCCTATGACTTCTTCAACGGCAAGCGCCCGGAAGCGGTCAGCCTGGTCGCGCTCGACGAAGCCCTGGCCGCCTTGCAAAAAGCGTATGGCCAGGACCCGGCCGCGTGGCGCATCCCCGCGCCGCCGATGGTGTTTGCGCCGAAGAACTTCCTGGGCGTGCCGCAGGCGGATGACAAGGCGGTGCTGAGCTTTTCGGCCACCCAAAACCGGGGCACCGAAAACAATATGACGGTGTTCGACGGCAAGGGCGTGCGCGCGGTGGATGTGGTGGCGCCGGGGCAGAGCGGTTTCGTGGCGCCGGACGGCACGCCGTCCGTCCACACCCGCGACCAGTTCGACTTGTACAACCGCTTTGGCAGCAAGCGCGTCTGGTTCACGGATGCGGAGGTGCGCGCCAACGCTACGTCGGTAGAGACGTTGCGCTACTGACCGTGTAGCCGCCCTGGTGGCTGGCCAGGCGCGCATAGGCCCCTTGCTTGTGCAGCAATTGGTCATGCGTGCCGGCCTCGGCCAGTGTACCCCGATCCAGCACCAGGATCAGGTCCGCGTTGCGGATGGTGGACAGCCGGTGCGCAATCACCAGGGTGGTGCGGTGCTGCATCAGCGCGTCCAGCGCCGCCCGCACCTGCATCTCGGACAAGGTGTCCAGGTGTGAAGTCGCCTCGTCCAGGATCAGCACCGGCGCGTTCTTCAAAAAGGCCCGTGCAATCGAGATTCGCTGGCGCTGCCCGCCCGACAACTGCATGCCGCGTTCGCCTACCTTGGTGGCCAGCCCGTCGGGTAGTTGCTGTACGAATGTCGTCAGCGCCGCCTGGTCCAGCGCGCGCGCCAGTTCCTCGGGCGTGGCCTCGGGGCGCGCCAGCCGGATGTTGCCCTCCAGCGTGTCGTTGAACAGGTAGGTGTCTTGCGTGACCAGGGCTACCCGCTCGCGCAAGCCGTCCAATTGCAGTTGACGCACATCCAGGCCGTCCAGCTTGACCGCGCCTTGGCGCGGGTCCCAGAAGCGTAGCAACAGGCTGGCCACGGTGCTTTTGCCCGCGCCCGAGGCACCCACGATGGCCACCGTTGCCCCGGCCGGCGCCTTGAAACTCAAGTCCTTCAGCGTGTCTTCCTGTTTGCCGGGGTAGGCGAAGCTGACGTGCTCAAACGCCAACGACAAGCCATGCGTGGCGACCGGCGGCGCCAGCGGACCGTCGGTGACGGGTTCGGGCTCGTTGCTGACCACATGCAGGCGGCGCGTGGCGGCGATGGTGTCGGCCAACTGGCGGCTGACCTGCGAAATTTCAGACACCGGCAGAAAGGTCGCCATCGCAATTAACACCAGCAAGGGCAGCATGCTGGCCGACAGCGCGCCCGCCGATACCTGCAAGGCGCCCACGACCGCCACGGCCAGGCCGCCCAAGCCCATGGCTACTTCAAACCAGGCCGTTTGCTTGGACAGATCGCGCAGGATGTCTAGACGGCGGATACGGTAGTGGTCGGCCACGTTCAGGAACTGGCCTCGGCGGCGGTCGGTGGCCTGGAAGGCGGTCAGGTCGGCCAGGCCCTGGATGGTGTCGGTGGTGTGCGCGCTCATTTCGCCCAGCGCCTGCCGGGCCTTGTCGCCCAGCGCATCGATATGGCGGCGGCCCCGCACGGGCGATACCAGTGCATAGGCCAGGAAGGGCAGCAGCGCCAGGGCCACCGGCCAGCTATACACGCCCAGAAATCCCAGCACCGACAGCGGCACCAGCACCGACACGATGGCCGGAGCGATGGTGTGCGCGTAGAAATATTCGACCATCTCGATGTCTTGCGTGGCCAGCGCAACCAGATCACCCGAGCGGCGCTGCAACAGATAGGCAGGCGCCAGCCGCTCCAGCTTGTCGAACAGCTTTACCCGCATGTCGGCCAGCAACTGATAGGCCATCGCATGCGCCAGCCACGATTCCAGCCAATGGAACAAGGCGGCCAACGGCGCGCAGATCAAGAGGCCGACGATCAGGCCGGAGATCTCGCGCCCGTCACGGATGGCGGCCACGATCAGCGCGCTGAACACGCCCACGCCGATGAAGGCGGCCACCCGCGCAACGCCCAGCAGGATGGTGGCGGTCAGCGTGCCGCGCCACGGTTTGACCACGGACAGCAAGGTGCCCAGCGTGGCGCGCCAGCCCACCTGGTCGGCATCGGCATCCAAGGGCCGCAGGACGGGGCCTCTTGCGCCGCCGTCGCCGCCGTCGCCGCCGTCATCGTCTTCGGGCGTGGTGGCATCCAGCACCGGCGCCGACGCCAAGGCGGCCACACCGGCCGACGGGTTCTGGTGCGCTTCTGCCTGCTCGTGCATCAGCTGGTAGTACAGCCCGCGCGCCTGCATCAGCTGTGCATGCGGCCCGGCTTCCACCACGCGGCCCTGATCCAGCACCAGGCTGCGGTCGGCGCCGATGACGCTGGCCAGCCGGTGCGCCAGGATCAGCGTGGTGCGGCCGGCCATCAGGCGGTCCAGCGCTTGCTGGATCAGCGCTTCGTTTTCGGTGTCCACCGATGACAGCGCTTCGTCCAGGATCAGGATGGGTGCGTCGCGCAGCAGCGCGCGCGCGATGGCCACGCGCTGGCGTTGCCCGCCCGACAATTGCAGGCCGCGTTCGCCGATGCGGGTGGCGTAACCGTCGGGCAGCGCCATGATGAAGTCGTCGATATTCGCGGCACGGGCGGCGGCGCGCACCTGCTCGTGCGTGGCGTCCGGCCGGCCCAGGCGCAGGTTGTCGTCAATGGTGCCGTGAAACAGCGTGATGTCCTGGCTGACCAGCGCAATTTGCGACAGCAGCGCCTGCGTGTCCAGCGTGTTCACATCGTGCCCGCCCACGCGGATGACGCCCGCCTGCGGCACACATTCACGCAGCAGCAGCCGCACAATGGTGGACTTGCCCGCGCCGCTGGGGCCGACCACGCCAACGCGCTCGCCCGCCGCGATGCTGAACGCCAAGCCTTGATGCGCGCGGCGTTCGGGCGTGTAGGCAAACGCCACGTTATCGAATTCGATAGTGGGGGTTAGATGGGCAGGTGCAGTGCGCTTGCCCGGGGCCGTGGTAGGCACGGGCGTCAGCGGCTGCGCGTCCATCAAGGCATGGATGCTGACGGCGGCCGACTGGCCCAGCATGCCGCGGTGCAAGACCGAGCGCAGGTCGCGCAGCGGCCGGAAGATCTCGGTGCCGGCCATCAGCACGATCAGCAGCGCTTCCACGCTCATGTCGCCCGCGGCCACGCGCCAGGCGCCCAGCGTCAAGGCCAGCGCCGCGCCCAACGCCACGCCCAGGTCACTGATGCCGCGCGTCAACAGGCTCACCGACAGCACCCAGAACGTGTTGTCCGACAGGCTGCGGGCGCGGGCCGCCAGACGCCGGCCCCAGGCCTTGCCCTGGCCGTAAGACTTCAGCGTGGGCAGGCCTTGCACCGCGTCCAGGAAGTCTTCGCCGAAGGCATTCAGCGCCTGCGTGCGCGCCTGGCTGGCGCGGCGGTCCAGCATGTGCACCGCCATCGGGCCAAACAGCGCGAACAGCGCCGCCACCAAAAACACCAGCGCGGTGGGCACGTCCCAGAACGCGATCACGGCGAAGATGGCAAAGGGCGCGGCCGCCGCAATGGCGACTTGCGGCAGGTATTGGCCGAAGAAGGTTTGCAACTGCTCCACGCCGTCCACCACGGTCAGCATGACGCCGCCCGTACGCTGATTGGCAAACCAGGCCGGCCCCAGGGCAACGATGCGGTCGTATAGCTTGCCGCGTAGCGTCTGCTGGATTTGCGCGGACGTGTGGTTGGCTTGCACGGTGCGCCAATGGTCGAACAGCGCGCGCAGCAGCACCATGGCGCCCACGCACAGGGCGGGCACGATCCAGTCTTGCCATGGCGCGCCGTCGAACACGCGGGCCAGCAACTGGCCCAGGAAGACATAGCGGGCAATGCCCGCCGCCAGCGCCAAGAGGCCCAGGAAAATGCCGCCCGCCATGCCGGCGCGCAATCCCGCCGTCAGGCGCCACAACCGAGAGTCGAAATACATATCAATGCTCCATGCAGAGCCTGCATGGTCGCTGATCCCACGCCGTTGCGATAGCGAGTCTTTTTCAATCTTGGGTTGAGATAAACTCAACTCCATGTCTGATTTGCCCAACCAGAATCCATCCCCCGAGCTGCCCACGCACACGCCGCCCCTGGCCGCCTTGCGTGCGTTCGAGGCCGTTGCCCGTCTGGGCAGTCTGAGCCGCGCGGCGGGGGAACTGCATGTCACCAAGAGCGCGGTCAGCCATCAGCTACGCGCGCTGGAGACGGACCTGGGCGTGCAACTGCTGCGCCGGGGCGGCACGGTGCGCCGCGCCGAAACCACCGAAGCGGGCGCCAAATTGCTGGCCTCCGTACAACAGGCCTTGACCCTTCTGGAGTCTGCGTGCCGCGATGTACGCGCCACCGCGCGGGGGCGTCGCCGCTACACGCTGAACGTGTCGGCCAACCCCTCGCTTGCCGCATTGTGGCTTGCGCCGCGCATCGGGCGTTTCATCGAACTGCATCCCGACATCGGCGTGCAGGTTTACTTGCACGCCAGCCAGGAGCCCGCCTGGAAAAGCCAGGACATTGACCTGGCCTTTCTGCACGTGCGCGCGCGCGGGCCGCATCTGGCCGAGCCGGGTGATATTGCGCTGATGACGGAAACCGTGGTGCCGGTGTGCAGCCCCGCGCTGATCGCCGAGGCCGAGCGCGGCGACCCGCGCGTGTTTTTGCGGCACCGCTGGCTGGAAGAAAAACACATCGACAGCCCCGAGACCGATTGGCGCACCTGGGGGCCGCGCTTGGGGCTGGCCGAATCCGATTGGCAAGAGCCCATGGTGTTCAGCGGCCTGAGCACCGTGGTGGCGGCCGCAGCCGCGGGGGTGGGCATAGCGCTGGGGCGCGCGCCGCTGATCGATGAAGACCTGGCCAGCGGCCGGCTGGTGCCGCTGATGCCGCAACTGCGCATGCCGGGCTCGTGGGGCTATGTAATGCGCATCCACGCCAACCGGCCGATGGATGCGTCGCTGCCCGCACTGGTGGAATTCCTGGCAGAAGAAGGGCGCAGCCAAGGCGCATGGTAGTGGACCAAGCGGGGGCTGACCGTGCCCGGTCGCGCCCCGGCCCGCCTAGTCGGTCGTCAGCTCCATGCTGCGCGTGACCTCTTCCTGCACCCGTTCCCAGATCGACCGCTTCAATTCCACAAAGCGCGGCGACAACTGCACGTCGGCGCTGCGCGGATGCGGCAGGTCGTTGTGGATGTCTTGCACGATGCGCCCGGGCTTGGAACCCATCACGGCCATGCGGGTGGACAGCGTCAGCGCCTCGTCGATGGAATGCGTGATGAACACAATCGTCTTGCCGCTTTGTTCGTAGATGGACAGCAACTGGTCTTGCAGCACCTGGCGCGTCATGGCGTCCAGCGCGGCGAAGGGCTCGTCGAACAGCATTACGTCGGGGTCATTGGCCAGCACGCGCGCAATCGACACGCGCTGCTTCATGCCGCCCGACAGCGCATGCGGATACTTGTCCGCCGCCGCCTTCAAGCCCACCATCTCGATGAACTTGCGGGCAATGGGCGCGCGTTCCTGCTTGGACATGCCACGCATCTTCAAGCCGAATTCCACGTTCTCTTGCACGGTGCGCCACGGAAACAGCGCGTACTGCTGAAACACCATGCCGCAGGCGGCGGTCACGTCGGTGACGGTCTTGCCATTGATGGCGACGGTGCCCGTGTTGGGCTGGATGAAGCCGGCCATCAAGTTCAGCAAGGTGGACTTGCCACAGCCGGACGCGCCCAACAGCACCAGGAATTCACCGCGCTTGACCTCCAGGTTGACCTTGTCCAGCACGGTCACGTCGCCATAGGCCTTGGACACGTCGGTCAACTGGATCATCGTTTCGTTCATCGTTGCCATGCCAGCACCCATCGTTCAAGCAGCCGCAAACACAGATCGGTCACCAGCACGGTGAAACTGATCAGCACCATGCCGAGCACCACGGTGTCGGTCTGGAAGAATTCCTTGCCGTTCATGATCATGAAGCCCAGGCCTTCGCGTGACGCCACCAATTCGGCCGAGATCACGCAGGTCCAGGACAAGCCCAGAATGATCTTCATGCCCGACAAGATCTGCGGCAGGCAGCCGGGAAACAGCACTTCACGCATCACCTGCCAGCGGTTGGCGCCCAGATTGCGCGCGGCACGCACCAGCACGGGGTCAATGCTGCGCGAGGCTTCCATCACATACAGCAGCGCCGGCACGAACGAGCCCATGAAGACGATGCTGTACTTCTGCGTTTCGGTAATGCCGAACCACAACAGCGACAGCGGAATCCAGCTCATCGATGGCAGCGGCCGCAGGAACGAGATGATGGGGTCAAAGACGGCGCGTGCCACCTTCGACGTGCCCAGCAAAATGCCCAGCGGTATGGCCACGAAGACAGCCGCCAAAAAGCCCACCATCACGCGGCGGGTGGAAGCCAGCACGTTGTAGAACAGCGTGCCCTGGTCCGACATGGACATGGCCCGCGCCAACACCTGCGACGGCGCGGGCAAAAAGATGGGGTCGACCGCGCCGGCACGGCACAGGCCTTCCCACAGCAACAGAAAGCCAAGAAGCGAAAACACGCTGACCCAGATCAGCCGTGTTTGCTTTGAAGATGAACGCGCGGACATGGCGATTGGGTTCCGCGTTTACAGGTACGAGGCCTGGACCCAGTCCTTGACCTGGGGCGCCTTGTCGATCTGCTTGAGCGACACCAGCATTTGGGCCAACTGCTGCATGCCGGTGACGAAGTTGCCCGGGTCCACCATCAAGGCCTTCTGGTCGGCGGCGGAATACCACTGCGTTTGCTTGATGACGGCCAGTTGCTCGGGCCGCGACAGGCCGGTCAGTTCCAACAACACGCTGGCCGCTTCATCGGGCTGCTCGGTCAGCATGGCGTTGGCCTGGAATACGGCGTGCAGGAATTTCTTCACGGCTTCCGGGTTCTCGCGCCCCAGCTTGGCGTGGGTCAGCAGCACGTCCGGGCCCGGGGTGATGGCGTATTGCTTGTAGAGCGAGAACGCCGTGTCGTCCAGCAGCACATGCGTGCCGGGCACGGCCTTGATGCGGTCGAAGGCGGGCGTCCAGGCCACCGCCGCATCAATCTGCTTGCCCTGGTAGGCAGACAGCAGGTTGGTGGCCGGCAGGTTGATGATGGACACGTCGCGCTCGGCGTCCAGACCGGCCTGGCGCAGCACATCAAGCAGCAGCACATGGGCGCTGGAGGCATAGGTGACGCCGATCTTCTTGCCTTTCAGGTCCGCCACCGACTTCACGTCTTCGCGCACCAGCACGCCTTCGGCGCGGCCGAAGTTGTTGGGCGTGGCGATCACCTGAAACTGTCGCGCGCCGGCCGCCATCAAGGCCAGCGACGACACCACGCCGGTGCCGGCCAGGTCGATGTTGCCGGCCATCACGGCGCTCATGCGGTCGGACGACGTGGCGAAGCTTTGCCACTTGATATCCAGGCCCTGCTTGGCGAACAGGCCCGTCTTCATGGCGATGTAGGCCGAGTAGTGGCCCAGCCACGCCGAGCCGCCATACGTATAAGACGCATTGGCGGCGCGGCCGATCATCGGAAAGCCCAGGGCGCTTGCGCCCGCCAGGGCAGCGGTGCGCACCAGCATGGCGCGGCGATTCATGTTCATGTTTTTCCCCTACGTGGATGTAGATTGACGGATAGATTCCATGTCGCCGGCACTCTATGGTGCGGCAGACGAGACTTTCACCCGGCCGCCGCGCCAAGCCATGAATATAAGTAGCGGCGATGGTCAAAATTCGCCGCGCTTAAGCAATCCGCTTTCGTCACGCCCTGTTCTTGCCGCGCTTTTATTAAGTATTCGCGATGCTTATATTGCGATCGGCCAGACCACGCAGGTTCACACTCGCGCCACTTGTCCTTGGAGCCTTGTCGTGAAAAGTTATGACGTGATCGTGATTGGTGCCGGCGTGATCGGCAGTTCGGTGGCGTTCCACCTGGCGGAGCTGGGCGCGAAGAACGTGCTGGTGCTGGACCGCGCGACCATCGGCGCGGGCACGACGTCGCAGTCGTCCGGCATTTTGCGCACCCATTATTCAGTGCGCGAAAACGTGGAGCTGGCACAGCGTTCCTGGAACGTGTTCAACCACTTCGCCAATTATGTGGGTGACGACGAAGCGTCCTGCGGCCTGGTCAAGTGCGGTTATCTGATCACCGCTGCCGACGACGACAAGCTGGCGCCCCTGCAGAGCGCGCTGGACCAGCAACGCGAACAAGGCATTGCGCTGGAATTGCTGAACCCCGCCCAGGCCCGCGAGCTGCTGCCCATAGCCTCGTTCGACAATGCCGCGCTGATCGGCTTCGAACCCGAAGCGGGCTTTGCCGACGCCTATCTGGTGGCCACCAGTTTCGCGCGCGGCGCGCGCCGCCGTGGCGTGACCATCCGCGAAAACGTGGACGTGAAAAAACTGCTGGTGGAAAACGGCCGCGTGGTGGGCGTGTCCACGTCTGACGGCGATTACGCCAGCCCCGTGGTGATCAGCACGCAGAACATCTGGACCTCCGAACTGGCGGGCTGGACCGGCGTGGCGATGCCCGTGGTGCCCGAACGCCACGCGGTGCTGGCGCTGGAATGCGACGCCGCGCCCTATACCTATTCCATGCCGGTCTTCAAGGACCTGGCCTCGCCCGGCATGCTGTATTGCCGCAGCTATGGCGGCAACCAGATGCTGGTCAGCGAAGGCATCGTGGGCGAGGCGCTGCAAAACAGCGACGCCGAGCAAGGCGATATCCCGCTGGACTATGTGGCCGAAGTGGGTGAGCAGGTGGCGACGCGCTTTCCCGCCTACGAGACGGCGGGCCTGGCCTCGTCGTGGACGGGCGTGTACGACGTCACCCCGGACTGGAACCCTGTGTTGGGCCGCGTGCCGGGCGTACAGGGTCTGATTGTGGGCTTCGGCTTTTCGGGCCACGGCTTCAAGCTGTCGCCAACCGTGGGCCGCGTGCTGGCGCAGGAAGCGCTGGGCTTGGCCACGGATGTGTCGCTCAAACCTTATGACATTGGCCGCTTTGCCAGCGGCGCCTTGCTGACCGGCAAGTACGGCCTTGGCGCCGTCTCGTAACGCGATGCGCCCGCTGCACGCAAGCTGGTTGGCCGTTACGCCCGAGCCCTGGAAGAACGGCGGCGGCGTGACGCGCACGCTGTCGGTGGATGCCGCCCAGCAACCGCCACGCTGGCGGGTGAGCGTGGCGGACATCGACCGCGACGGCCCGTATTCCCGTTATCCCGGCTATGACCGTGTGTCGGTGGTGTTGTCGGGCGGCGGTGTGGAGCTGGTGGAGGATGTGGCGGATGCCGAGCGCATCACGCTTGCGCCCGGTGTGGCCACGGCCTTCGCGGGCGATGCGGCATTTCAATCGCGCCTGTTGAATGGGCCGGTGCGTGTGCTGAACCTGTTTGTATTGCGCGGCGCGGCGGCGGCCAGCGTCGTGTGCGTGGGCGGCGGGAAGGCTGCGGTAGAGGCGGGCGGGCTGACGCAAGACGGCGTTGCTACGCACACGCTGCGCATCATCGTCGCGGCGCAGGCGGGGCGCCAGCACCACGCCGCAGAGGCTGGCGTGGTGCTGGCGGCGGGCGACTACATCGTCGGTCCGTCCTGTGGCGTCGATGCGCGGCAGGCCTTTGCGCCTGCGCAGCCTACGGCACGGAACGGCGTGGCCGCAGCGGTGCTGGATGTGCGCGTGCCAGCGCCTGCCGCCGTCTGACCTGTTCCGCTTTATCCGCTTTATTTGATCCGTTTCATTTGATCCGAAATTTCCTGACCCAGGAGTGTTTGCATGAAGGTATTAACCGCGGTCAAGCGCGTGGTTGACTACAACGTCAAGGTGCGCGTGAAGGCCGATCAAAGCGGTGTGGACATCGGCAACGTCAAGATGTCGATGAACCCGTTCGATGAAATCGCCGTCGAGGCGGCTGTGCGCCTGAAAGAGCAGGGCGCGGCGACGGAGGTTGTCGCCGTGTCTTGCGGCCCCGCGCAATCGCAGGAGACGCTGCGCACGGCACTGGCCATTGGCGCCGACCGTGGCGTGCTGGTGCAGACCGACGCCGCGCTGCAACCGCTGGCCGTGGCCAAGCTGTTGCGCGCCGTGGTGCAAAAGGAACAACCCGCGCTGGTGATTCTGGGCAAGCAAGCCATTGATGATGACGCTTGCCAGACGGGCCAGATGCTGGCCGCGCTGTTGGGCTGGCCGCAAGCCACCAACGCCAGCGCCATCGAGATCGACGGCGGCACGGCGCGTGTCACACGCGAAGTGGATGGCGGCCTGGAGGTGCTGGATCTGACCCTGCCTGCCATCGTCACGGCCGACCTGCGCTTGAACGAACCGCGCTACGTGACGCTGCCCAACATCATGAAGGCAAAGAAAAAGCCGGTGGACATCGAAACGCTCGAGGGCTTGAGCGTAGACCCCGCGTCGCGCCTTTCAACCTTGCGCGTGGAAGAACCCGCGGCGCGCGCGCCCGGCATCAAGGTGGCCGACGTGGCCGCGCTGGTCGACAAACTGAAGAACGAAGCCAAGGTGATCTGATGACGGTCCTAGTTATTGCCGAACACGACAACCACAGCCTGAACAACGCCACGCGCAACGCCGTTGCCGCCGGGGCCAAGCTGGGCATGCCGATCCATGTGCTGGTGGCGGGCGCGGGCGCGCAAGCCGTGGCGCAAGCCGCCGCACGCATCGCGGGCGTGGAAAAGGTGCTGCTGGCCGACGCGCCGCATTTGGCCGACGGCCTGGCCGAGAATCTGGCCGCGCAAGCGGTCGCCGCTGCCGCAGACGCCTACACGCATGTATTCATGGCCGCCACCACGCAGGGCAAGAGCGTGGCCCCGCGCATTGCCGCGCTGCTGGATGTGGAGCAGGTGTCGGATGTGATCGAGGTGCTGGCGCCCGACACGTACAAGCGTCCCATCTATGCGGGCAACGCCATTGCAACGGTAAAAAGTGGCTACGCCGTCGTGGTGGCGACGATACGCCCGACCACGTTCGACGCGGCGGCCGAGGATGGCGGCAACGCCGCGATCGAACCCATCGCCGCCGTGGCCGACCTGGGCCTCACGCAATTCAAGCGCCGAGACATCGCCGCGTCGGAACGGCCGGAATTGGGCGGCGCGCGCGTGGTGGTGTCGGGCGGGCGCGGGCTGGGCAGCGCCGAACATTTCAAGCTGCTGGACCCCCTAGCCGAAAAGCTGGGCGCGGCGCTGGGCGCCTCGCGCGCGGCGGTGGACGCGGGCTATGCGCCCAACGACTGGCAGGTGGGGCAGACCGGCAAGATCGTGGCGCCGGCACTCTACATCGCGGTGGGTATTTCGGGCGCCATCCAGCACCTGGCCGGCATGAAGGACTCCAAGACCATCGTCGCCATCAACAAGGACGGCGACGCGCCGATCTTCGGGGTGGCGGATTATGGCTTGGTGGGCGACTTGTTTGAGGCCGTGCCGGCGCTGACGACGTCGCTGTAAGGGCTGAAAGAGCTGTAAGGGCTGCTAGGGCTGTAAGAGCTTAAGCGCCCGCCCGTCTCAACGCCGCATGCTGCGCCAGAGCGTGGCGGGCGGCAGGCCGAGGGCCGGCGCGATGTCTTTCTGGATCAGGCGTTCCACCGCCATCAGAATCACGTCGCGCGCCTCGGTGGGCAGCTTGCCCACCTCTTGCTGGCGCGAGGCCAGGTACAGCGTGCGCGACAGGCCGGGGTCATCGGCGCGCGTCACGCCCAGATAGGGCGCCAGCGGCAGCACCCGCAATTGGTCCACGAAATGGCGCGACTGCCAGATGCACAGCGGCGTGCTGATCGCAAAGCCGATGCCCGCCGTGACCAGGCTGAGCAGCGGGTCCGTGTTGTCGAATTCAAAGGTGCGTTCGATCATCACGTCGTGCGCTTCGATCAGGCGGTCGATTTCCGCGCCGATGAACGACCGCGCGCTGTAGCGGATGAACTGCATGCGCTTGCCCAGGTCTTTCAGCGAGCCGATCTTGTCCACGTCCAGCGTGCGCGGCACGATCAGCACATAGGGTTCGCTGAACAGGCTGATCTTGCGGATGGTGGGCTTGCCCGCCACGGCGCTGGTGGTGACGACAAGGTCCAGTTGCCGGTCTTCCAGTTGCTTGTCCAGCACGGGCGTAATGCCCGACCACAAACGAATCTGGCGCGACGCGCCGGACAGGCCATGGATCAAGGTCGGCCCCAAGGTGCCGGCAAAGGAATCCACGCAGCCGAAGCGCACGATGTTGCGCTTGGCCCGGCTCAGGTTGCGCACGCTTTCCGTCATGTCGCCGGCTTGCGCCAAGAGGCGCGCGGCGTGGTCGAACAGCAGTTCGCCCGCCGGGGTAGGCCGCGCCGGGCGCGTGCTGCGGTCCAGCAGCTCGGTCGACATGGCGGCCTCGAGTTGCTTGACCCGCTGCGACACCGCCGCCTGCGACAAGCCCAGCAGGCGCGCCGCGCCGGACACCGACGCGGCTTCCACCACCGCCACCCAGGTCAGCAGCAGGCTCCATTCCGGATAGTTTTCCGTCGTGCTGAAGGAAAAGCGGTTCATGGCCTGGGTGGTCCTGGATACGGTGGAGGAAAGGCTGGCGCTTGGCGTTTATCGCCTAGCGCTTAGTGCTTAACGCTGGCGCGCCGTGGTCTGCTCCAGCGCGGCCCGCACCATGGCTTCGACCACCGGGATGACGCGACCGGCCAGGTCGGGGCGATAGCCGTAGGGATGCGTTTCGTCCATGTAGGTGGACTGGCACATTTCCAGTTGGATGGCGTGCACGTTGTCGGCCGGCGAGCCGTAGTGGCGCGTGATGTAGCCGCCCTTGAAGCGGCCATTGACGGCCCAGGTGTAGTCGGTGCAAGGGTCCAGTTGCGCCTGGACGGCGGCCAGGATGTCGGGCGCGCAGGCCGCGCCGTCGGACGTGCCGATGTTCAGGTCGGGCAGCTTGCCGTCGAACAGGCGCGGCAACACGCTGGCGATGGAATGCGCTTCCCACAGCAGCACGGTGCCGTGCTCGGCCTTGATGCGGTCGATTTCGCTGCGCAGTTGCGCGTGGTACGGCTCCCAATAGGTCTGCAGGCGCTGCGCGCGTTCGGCGTCGGTCAGCACGGCGTCGTCCTGGTAGAGCGCATCGCCACGGAAGGTCTGGGTGGGGCAGAGGCCCGTCTTGGTCTGGCCGGGGTACAGGCTTTCGTCGTTGGGCGGGCGGTTCAGGTCCACCACATAGCGCGAATAGCGCGCGCCGATCACGGACGCGCCCAGCGCCTGGGCAAATTGGTACAGCGTATCCAGGTGCCAGTCGGTGTCGCCGGACTGCAGGCCCAGCGGCGTCATCTGCGCGCGCTGCGCATCGGGAATCTGGCTGCCAAGATGGGGAATGGAGATCAGCAGCGGGGCGGTGCCGCGGCTGAAATGAAAGAGGTCGCTCAAGGGAAAACTCCGGGTCACAAAATGAATGCGCGGCGTGGGGCGCTGCTGGCGGGGGCACGATAGCGTCTTTGTCAGCCGCCCGTAACAGCCAGCTATGCTAGGCAGCGCCGCCCCCATCCGTAATTGCATAAGTTTAATGGATGTTGATAATCACAGAGCGTGATGCTGATGGTCCGGTGCAGGACTGGGCCTGTGTAAGGTAGAGTGCGTGTCACGATTGCACCATTGAACGCGGTAAGCCGGCCGTCGTGCGGCCCGTGTTTCTTTTTCCGGGAGTCCCATGATTGATGACCTGATTGAACTGGGCAAGCTGATCAGCCTTGGCCTGGCGTTGATGCTGCCATTGGCCAATCCGCTGACCTCCATGACGCTGCTGCTGTCCCTGGGTGGGAAGATTCCCTACAAGGAGCGCGAACGCCAGGTCACGCAGGCGGCGTTCTACGTGGTGGGCGTCATGGTGGTGACCTACTACGCCGGCGCGTGGATCATGCACACGTTCGGCATCTCGATTCCGGGCTTGCGCATCGCCGGCGGGCTGATCGTGGTCAGCATCGGTTTCAGCATGCTGTTTCCGCCGGCCGAGCCTCGCACACTGGCCGTGGAAGCGGCGGCCGATGCCCAGCAGCGCGACGTGCCGAACATTGCATTCGTGCCGCTGGCGCTGCCCGGCACGGCGGGCCCGGGCACCATCGCCATGATCATCAGCGGCGCGGCGTCGGTGGACGGCGCCATCACGCCGCAGTATCCGGAATGGGTGGTTGCGGTGACACCCGTGATCGTCTTCGTCCTGCTGGGCGTGCTGTTCTGGGTATGCCTGCGTTCGGCGGGCCGCATCGTGGCGGTGATCGGGCAGAGCGGCGTCGAAGCCATCTCGCGCGTGATGGGTTTTCTGCTGGTGTGCATGGGCGTCCAGTTCGTCATCAATGGCGTGCTGGAAATCGTGAGCCAGCACGCGGGTGGCTAAGTGGGTGACGTCATCGCGGCGGTGTAACAGAGGCAGCGTAATGTGGGTGGGCTAATGCAGGCGCTGTGCGCCTGCCACATTCCATGACCTGTTTCTCGGCGTTACGGAACAGTGTTTTCCATTCCGTGATCGCGTATTTCGCGGCAATTGTGGAGTAAATTTTCTCCCGCATGCGCTGGGTTGTGAGTGTTTCCAGCGCGATTTTTCTGCCGGTTTCATACCGCGATGTCTTCAAGGAGGTCGTCAGATGTTCTGGCTGACCCTGGTTATTGCTGTTGTTGTGGCGGTCGGTATTGCCGCCGTGTTGTTGCGCCACCCAGGGGTTGTGTTCTATGACTGGATCGCCACCCACCGAACCGCACGCCACGCGCGTGAGCGCGCGGCCACGGCGCTGCCGCGCGTGCCAACGCCTGTTGGCAAGCATGTCAAGCGTGTCGACCCCGCGCCGTTGATGTCGAACTAACTGGCCGCGCCGCGAGTTTCCGGCCTGCTCAACCCCAGATGCCCACGCAAGGTGCGGTGTTCGTATTCCGTGCGGAACAGGCCGCGCCGTTGCAATACCGGAATGACATGTTCCACGAAATCATCGATCCCGTCCGGCAATGACGGCGGCATCAGGTTGAACCCGTCGGCGCCTTCATTCCTGAACCAGTGCTCCATCTGGTCGGCAATATGCGTCGGCGTGCCCACCATGGTGCAGTGGCCGCCGCCCGCCGCCAGGCGCCCCAGCAATTGGCGCACGGTGGGTTGTTCGGTTTCGATAATGCGCAGAATCGTGGCGTAGCGTCCCTTCGGTCCCTTGAATTCATGCAAGGGCGGCAGGGCCGGCACGGGCGCGTCCAGTTCCCAGGCGGTGCAATCCTGCAGCACAAAACTGCCCAATTGACGCAGCGAGGCATCGCTGGGCAGCAGCTCATCCAGCTTGCGCTGCTTGGCGCGTGCCTCGGCGTCGGTCGACCCCACATAGGTAACCAGGCCGGGCATGATAGGCACGGAAGCGCTGCGTCCCGCCGCGCGCACGCGCTGTTTGATGTCGCGGTAATAGGCTTGCGCGGCCGGCAGGTCGTAGGCCACGGCGTAGATTGCCTCGGCGCGGCGGGCGGCCAGGTCGCGCCCCTGGTCCGATGCGCCGGCCTGGAACAGCACGGGATGCCCCTGCGGCGGGCGCGGCACGGTCAAGGGGCCGTCAACCAGGAAGTGATCGCCATGGTGGTGGATGGGCCGGATGCGGTCGGGCACGCCATAGACGCCGTCGCGGTCGATGGCCAAGGCGTCGTCTTGCCAGGAATCGAACAAGCGCAAGGCCACGTCGACGAACTCTTCGGCGCGCGCGTAACGCCAGTCGTGACCGGGCATGGCTTCAAAGCCGTGGTTGCGCGCTTCGGCGTCGAACATCGACGTGACCACGTTCCAGCCCATGCGACCGCCCGAAATATGGTCCAGCGACGCCACCATGCGCGCCGCGTGAAAGGGCGTGAAGAAGGTGCTGGACACCGTGCTGATCAAGCCGATGTGGGTGGTGGCGCGCGCAATCGCGGCCATGGTCGTCAGCGGCTCCAGATACCAGCGCGGTCCGTCGCCGATGTTGTCGGTGGACTGGCCGTCGGCAAAGAAAATGGCGTCCAGCTTGCCGCGTTCGGCCGTTTGCGCAAGCGCTTCGTAATAGCGGATGTCGCCCAGGCGTTCGGCGGCCGAATCCGGGTGGCGCCACGCGGCGCGGTGGTGGCCGCAGCCGAAGATGAACAGGTTCAGGTGCAGCATGGCGGTCAATTCTTGACGAGTCCGCCGTCCACGACCAGGTTCTGGCCGGTGACGCTGCGCGACCACGGGCAGGCGAAGAACAGCACCGCATCGGCGAATTGTTCGGGCGTGGTGACGGTGCGCAACGGTGTGCTGGCCGCAATCAGGTCGAACACCGCTTCGGGCGTGGCGGCCGATGCGTCGGTGGTGCGCAGCAAGCCGCCCGACACCATGTTGACCGTGATGCCATCGGGGCCCAGGTCCTGCGACAGCGTGCGCGTGAATGACAGCAGCGCGGCCTTGGCGGCGGTGTAGTCGTGATAGGGCACCACCGGGTTCTGGACCAGGTTGGTGCCAATGTTGATGATGCGGCCCACGCCCGCGCGGCGCATGCCGGGCAGCGCGGCCTGCGTGGTGTTCAGCGCGCCGCGCACGCAGCCTTCGATCTGCTGGTTCAGGTGGTCCCAGGTCAGCGTGTCGGCGTGGGGGCGGGCATCGCCATTGAACTGAAAGGCGGGCAGCGCATTGTTGACCACCGTGCTCACCGGCATGCCGAAATGGCTTTGCGCCTGCGCGACCATGGCGGCCACGGCAACGGCATCGCGCACGTCGGCCTGCACCGCCAACGCCCGGTCGGGCGCGGTGGCCGCCAGCGCCTGGGCGGCATCCGCGCTGTTCAGGTAATTGATCACCACGCGCGCGCCTTCCCGCAGAAAGGCCCGCGTGATGTGCGCGCCCAGTCCGCGGGCGCCGCCCGTGACAATCACCAGTTGTTCGTTCAGGGCAGGGGCGGAAGGGGCAATGGACATGGTCGGCTCGTCGGTTCACCGGCACGCACGCAAACAGGTGCCGCAAGCGGGCGAACTTAGCATAAATCCATGCGTTGACATTGGCTCGCCGCGACCCTAATCTTGCGGCAATTCCTGGGGGAGCCCGTTTGGGCTGAGATTCCGCGTCATGCGGTAACCCTTTGAACCTGATCCGGGTAATGCCGGCGAAGGGAAGGACATCGCACGGTTCGTGCGCCCTCCCTAGACTTTCATCCATCAGCGGCCCCTGTTCCTCACGGGCCGCCGCGTTGTGCGTCCGGCTGTCGGCCGGGCCAGGGAGGACTGTTTTTCATGCTGACCCAAACCACCGCCTTGTTGTGGCTGCTGCTGTTTTCAGGCGGCTTCGCCGTCGCCAGCGTGCTCTATACCCGTCGCAAGCGCGGCACGCTGGAAGACTACATCGTGGCCCGCAACAGCCAGGGTGCGTTCGGCACCATCCTGACGCTGATGGCGTCAACGCTGGGCGCGTGGATCCTGTTCTCACCCGCGCAGGCCGCCACCTGGGGCGGACTGGCGGCGGTGATCGGCTATGCGCTGGGGTCCATGTCTCCGCGCCTGGTAATGATTCCGTTGGGGCGTCGCATGCGCGAACTGATTCCGCACGGCCATACCCTGACTGAATTCCTGATGGCGCGTTACGGTCGCCCGATGTACGGGCTGGCGCTTTTCATCATGCTGTTCTATCTGTTCATAGCCTTGTCGGCCGAGGTCACGGCGATTGCCAAGCTGGTCACCATGCTGGCGCCCGTGCCGCTGTGGACCACCGCCGCCATCGTGATGGGCACGACGCTGCTTTACACCACCTACGGCGGGCTGCGTTCGTCGATCTTCACCGACCAGGTGCAGATGATGGTCATTCTGCCGTTGCTGGTGATCCTGTGCGTGGTGGGCTGGCAGGCGGCGGGCGGCGCGCTGCCCACCATCGACGCGCTGCAAGCCCGCGCGCCCCAATTGCTGGACCTGACGGACCCCGTGGGCGTGAAGGCGGGCCTGACGTTCTTCGTGGCGATCCTGTTGACCGGCATCTTCCACCAAGGCAACTGGCAGCGCATCTACGCCGCGAAAGATGCGCGGTCGATGCGCAATGGTTTTCTGCTGGGCGGCCTGCTGGCCGCACCCTTCATCTTTCTGATGGGCCTGTTCGGCCTGGCGTTCGTGGGCCTGGCGCCGCAGGGCGATAGCTCTATCGCGCTGTTCAGCGTCATCATGCCGCACGCGCCGGCCTGGTTCGTGATTGCCTTGATCCCGCTGGGCCTGGCGTTGGTGATGAGCACGGCCGACACGGCGATCAGCGCGGTGTCCAGCATCGTGGCGGTGGACATGCGCCGGCTGATGCCGCAGGCCAATGGCGGCGACATGAAGCGCCTGGCCCGCTGGGCCGTGCTGCTGCTGGCGATTCCCGTGATGATCGTGGCTTCGCAAGGCTATAGCGTGCTGTATCTGTTCCTGCTGGCCGACCTGCTGTGCTCGGCCGCGGCGTTTCCGGTTTTCTACGGCCTGTTCAGCCGCAAGCATGACGGAGTGACTGCCACCACGGCAACGGCGGCGGGGCTGGTGGTAGGGCTGTTCTTTTTCCCGGCGCCGGGCGACAAGCCCACGTTCCTGCTGGAATCGTTTTTGCTGGCGGCGTTTGTGCCGGTTGTGGTGACGGTGCTGATGCGCCTGGCACGCCGTGGGGTGCCGGAGTTTGATTTGTCCACGCTGAGCGCGGCGGTGCGGCGGCTGGATAAGGATGCGGTCTGAGGGGCGAGCGGTCTGAGGGGGACTCGGTCTGAAGAGGCTTGACGGACAGGCCCCGAATACAAAAAAGCCTTGGAACACGTAGTGGTGTCCAAGGCTTTTTCGTCTGGTGTTTGGTGGAGCGGAGGAGGATCGAACTCCCGACCTTCGCATTGCGAACGCGACGCTCTCCCAGCTGAGCTACCGCCCCAATGAAGCAAGAGCAAAACTATACCTGAACTTCAAAGCGCCGCGCAATACGACGCCGGGCAATTATTTTCAGACGAATTCCAGCGTGGCCACGACCGGCGCGTGATCAGAAGGCTGCTCGTTGCGGCGCGGTTCCTTGTCGATGACGCAGGCCACGCAGCGCTTGACCAGCGGCGCGGACAGCAGCACGTGGTCGATCCGCAGGCCGGCGTTGCGGCGGAAGGCGAATTGCCGGTAGTCCCACCACGAAAACGACTTCTCCGGCTGCTCGAACAGGCGGAAGGAATCGGTCAGGCCCAGGTCGAGCAGGGCGCGCAAGGCGGCGCGCTCGGGCTCGGACACCAGCACCTGGCCTTCCCACTTTTCGGGGTTGTGCACGTCTTCATCGGCGGGGGCAACGTTGTAGTCGCCCAGCACGGCCAGACGCGGAAACTGCTTGATCTCGTCGGCCAGCCAATTGCGCATGGCGTCAAACCACGCCAGCTTGTACGCGTACTTGTCCGAATCCACCGACTGCCCGTTGGGGCAATATGCGCACACCACGCGGACATCGCCTTCCGGGCTGGGAAAGGTCAGCGCCAGCACGCGCTGCTGCGGGTCTTCGTAGCCAGGAATGTTGCGCACCATCGTCGTGCCCGGCATCCGCGACACGATCGCCACGCCGTTATAGGTCTTCTGGCCCGCCCAGACGGCGTGGTAGCCGGCTTCCTTGAAAGCCGCCTCGGGAAACTTGTCGTCCGTCAGCTTCAGTTCCTGGATGCACAGCACGTCAACCGGATTGGCCGCCAGCCAATCCAGCACCTGCTGCAGGCGTACGTTCAAGGAGTTCACGTTCCAGGTGGCGAGTTTCATATCTTTCGTAGACCGTTTGTTTATGCGGTTCTCTGGGGGCTGCCTTCCAAAAAACCGATCTAGCTACGCAGTTGGATACGCATTTGGCTACTCATCCGTGGCGTGGTTGGCGGGCGCCATGGAGAAGGCCAGATGATACCTGCTGATGCTGCGTTCTTCTGCTGGCTGCTCAATGGGGGAAGTGGGGCTCCTCTTGCGGCACGTTAGCCTTAGGGGGCCCTAGTTTCTTCATCTGCTTGACGTCGGTCGCGCTGAGTTCACAGGTGTCCACGTCTGCGGCAATGCCACGATTGATGGCTTCGTCCTCTTCCTGAGTGGGAACAATCGTTCCTTGCTTAAGCTTCGGCATACTTCACCCTGATCAACACTCCGAGCCGCTGTTCAGCATCCGGCTCTTCGCTTTTTCAATATGGGCCCGCATGACGTTGCGGGCGCCGTCGGCGTCTTGTTCCTGGATCAGGCGGTAGATGTGGCGGTGTTCGTCGATGGCGGCGCGGGTGCGTTTCCAGGGTTCGCTGTGTACCAGGTGGCGCATGACGTTGACGGCGTGGCTGACGTCGTATTCCAGCGACTTCAACACCTGCACGAAGCGCTGGTTGCTGGTGGCGGTGGCGATGGCGCGGTGAAAGCCGTAGTCGTAATGGTGGGCGATGGCGCCGGAGGCGTCGGCTTCTTCGTAGCCGGTCAGCATGCGGTCCATCTCGCGCAGGTCGTCGTTGCTGCGGCGCAGGGCGGCCAGGTAGGCGCATTCGGGTTCGATCACCATGCGCAGTTCCAGCCCTTCCAGAATGTGGCCGACGCGGCGTGCCGGGTCGACGGCGGGCATGCCGCCCATCAGGTCGGGCTTGGCGCGCACGTAGGTGCCCGAGCCTCGGATGGAATCCACCAACTGGTCTTCGCGCAAGCGGTCCAGCGCCTGCCGGACCACCGGGCGGGACACCTCGAAC
This sequence comes from Achromobacter sp. JD-1, assembly GCF_038594925.1. NCBI lineage: Bacteria > Pseudomonadati > Pseudomonadota > Betaproteobacteria > Burkholderiales > Alcaligenaceae > Achromobacter > Achromobacter sp. JD-1. The sequence continues at coordinate 64,442 of NZ_JBCGCS010000020.1, read as the reverse complement.
AGCGCGGCCAGTTCCAATTCAGTGGGCAGCTTGTTGCCGGGGGCGATCTTGCCGGTGGCAATGGCATAGAACAGGCTTTCATAGACGCGCTCGGCAAAGCGCTCGGCGCGCACATAGCCCAAGCCCGACGCCACGTCCGCCAGCACATCCAGTTCGGGACGGGGGCGCGAGGCGGATTCCAGCAGTGAATCCAGTTGGGGGTCACGCACATTGCTCATTGGCGCGTTCCTGAATAGGTTGAAGACATTCGAAGTTTGTCAGTCGCCATGACAAAAATCGTGGGCCGCTGGTGTCAAGGCAATGGATTGATAAATCAGGGATTACCCGAATTCCAAGCTAAATATCCCGAAGCTTAGGAAGAAAGCTGTCAATTCAATTGACAAGTTAGGGGGGCTCCCTTAATTTTCGATCAGACGTTTGCCATCCGCATATTGCATCACTGACATCGCCCGCGCTTGACGCGCATCACAGGCCGTTCGGCCGCTACTTTACTCCGCACATCGTGACTCAGAAGAACTTTATCGCCAACCAATGGGTGGCCGCTGCCACCGGTGAAACCATCCCCGTCCTGAACCCGTCCGATGGCAAGCCCTTCGAGTCGATCGCCCGCTCGGGCGAGGCGGATGTCGACCGCGCGGTGCAGGCCGCCCGCCAGGCATTTGAAGGCGAGTGGGGCCAGATGGCGCCCGCCGTGCGCAGCCGCCTGTTGATGAAGATTGCCTTCGCGTTGCTGGACCGCCAGGAAGAACTGGCGCAATTGGAATCCGCCGACACGGGCAAGCCCATCAAGCAGGCGCGCGCCGACGCCGCCGCCGTGGCGCGCTATTTCGAGTTCTATGCCGGCGCCGTCGACAAGCTGCACGGCGAGACCATTCCCTACACCCCCGGCTTCACCGTGTTGACCGTGCGCGAGGCGCATGGCGTGACCGGCCATATCGTGCCGTGGAACTACCCGCTGCAGATCTTTGGCCGCAGCGTGGGCGCCGCGCTGGCCGCGGGCAATGCCTGCGTGGTCAAGCCCGCCGAGGATGCGTGCCTGTCGCTGTTGAAGCTGGCTGAAATTGCCGCGGAAGTGGGCCTGCCCGCGGGCGCGCTGAACATCGTGACCGGCTACGGCCACGAAGCGGGCGCGGCCTTGTCCGCGCATCCGGGTATCGACCACATCTCGTTCACGGGTTCGCCGCAGACGGGCAAGATGGTGGCCCACGCCGCCGCCGACAACCACGTGCCGGTGACCCTGGAACTGGGCGGCAAGTCGCCGCAGATCGTGTTCGACGATGCCGACCTGGACGCCGCCTTGCCCGTGCTGCTGGCCGCCATCATCCAGAACGCTGGCCAAACCTGCTCGGCGGGCAGCCGCGTGCTGATCCAGCGCGGCGTGTACGAAACCGTGTTGAAGCGCTTGTCGGATGCATTCGCGGCCACCGTGACCGGCCCCGCCGCGCAAGACCTGGACGTGGGCCCGCTGATCAGCGGCCGCCAGCATGACCGCGTGCGCGGCTTCTTGGCCGAAGCCGAAGCTGAAGGCCTGAAAGTGGCCGCGCGCGGCACGCTGAAGGAAGGCGCGCCCGAAGCGGGCTATTACCAGCCGCCCGTGCTGTTCCGCGACGTGCCGCCCAACAGCCGCCTGGCGCAGGAAGAAGTGTTCGGCCCGGTGCTGGCCGCCATGGTGTTCGACACCGAGGAAGAAGCGCTGGAAATCGCCAACGGCACGCTGTACGGCCTGGTGGCCGGTGTCTGGACGCGCGACGGCGGCCGTCAGATGCGCCTGGCTCGCAAGCTGCGCGCCGGCCAGGTCTTCGTCAATAACTACGGCGCCGGCGGCGGCGTGGAACTGCCGTTCGGCGGATCGCGCCAGTCGGGCTATGGCCGCGAAAAGGGCTTTGAAGCGCTGTACGGCTTCACCACCTTGAAGACCATCGCCATCCGTCATTGATGGCGGCGCGGGGTGGCGTTCGCCACCCCCGTGCACGGGGCGGCGCCTGGCGGAACATCGGAAAATATCGGTTAATGTTCATGTTTTGCTTCAGGGGCCCGCCGCCCCGTATTCAGGATCCGTATGTTCACCGGTATTGTTCAAGGCACCGCGACGATCGCGAAGATCGCGGATCGCGAAGGCCTGCGCACCTTCACGCTGGATTTTCCCCCTGGTTTCTGTGTTGACCTGGCCATTGGCGCCAGCGTGTCGACGGATGGCGTCTGCCTGACCGTGACCGAGCTGCTGTCAGACCACCAGGCCACGTTCGACGTCATGCTGCAAAGCCTGGCGATCACCACGCTGGGCAGCTACGTCGAAGGCGACCGCGCCAACGTCGAACGCGCGGCAAAAGACGGCGCCGAAATCGGCGGGCATCCGCTGTCGGGCCATGTGGACTTCACGTCTGAAGTCGTCATGGTGAAGTCGTCGGACACCAATCGGCTGATGCGTTTCAGCATCCCCGAAGCATTCCGCAAATACGTCTTCGCCAAAGGCTATATCGCCATCAACGGCGCCAGCCTGACCGTGTCCGAGGTGAACCGCGCCGAAGGCTGGTTTGAGGTGTGGCTTATCCCCGAAACCCGCCGCATGACGGTGTTCGAGGACAAGCAGGTAGGCGATTTCGTGAACATTGAAATCGAACGCAGCACGCAGGTGGTGGTTGATACCGTGCGCGAAACGGTCCAGGAAAGCCTGGGCAAGCTGCAGCCGCTGCTGGAAGCCATCCTGAAGGAAAAGGGTTTGACCCTGGAAGACTTCATCAGCCCCCAGGGCAAGCTGAAATAGCGAGCCGGAGTTTAAGCCCGGGATTCAAGCCCGGAATTCAAGCCCGGGCTATCCGGCTAGGTATTACCCATTGAACGGCCGGCCTTGAGGCCGCACGCGGATCCCTGGCTGCAAGCGGGTCCAGGGCAGATCCGCGGGGTCGGCCTGCATCGGCCCGGGCGCCTTGGCTACCAGCACCTCGTGCGCAATCGGCTGGAAGTCGGCGCGAAAATGCACCGAACTCTTCACGACCAGAATCCCCATTTCCTCGGGCTGCACTCCGCCCACGCGGAACAGGTTGCGGTCCAGCATTTGCGCCTTGCTGGCGCTGACCACCACGCGCACGCCGCCGATCCGCAGGCCGGCCACGGCGCCCAGGTCCACTTCCATGCCATGCATCATCGGCCCGTCAAAGCGCAGCTTGCCGGGCGATAGCGTTTCCACCACGAAGTCCCCCGTGAAAGGCGCGTCGCCCGCCACGCCCGACTGTCCGCCCAGGCTTAGCGTCACGGTTTGGCCGATGCCGGCGGCGGTGGCGGCGCGCACGGCCTCGGGGTCATAGAGCAGGCCCAGCGCGGCGTTTTGTGCATCGGCATCCACCAGTGCGCGCAGCATGCCCGTGGTGTTGGCGTCGCCGCCCGCGCCGGGGTTGTCCTGCGTGTCCGCAATCACAATGGGGCGCCGTGCACCGGCCGCCAAGGCCTGTGCACGGCGCACGGCGTCAGCAGGTTCCAGAAAGTCGGGCGACCATTGCGGCTCAAGTTCCAGCACCTGCCGATACAGTGATTCGGTGACTTGTTCGACCGCCGCCGCGTCGGTGCCGTAGGCCCACACCACCGGCCCGCACTCCGGAAAATCAGCCGCCGGAAAGCCCGGCGCAAACGACATCGATGCCACCCCCGGCGTCTGCTCCAACTGGGCCAGCGTGTTGTACACGCCTTGCGATGGTTGCAGCATCGTGCACATGCCGTTGATGGGAATCAGGAAGGGCAGGCGGCGCACATGCCGGGTCCAGCGCGAGCCGGCCGCGATGCGGTCCAGCAGCAGGCGCGCGGCGTGTTCCCCGGTATCGGCCATGTCCACGTGCGGATAGGTGCGGAAGGCCACCAGCGCATCCGCTTCCCGCAGCATCTGCGCGGTGACGTTGGCATGCAGGTCCAGGCTGGCCACCACCGGCACGTCGGGCCCCACTACCTGGCGGACGCGCGCCAGCAGCTCGCCTTCGCCATCGTCCAGGTGTTCGGTGACCATCGCGCCGTGCAGGTCCAGGTAGATGGCGTCATAGCGCCCGGCACGCGCCGCATCCACGATTTCTCCGGCAATGCGCTCAAAAGCATCGCGCGTGACGTGGGCCGACGGGCTGGCCCCCGCCCAGATCACGGGGTGCACGCTATGCCCCCGCGCCTGGATGGCGTTGATGAAACCGCCCGCGGGAATGTTGACCGAGCGCAGCGCCAGCATGTCCTGGCCGCGCACCATCGCGGGGAAACCTTCGCCGCGGACAAAGTTGTCGTACCCCGCCTTGGACGGCGCAAAGGTATTGGTCTCGTGCTGAAAGCCAGCCACCAGGATGTGCATGTCGTTTCCTCTTGATTTCAGGTCGGTGAAATTCCGGGTCTGCCGAATTATTGGAGACCGTGCGGGCTTTCAGCAATAGAGATGTCCGCGCCCCGGTTCATTGCTTCCGCTTCCCGCCGATTTCGCGGGAAATCCCTGATCAAACTCGCGTTGCGTGCGCCCGATGGGCTCGCTTAGAATATTTTTATGAGCTACGTAGGTATTGCTAAACAATACTTTCAAGCAAGCAGGACGAACGCGGTATTCATCGGAACGGGGCATGCGCGCCGGCCGCTTCCGAGCCAAGTTCCGTCACACCCAGGCGTATCAAGGTTGCAGGACTTCATGCGGACAGAGGAATATGAAGAGCGCGATGGCTTGGGCTTGGCCCAACTGTTGGCTCACAACGAAACCACCCCGGCCGAGCTGATGGCGTGCGCGCTGGAACTTGCCAGCACACGCGGCACGCCATTGAACGCGCTGACCTATGTGCAGCCCGACACGGGCCGGGGCCTTGCTGCCGACTGGCGCCAGCGTGGCGCCTTTCGTGGCATTCCCTTCATCTTGAAAGATTCAGGTCTGCCCAGCCGGCGCTTTCCGTCCAGCCTGGGCTCGCACCTGTTCAACGACACGGCCTATGACATTGAGGCCACCTTGGCAGAACGTTTCGAAGCCTCGGGCCTGATTCCGTTTGCGCGCAGCACCGTGTCGGAACTGTGCATGGGGCCGTCCACCGAAGCGCGCCGCAACGGCGGCGCCACGCTGAACCCGCGCGCGCTGGACCGCTCGGTCGGTGGCTCCAGCGGCGGCGCGGCGGTGGCCGTGGCGGCGGGCATCGTGCCGGTGGCGCACGGTAGCGACGGCGGCGGGTCGATCCGGATTCCGGCGGCGTGCTGCGGCGTGTTCGGCTTGAAGCCCAGCCGGGGCCGCGTGCCGATGGGCCCGGCGCGCGGCGAAGGGTGGGGCGGCATGGCCTGCGAAGGCGTGCTGTCGCGCAGCGTGCGCGATACCGCCGCCGCCCTGGACGGCATCGGTGGCTATGCCCTCGGCGCGCCCTATGCCGCGCCGCCGCAGCCCGGGTCGTACCTGGACTCGGTGCGTGAGCAGCGCCGCGAACCGCTGCGCATTGCGCTGTGGCGCCAGGCGTGGAACGGCATCGCGATTGCGCCGGAATGCCTGGCCGCTGTTGAACGCACGGCACGCCTGTGCCGCGAACTGGGGCACGAGGTGATCGACGCACCCTTGCCTGAACTGGATTACGCCGGCTTCGTCCGCGCACACGGCACGGTGCTGGCCACCAACATCGTGCTGGCCGTGCAGGCCCGCCTGACGCTGCGCGGCCGCGACCTGCGCGACGACGATCTGGAACCGGTCATCCGCGATGGCCTGTCGGTGGGCCGGGGCCTGACCGCCACGCAATACGTGGATTCGATCAACCGCTTCCATGCCATCGGCCGCGCCATTGAATCGGCCATGACGGGCTTTGACCTGGTGCTGACGCCCACCTTGGCGCAGTTGCCCGCCAAGCTGGGTGAGCTGGCGCTTGAGGGCGAGTTCTGGGCGTTTCGCGAAAAGGTGTCGCGCTACGCCACGTTTCTTGCCGTGATCAATGCATCGGGCCAGCCGGCAGCCAGCCTGCCGCTGGACTGGACTGAAACAGGGGTGCCCGTGGCCAGCCAGCTGATCGGGCACTTCGGGCGCGAGGACCAGATCCTGCGCCTGGCGGCGGAGCTGGAACGCGCCGCGCCTTGGGGCACGCGGCCAATCCTGCTGCCCTGAACCACGCCACGGTCCGCCGCCATACCGGCGGCGCCGTTCAAAACCATACAAGGGGAAGAAATGAAACGCGCTTTTCTGTTTTCGACCGCATTGTTCCTGGCATCGGCCGGGCCGCTTGCCGCCGTGCCCACGACCAGCCAGGCCGAGACCACCGCCAAGTTCGTGATGCATGCGCCGCTGCGTGTGCTGGACCCGATCCTGACGTCGGCCTACGTCACGCGCAACCACGGCTATCTGGTCTACGACACGCTGTTCTCGATGAATGCCCAGGGCCAGGCCAAGCCGCAAATGGTGGATTCCTGGACCGTGTCGGAAGACCGCCTGACGTATACCTTCAAGCTGCGGCCCGGCCTGAAGTTTCATGACGGCGCGCCGGTGACGGCGGACGACGTCGTGGCCTCGCTGCAGCGCTGGGAAAACGGTGACCCCACCATCGGCAACCGCCTGAAGCTGGCCACGGCCGAATTGGCCGCAAGCGGCGCCGACACCTTCACGCTGAAGCTTCGCACCCCCTACGGGCTGGTGCTGGAATCGCTGGCCAAGGAAAGCTCGCCGGTGCCGTTCATCATGCCCAAGCGGATTGCGTCTGTGCCGGCCTCGCAGGCAATCAGCGAAACGATCGGGTCGGGGCCGTACAAGTTCGTGCAGGCTGACTTCCAGGCGGGGGTCAAAGCCACCTACGTGAAGTTCGCGGACTACGTGCCGCGCAAGGAACCAGCCAGCGCATTCGCGGGCGGCAAGGTCGCCCGCGTGGACCGGCTGGAACTGGTGAACATCCCCGACAGCCAGACGGCCGTCAACGCGCTGCGCAATGGCGAGATCGACTTCCTGGAAGACGTGCCGCCTGACCTGATGCCGCAATTGAAAGACGCCAAGGGCATCACGCTGAAGTCGTATGGCAAGAACTCCAATATGTTCACGCTGCGCATGAACTGGCTGCAAGCGCCGTTCAACAACGTGAAGGTACGCCGCGCGGCGCTGGCGGCCTTGAACCAGGTGGACTATCTGGACGCGCAGATTGGCGACCCCGAGGTCTACCAGGTGTGTGGCGCGGTGCTGACCTGCGTGTCGCCGTATGCGTCTGAAGAAGGCGCCACGCAGATCAAGGCGCCAGACCTCGCGCATGCGCGCCAGCTGCTGAAAGACAGCGGCTACAAAGGCGAAAAGGTGGTGGTGCTGCACCCGACGGATCTGCCCATCTTCGCCAATATTGCGCCGGTAACCGCGCAGGCGTTGCGCAGCATCGGCATGAACGTCGAGATCCAATCGATGGATTGGGCCACCTTGCTCAGCCGCCGCAGCAAGAAGGACGGCGTGGAGCAGGGCGGCTGGAGCATCTTCCAGTCGAACATGTCCAGCCTGGACCTGATGTCACCCGTGGGCAACCCCAACCTGGACGGGCGCGCCGGTTCCACCTACCCCGGCTGGACGCACGACGACGCGATGGACGCGTTGCGCACCCGCTTCGCCGCCGCCGGTACTGAAGCCGAACGACGTGACATCGCCACCGCCATCCAGCGCCGGAACTACGAACAGGTGATGTACGTGCCGCTGGGCGGGTATTCGAAGTTCAAGGGCTATGACGCCAAGTTCGCCGATCTGGTGGACGCGCCGATTCCGCTGTTCTGGACCTCGGCCAAGTAGCGGGAACTGCCATCATGCTGAATCTGATCCTCAAACGCCTGCTGGCGGCCATTCCCGTGATGTTGGTGGTGGCCACCGTGGTGTTCCTGCTGTTGCGCATGGCCCCGGGCGACCCCGCCCGGGTCATCGCCGGAGACATGGCCAGCGAAGAGGCCGTGGCCGAGGTCCGCGCCCAAATGGGCCTGGACCAGCCGCTGCCCACGCAGTACCTGTTGGCCATGGGCGCGCTGCTCAAGGGCGACCTGGGCGAGTCCATCATTTCGAAGGACTCGGTGGCCACGCTGATCGGCCAGCGCCTGGGGCCGACCTTCGCGCTTGCCCTGTGCGCCATTTTGCTGACGATCTTCGCGGCCATTCCCTTGGGGGTGTTTTCAGCCTGGTGGCATAAGCGTCTGATCGACCGCGTTACGTTGGCCGTGACGGTGCTGGCGTTTTCGGTGCCCGCCTTCGTGGTGGGGTATCTGCTGATCCTGGTGTTCTCGGTCAAGCTGAACTGGCTGCCGGTGCAGGGCTATGCGGGCCTGGCTTCCGGCTTCGGCACCTTCCTGTATCACATGGTCTTGCCCACCGTGACGCTGGCCACCGTGTTCGTCGCGCTGATCACCCGCATCACGCGCGGCAGCATGCTGGAAGTGCTGGGCGAAGACTTCGTGCGCACCGCGCGCGCCAAGGGCGTGCCCGAACGCTACGTGCTGTACCGCCATGCGCTGCGCAATGCGGCGGTGCCCATCGTCACGGTGATCGGCCTGGCGCTGACCACGCTGATCAGCGGCGTGGTAGTCACCGAAACCATCTTCAACATTCCGGGCGTGGGGCGCCTGATCGTCGACGCCGTGCTGGCGCGCGACTATCCGGTGGTGCAGGGCACGATCCTGTTCTTCTCGTTCGTGTATGTCTTCATCAACCTGGCGATCGACCTGCTGTATGTGGTGCTCGATCCGCGCATCCGCTACTGAGGCCGGATCCCCATGACTTCCAACGCGATCTCATTTCCCCGGGCGCGCGCCTGGTGGCCCGCGCTGACGCGCGATCCCATGATGCTGACGGGGCTGGTGCTGCTGGTGGTGTTGATTGGCCTGTCGCTGCTGGCGCCCGTCATCACCTGGCACGATCCAGCCAGCCTGACGCCGCGACTGCGCTTGAAACCCGTCAGCGCCGAGTACTGGCTGGGTACCGATTCGTTGGGCCGCGACCTGTTTTCCCGTGTGCTCTACGGCGGCAGGCTGTCGATCACGCTGGCCGCGCTGGTCAGCGTGATCTCGGTGTGCGCCGGTTTGCTGCTGGGCTTGCTGGCCGGTTACTTCCGCCAACTGGACGCGGTGGTCATGCGCATCATCGACGGCATCATGGCCATACCCGGCCTGCTGCTGGCCATTGCCATGGTGGCGCTGGGCGGGGCGTCCATACCCACCATGGTCACGGCCATTGCCATTCCGGAAATTCCACGCGTGGCGCGCTTGGTGCGCAGCGTGGTGCTGTCGGTGCGCGAAGAACCTTACGTAGAAGCCTCGCTGGGCATGGGCACCGCCACCTGGCGCGTGCTGTGGCGCCACGTGCTGCCCAGCACCATCAACCCGCTGGTGGTGCAGGCCACCTTCATCTGTGCGTCCGCCATCCTGATCGAAGCGGTGCTGGGCTTTCTGGGGCTGGGCTTTCCGCCCGAGATCCCCAGCCTGGGCAGCATCATTTCCGAAGGCCGGCCCTTCTTTCAGCGCGCGCCGTGGATCATTTTGTTCCCCGGCATTTTCCTGGCGCTGCTGATCCTGTCCGTGAACCTGTTCGGCGACGCGCTGCGCGACCGCCTCGACCCGCGCATGGCGCGTCTACGCAAGGGCTGAACGCCATGTCTTTGACTCCCATTCTTGAAATCCGCGACTTGAACGTCAGCCTGCCCGGCGCGGGCGACCGCCGTTACGCCGCCGAAGGTATCAGCCTGACGGTGAGCGCGCGCGAAATTGTCTGCATCGTGGGCGAGTCCGGGTCGGGCAAGTCGGTGACGGCCAGCGCCGTCATGGGCTTGCTGCCCAAGAACGTGCTGCGCCTGGAAAGCGGGCAGATCCTGCTGTCGGGCCGCGACATCACGCACGCCACGAACACCGAGCTGCGCGAGCTGCGCGGCGACCGCATGGCCATGATCTTCCAGGAGCCCATGACGGCGCTGAACCCGCTGATGCAAGTGGGCGACCAGGTGGCCGAGATCTTCCAGTTTCATGGCCCGTCGCTGTCACGACGCGAGGTCGACGCCCGCGTGCTGGCCTTGCTGACCGACATGCGGCTGCCGTCGCCCGAAACACTGCGCCATGCGTATCCGCATCAGTTGTCGGGCGGCCAGCGCCAGCGGGTGATGATTGCGATGGCGCTGGCGATGGAGCCCGCGCTGATCATCGCCGACGAGCCCACCACCGCGCTGGACGTAACGTCGCAAGCGCAGGTGCTGCGCTTGCTGCACGGCCTGCGCGAGCAGCACGACACGGGCATTCTGTTCATCACGCATGACTTCGATGTGGTGGCTGAAATTGCCGACCGCGTCATCGTGATGCAGCAGGGCCGCATTGTTGAAGCCGGCACGGCGGCCGAGGTCCTGGCCAACCCCCAGCACCCTTACACCCGCAAGCTGATCGATGCCGTGCCCAAGGGGCAGTTTGGCGCGGGTGCGCCGCTGGCCGAGGGCGACCCGGTCATCAGCGTGGAAAACCTGGGCATGCGCTTTGTGACGGCTAGCCTTTTCAAGGCCAAGCGCCGCGAGGTGCTGGCGCTGGACGGGGTGTCGCTGTCATTGGCGCGCGGCGAAACGCTGGGCATCGTGGGGGAATCCGGCTCGGGCAAGACCACGCTGGGCCGCTGCCTGGCGCATTTTGCGCGGCCCACGTCTGGGCGCATCGTGATGAACGGCGAAGATGTATCGCGCCTGTCGCGTGCCGCCTGGCGGCAATGGTGCAAGCGCATCCAGATGGTGTTCCAGGACCCTTACCGCTCATTCAACCCGCGCATGACCATTGAAGCCACGCTGGCCGAAGGGCCGATGAACTACGGCGAAGACCGCGCCCGCGTGCAGGCCCGCATGCGCGACATGCTGGAACTGGTCAGCATCGACGCCAGCGCGCTCAAGCGTTATCCGCACGAGTTCTCGGGCGGACAGCGCCAGCGCATTTCCATTGCGCGGGCCTTGATGATGGAACCCCAGATTCTGATTGCCGATGAAGCCGTGTCGGCGCTGGACGTGTCGGTGCAGGCGCAGATCCTGGACTTGCTGGAGCGCATTCGCGAACAACTGAACCTGAGCATGATCTTCATCACCCACGACCTGCGCGTGGCGGCCCGGCTGTGCCATCGCATCGCGGTGATGCAGCGCGGCCGTGTGATGGAGATCGGCCCCGCCGAACAGATCTTCATGCGCCCCGGCAGCGGCTACACGCAGGAATTGCTGGCCGCCATTCCCGGCAAGGACGGGCTGGGCAGCCGCCCCGCTGCCGGCCTGGCCTTGGCCAGCGCATGACGGAATCCAGGAAACCAGACGATGACACGCGTTGCCTTATTGAGCCGGTCGGCCAATCTTTCGTATTTCCAACCCTTGCTGCAAGGGCTGGCGCCCGAGTTGGACGTGGCCGTCTGGCCCGACCCGCGCAGCCTGTCCGCCGACGTGGCGGTGTGCTGGAACCCGCCCGTGGGCGTGTATGACGACATGCCCAACCTGAAGCTGATCCACAGCATTGCCGCCGGCGTCGACAACCTGTTGGACGGGCAGCGCACGCGCGGCCTGCCGGTGTGCCGCGTGGTGGATCCGCAGTTGGCGCAGGGCATGTTGCAGTACGTGCTGTGGTGCGTGCTGACGTTTCACCGCAAGCTGGACGTGGCGCTGGCCAACCAGCCCAGCGCGCAATGGCAGCGGCCCGTGCAGACGCCCGCGTCGCAATGCCGCGTGGGGCTGATGGGCCTGGGCGAACTGGGCAGCGCCATCGCGGCGGTGTTGCCGGGGCTGGGCTACCCCGTGAATGGCTGGTCGCGCACGCCGCGCCAGATCGAGGGCGTGCGCGGCTATGCGGGCGAAGCCGAATTCGATGCCTTCCTGGCCAATACCGATGTGCTGATCTGCCTGGTGCCGCTGACACCCGCCACGCGCGGCATACTCAACCGCCGCACTTTCGACGCCTTGCCGGCCGGCGCGGCGGTGGTCAATTGCGGGCGCGGCGAACATCTGGTGCCCGCCGACCTGATCGATGCCTTGGCGCGCGGGCAGTTGCGCGGCGCGGTGCTGGACGTTTTCGCGCATGAGCCGCTGGACCCCGCCGACCCGCTGTGGCGCACGCCCGGCGTGATCGTGACCCCGCACATGGCCACCATGCCGGCCCCCGGCACCGTGGCCGAACAGGTGGTGGCCAACATCCGGCGCCTGGGCCAGGGCGCGGCGCTGGCCAACGCCGTGGACGCTACGCGCGGCTATTGAGCTGGCGCCTTTCCCGCTATTCCCTTATCCCCAATCCCCGATTTCATCCCGACCTCTCAACGAGACACACCATGTATTTCGACGACCCCGCGTTCACCATTCCCACCGGCACCCCCGCGCCTTTGGATCCGCAGATTGCCGAATTCCTGCGCCGCATGGCGGCCGACGCATCGCAGTACCCGCGCCGCGACACCTTGTCGATCGAGCAGGGCCGCGCCAATGCCGAAAAAGTGCGCCTGCCCTGGGCGCAAGGTGGCCCGGAAATGGCCCGCACCGTGGAACATCAGGTTGCCACCCGCCACGGCGATGTGCGCGTGCGCGTCTACTACCCGGCCGAACGCCGCTTGCCCGGCGCCTTCATCTACATCCACGGCGGCGGCTTCGTGCTGTTCAGCATCGATACCCATGACCGCGTCATGCGCGAATACGCCCAGCGCGCCGGGGTGGTGGTGATCGGCGTTGACTACACGCGCGCGCCCGAAGCCAAGTTCCCGCAACCGCTGGAAGAATGCGTGGACGTGGTGCGCTGGGTGGCGGCGTCGGGCCAGGCGCTGGACATCGATGCCAGCCAGCTCTTCCTGGGTGGCGACTCCGCCGGCGCCAACCTGTCCATGGGCACGGCGCTGACCCTGCGCGACGAGAACCAGCCGCTGCTCAAGGGCCTGGTGCTGAACTACGGCGGCTTCGGCAGCAACCTGTTCCGCAACTCGGTGGTGCGCTACGGCGCGGGCGACTACGGCCTGTCGCTGCACATGATGATCTGGTTTCGTGGCATGCACATCCGCCATGGCAAAGACTTTTTCGACCCGCGCGTGGACATCCTGCGCGCCGACGTGACGGGCCTGCCGCCTGCCTGGCTGGTGGTGACCGAATGCGATCCGCTGCACGACGACAGCATCGAACTGGAACGCAAGCTGCGCGAGGCCGGCGTGGACGTCGCCGCCAAGGTCTATCCCGGCACGGCGCACAGCTTCCTGGAAGCCGTGTCGATCGCGGCGGTGGCGGGCGAGGCCTTCGACGACACGGCGCGCTGGTTGCACGCCAAGGCCGCGTAAACGGAGCCGACACGCCATGTACACCCCGCCGGCCTACGCCGAAAACGACACCCGCGTGCTGCATGCCTTCATGCGGGCGCATAGCTTCGCCACGCTGGTGACCGTGGGCGCGGACGGCGCCCAGGCCACGCACCTGCCGTTCCTGCTGCGCGAAGACGGCGGGCTGGGCACGCTGGTGACGCATCTGGCGCGCGCCAATCCGCAGTGGCGCCACCTGGAGGCGGGCGCGCGGGCGCTGGTGCTGTTCCAGGGGCCGCATGCCTTCATATCGCCTAGCTGGTACGTGAACCAGCAGACGTTTCCCACCTGGAACTACACGGCAGTGCACGCGCGCGGCGCGCCGCGCCTGATCCAGGAACCCGAGTCCATCCGCGCCGTGCTGTCGGCCACCGTCGCGCATTACGACACGCCCTTGGGCGGCGAGTGGACGTTTCCCGCCATGCCCGAAACCCTGACCGCCCCGCGCCTGAAGGCCATTGCCGCGCTGGAAATCCCGATTGCCACGCTGGAAGGAAAAATGAAGCTGAATCAGGACAAATCGGTGCAGGACCGCCTGGGGGTGGTACGCGAACTGGAGCGTTTGGGCGACACTGGCGGCTTGGCCATCGCGCGCTTGATCCGTGCCCAGCTTGATCTGGCCGGCCTGGCGGATGCATGAACCCTGATCGCAACCGGAGCCTTACTCATGATTCAAGAAGCAAGCGAAGCACAAGTGCGTGAAGAACTGGCGGCACTGTACCGCCTGATCGCGCATTTCCGCATGACGGACCTGATCGACACCCACATCAGCGCACGGGTGCCCGGCGACAAGCATCATTTTCTGATCAACCGCTACGGCGTGCTGTTTCACGAAATGCGTCCGCAGGATCTGGTGAAGATCGACCTGGACGGCAACCCGGTGGACCCGGGCGACGCCGAAAGCCAGGTGGTCAACGCGGCGGGCTTCACCATCCATTCGGCGGTGCACGCCGCCCGCCACGACCTGGCTTGCGTGGTGCACACGCACACGGCCGACGGCATCGCCGTGGCCTGCCAGCGCGACGGGTTGCTGCCCATTACCCAGCACGCGCTGCGCTTCTACAAGCGGCTGGGCTATCACGACTATCAGGGTATTGCGCTGGACCTGGAAGAACGCGAAAGCCTGGTCGCCAGCCTGGGCCAGCACAAGGCCATGATCCTGCGCAATCACGGCCTGCTGGCCGCGGGGTCGTCGGTGGCCGAGGCCTTCGTCAATATCTACTACCTGGAACGCGCCTGCCAGGCGCAGGTCAAGGCGCAGTCGGCCGGCGTGCCGCTGGTGTTTCCGTCCGAGGCGGTGTGTGAACGCACCGCGGGTCAGTACGAACGGCCAAACGCCCCGATCTACACACAACGTGTCTGGACAGCGGCCCGTCGGCTGCTGGAGCCGGGCCTGGAGACAGAGGCGGGAGGCTCTTCCCTTCCTGTCTGACCGGCGGCGCTGGCGCTGACCCGTGGCGCTGGCCGGCCCCGGCGGTCAGGACATACCGGCCCCACCAATCAGGACATGCCGACCTTGCCGCTCAGCGCGCGGGCGGCCGTCATCAGCAGGGGGGAATAGCGCCGCGCGAAGTCTTCCGGCGAGTCCCATTCGGATACCAGCCCCGCAATCTGGATGGCCGCGACCGGGCGGTGGCGGTGGTCCAGGATGGCGGTGGCCAGGTTCAGTTCGCCCAGCAGGCTTTCTTCGATGGCCGTGGCGTAGCCGTCCTGGCGCGCCTGGACGACCAAGGCGCGGATGCGGTCCGGGTCGTTGTTGGTCTTGGGCGTGGTGGGGATGGTGGCGCGCGGCATGTCGATGGACCGCGTGAGGATGTCTTCGACTTCTTCATCAGGCAGGTGCGACATGATGGCGCGGCCACCGGCCGTCTGCACCATGGGCAGGGCGCGTCCGGCCAGCGTGCTGCTGAAGGTCTGGCGCTTGGTCTGGCGGCGCAGCGCGAAGATGATGTAAAGGTCGTTGAAGAGACTCAGTTCGACCCTTTCGCTGGTTTCGCGCTGCATTTCCGCGATCAGTGGCGTGGCGCGTTCCAAGAGCGGTACGCTGCGCATGTAGTCGAAACTGCGTTGCAGGATCTTCTTGCCGGGCGTGTAGCCCTTGCCGCCCGCGCCGCGTTCCAGGTAGCCCAGCGTGACCAGCGTATGCGTCATGCGCTGGGTGGTGCTGCGGTCAAAGCCGGTGATTTCCATGAGCTCGTTCATGCTGAGCGTGGACGGCCGCTGGGCAAAGGCCTCCAGCAGTTCGAAACCCTTGGCCAGGGATTGCACGAATAGGGGGTCAGGGCGGCTCATGGTGTATGGCGGCGGAGTCGATGTCAGGCGGAAATTTCGGAATTTTGGAATTGTATAAAGATTCGGAAGTATTTCCTAGAGATACCTGGGCCGGCGGTATGACACTGCACTTGGCGCGCTATCTAGCGGGCCGCGCAGGCCGGGCCGCGTAGGTCGGGCCGCTGCGATTTTCGATGTTCTTATTGATGCGGCGTTGCTTCATATTTGAGAAATTCTTGATATTTAAATCAAGCAATAACAACACTTTCCAGGCAAAAGTGTCCTGTAAGGCGCATAAACGCTCAAGAATTTTCTGAAACTCCCATGAAACGGGTGTTTCGGGGCTAATAGGAATACAATTCCCGCACTTTCGGAGGTTTCTATGTCGGTCATATCCGATATCAAAATTCGCCCCCTGGAGCGCGGCGACCTGCACTTCGTGCACAAGATCAACAACAACGACGTCATCATGCGTTATTGGTTCGAAGAGCCCTATGAGGCCTACGACGAACTGGTCGCTCTTTATGATCGCCACTTGCATGATCAAAACGAACGGCGCTTCATCATCGAGCACGATACCGGCCAACCCGCCGGCCTGGTGGAACTGGTTGAAATCGACTACATACATCGCCGTGCCGAATTCCAGATCATCATTGCCCCCAGCTACCAGGGCCGGGGTTACGCCAAGGCAGCTACCCGCATCGCGGTGGGTTACGCATTCCGCGTGCTGAACATGCACAAGGTCTATCTGGTGGTGGACAAGGACAACACCGCGGCCGTGCACGTGTACGAACGCTGCGGCTTCCAGATCGAAGGGCTGATGAAGGAAGAGTTCTTTTCCAACGGCGCCTACCGCGACGCCTACCGCATGGCCTTGCTGCAGCACGAGCATCTGCGCGACGTTGGCCCCGGCGCACCAGACGCGCCCGTGCTGCGCGATTGGCCGCAAGAAGAACAGACGGGCTAAGGCCCAGGCCGGAACTGCTGCGGGGCTAACGCCGCGCGGGGCGCGAACCCCCGCGCGGCATGAGTGGCTACCGGGTTTAATCCGCCGCGCGCAGCAGCCGCAGGCCGTTGGCCACCACCAGCAAGCTGGCGCCCACGTCGGCAAACACCGCCATCCACAAGGTCGCATTGCCGGTCATGGCAAGCGCCAGGAACACCACCTTGATACCCAGCGCCAGCACAATGTTCTGGATCAGCACGCGATGGGTGGCGCGCGACAAGCGCAGGAAAGTGCCGATCTTGCGCAGGTCGTCGTCCATCAGGGCAACGTCCGCCGTTTCGATCGCCGTGCCGGTGCCGGCCGCGCCCATCGCAAAACCGATGTCGGCGCGCGCCAGCGCAGGCGCGTCGTTGATGCCGTCGCCCACCATGCCCACCTTGCCGTCGCTTCCCACATTGGCCGCCAGCTTGCTTTCAATGGCGGCCAGCTTGTCTTCTGGCAATTGATCCCCCCGCGCTTCATCCATGCCCACCTGCCGCGCAATGGCTTGGGCGGTGGGCGTGTTGTCGCCCGTCAGCATCAGCGTGCTCACGCCCAGGGCGTGCAGGTCGGCGATGGCGGCGGCGCTGGTGGGTTTGACTGTATCGGCCACGGCGGCCAGTGCCAGCACGTGCGTGCCGTCCGTCAGGGCGATCGCGCTTTTGCCTTCGCGTTCCAATTCGTCCATACGCGCTTCCAGTGTCGGATTCGACACGCCGGCATCGCGCATCAGGCGGCGGTTGCCCAACTGGAACGTCATGCCGTCAATGCGCCCGCTGACGCCGCGGCCGGGCAGGGCGGTGAAGGCGTCCACATCCAGCAAGGTGCTGCCGGCCTCGCGCGCGGCGTTGGCGATGGCCAGCGACACGGGGTGGTCCGAGCGGGCGGCCAGGCTGGCCGCGATCAGCGTGGCGGGATGGGGGGTGAAGTCGGCCACATCCCAGGCTTCCAGGTCGGTCTGCACCGGCTTGCCCTGGGTCAGCGTGCCGGTCTTGTCCAGCGCCAGCCACTTCAGGTTACGGCCTTCTTCCAGATAGACGCCGCCCTTGATCAGGATGCCTCGGCGCGATGCCGCGGTCAGGCCGCTGACGATGCTGACCGGCGTGGAAATGACCAGCGCGCAAGGGCAGGCGATGATCAGCAGCGCCAGGGCGCGGTAGATGGCGTCGAACCACGGCTGGCCCCAGAGCAGCGGCGGCACCGTGGCCACCAGCAGCGCCACCGCGACGACGGCGGGCGTGTAGATGCGTGAAAAGCGGTCGATGAAACGTTGCGTGGGGGCGCGCGCGCCTTGCGCCTGTTCGACCGCGTGGATGATGCGGGCCAGCGTGGTGTTGCCGGCGGCGGCGGTGACGCGGTATTCGAAGGAACCCGCGGCGTTCACGGTGGCCGCGTAGACCGGATCGTTCTGCGCTTTTTCCACGGGCAGGCTTTCGCCGGTGATGGGGGACTGGTCCACGGTGGAGCTACCGTTGACGATGATGCCGTCGGCGGCGATGCGTTCACCTGGGCGCACGCGCACCACGTCGCCCACGTTCAATTGCGCGGCCGGCACTTGCAGCCAGGCGCCGTCGGCCTGGCGGACGGTTGCGGTTTCCGGCGCCAGGTCCAGCAGGCCGCGCACGGCATTGCGCGCGCGGTCCAGCGAGCGGGCTTCGATCAGCTCGGCCACGTTGAACAGGAACATCACCATGGCGGCTTCGGGCCACTGGCCGATCAGCACCGCGCCGGTGACGGCGATGCTCATCAGCGCGTTGATGTTCAGGTTGCCGTTGCGCACGGCGATCCAGCCCTTGCGGTAGGTGCTGATGCCGCAAGCCAGGATGGCGGCCAGCGCCAACGCCGCGGTCACGCCCCAATGCCAGCCTGCAAAATGCGAAAACTCGGACAGCGCGGCCAGCACGCCGGCCCCGCCAATCTGCCACCAGTTCACCGGCGTGGCGGCGGGGGCGGGCGTGCCCGCGCTGCCTTCGGCCAAGGGTTCGGGCGTCATGTCCAGGGACTTGATGGCGGCCATGATGCGGTCCAGAGCGCCTTCGGCGTGCACCACGGTCAGCACGCGCTGCATCAGGTTGAAGTCCAGCGCATGCACGCCGTCCAGGCCGTCCAGCTTTTTACGGATCAGCGTTTCTTCAGTCGGGCAGTCCATTTGCCCGATGCGCAGCCGCGCCAACACCTGGCCGGGACCGGCGCTAAGCGTGGACGCATCGGCGGCCGCCGCGTAAGCGGGCGTGCCGGGGTCGTGCCCGCAGCAGGCGGATGCCGCGTGATCGTGGCTGTGATCGTGGCTGTGCTCGTGATTGTGCTCGTGGCTGTGGCTGTGCCCCTTCGTGTCGCGCGCATGCCCATGGCCAGCGCAGCCCGCGTGAGCGTGCTCGGCAGAGGGACGATCGTGAGATTTGACCGGCGGGAATGACATGGTTCTGGGCCTTGTTGAAACGGATGCCGTCATTCCACACCTTGGAGTTACTATAGGGTCAACCCCCAAAAAACACTCATTCGGATGCGATCCCAGGAGGCGTGATGCGAATTGGCGAATTGGCCACGGCGGCCGGCACCACGGTCGAAACCGTGCGCTACTACGAGAAAGAAGGTCTGCTGCCCGCCCCGGACCGGGGCCTGAACAACTAC
Source organism: Achromobacter sp. JD-1 (assembly GCF_038594925.1). NCBI lineage: Bacteria > Pseudomonadati > Pseudomonadota > Betaproteobacteria > Burkholderiales > Alcaligenaceae > Achromobacter > Achromobacter sp. JD-1. Next base: position 45,315 of record NZ_JBCGCS010000020.1, on the reverse strand, counting down.
CGCAGCTACGGGCAAGCCCATCTGGAACGGCTGCGCCTGATCCGCAACTGCCGGGCGCTGGACATGACGCAAGACGAGATCCGCGCCATCCTGTCCTTGGCCGACAACCATCACACCGGCTGCGGCCCCATTAATGAACTGTTCGACGAACACATCTCGCACGTGGATGAGCGCATCGCCGAACTGATGCAGTTAAAGACCCAACTGACCGATTTGCGGCAACGCTGCCTGTCGGCGCAGCCCGATGCGGAAAATTGCGGCATCTTGCATGGCCTGTCTGAAATGCAGGTCGAAGAGCGCCAGGAGCGGCACACGCACCTGGGCTGACCCCGCCCGCGATGCCCTTTGCGCCGGCCGGGGGATACCCACCCCGGCCCGCGGCCTTCGCTTACTATGAGAATCTGTCTCTTTTACCTTTGCGCCTGAATCAATGACCGACTCCACGACCGCCACCCCGTTGCACGCGCTGACCACTCGCCGTTCCACCAAATTCCTGCGCGGCCCCGCGCCCAAGCCCCAAGAACTTGAACAGATCCTGCAAGCCGCCATGTCGGCCCCCGACCACGGCGCGCTGCGTCCGTGGCGCTTTGTCGTGATCCAGGGCGAGGCCATCGCCAAGCTGGCGGACGTGGCGCTGGATGCCGTCAAGCGCAGCGGTGACCCGCGCATGACGCCCGAAAAAGAAAAGTCGGTACGCGAATGGATGGCCGGCGTGCCGCTGTTCATTGGCGTGGCGCAAAAGATCGCGCACGACAACACCAAGATCCCCGAGCATGAGCAGTTGCTGGCCACCGGTTGCGCCGTCATGAACATCCTGAACGCCACCCACATGCTGGGTTACGCCGCGTTCTGGAGCACTGGCGTCGGCACCTATGTCGAAGACGTGCAGAATGCCCTGGGGCTGGATTCGCTGGACTACCGCTTCCTGGGGTATCTGGCCATCGGCACGCCGGGCTGCGCCGTGCCGCCCGCCAAGCGCCCCGACTTCCGCGAGTTCGTCACGGAGTGGACCGGTCCGGTCTGAACTGCTTCAAGTAAACCGTGGAAAACCCCTAGTGCAACACGGGCCGGCAAGCCGCTTTGGCCCGCTCAACGCCCCTGTCCCCTGTGCTAATCTCGTCGACGGCCACGCATATTTATCCCTATGCGCGGGCCGACGATGGCAGCGCCCGGGGTCACACGCTCTTGGCAATGTCTTGGTAGGAAGAAAACGCGTGACACGATCAAGCGTGGAGACAATACATGAGCCAATATGGGCCGTTGAAGTTGCACGTCCCCGAGCCTACAGGGCGTCCGGGTTGCAAGACCGACTTTTCCTATCTGCATCTATCGCCGCCCGGCGAGGTGCCCAAACCCCCCATTGATGTTGCCGCGGTTGATACCGGCGCCTTGGCGTACAGCCTGGTCCGGGTGATCGACGACGACGGCCGCGCGGTGGGGCCATGGGCGCCCGAGATCAGCAACGACATGCTGCGCGCGGGCATGCGAGCCATGCTGAAGACGCGCATCTTTGACGGGCGCATGCTGACCGCGCAGCGCAAGAAGAAGATTTCGTTCTACATGCAAAGCCTGGGCGAGGAAGCCATCGGCTCCGCCCATGCGCTGGCCCTGGAACAGGGCGACATGTGTTTCCCGACCTATCGCCAGCAAAGCATTCTGCTGTCGCGCGATGTGTCGCTGGTGACGATGATGTGCCAGCTCATGTCCAACGAGCGCGACCCGCTCAAGGGCCGCCAACTGCCGGTCATGTATTCCGACCGCCCCAACGGCTTCTTCACGATTTCAGGCAACCTGGCCACGCAGTTCATCCAGGCGGTGGGCTGGGCGATGGCGTCTGCCATCAAGGGCGACACGCGCATTGCATCGGCCTGGATCGGCGACGGCGCCACCGCCGAGGCCGACTTCCACACCGCGCTGACCTTCGCGCACGTCTACCGCGCGCCGGTCATCCTGAACGTGGTCAACAACCAGTGGGCCATCTCCACCTTCCAGGCGATTGCGGGCGGCGAAGGCGCTACCTTCGCGGGCCGTGGCGTGGGCTGCGGCATTGCGTCGCTGCGCGTGGATGGCAACGATTTCCTGGCGGTGTATTCCGCCTCGCGCTGGGCCGCCGAGCGTGCCCGCCGCAACCTGGGCCCGACCCTGATCGAATGGGTCACGTACCGAGCCGGTCCGCACTCCACGTCTGACGATCCTTCCAAATACCGCCCCGGCGATGACTGGGCGCACTTTCCGCTGGGCGACCCGATCGAACGCTTCAAGAAGCACCTGATCGGCCTGGGCATCTGGTCCGACGCCGAGCACGACGCCGTGCGCGCCGAACTCGATGCCGAGATTGTCGCCGCCCAAAAGGAAGCGGAAAGCTACGGCACCCTGGTGGACGGCCACGTCCCCAGTGCCGCCAGCATTTTTGAAGACGTCTACAAGGACATGCCGGAGCATCTGCGCCGGCAGCGCCAGCAGCTCGGAGTCTGACCATGGCAATCGATAACAACGCTGGTCCGGCCTCGGCGCCGATGACCATGATCCAGGCTTTGCGCTCGGCCATGGATGTGATGCTGGAGCGTGACAACAATGTGGTGGTGTTCGGACAGGACGTCGGCTATTTCGGCGGCGTGTTCCGGTGCACGGAAGGCCTGCAAACCAAGTACGGCAGCTCGCGCGTGTTCGACACGCCGATTTCCGAAGGTGGCATCGTCGGCGTTGCCGTCGGCATGGGCGCCTACGGCCTGCGGCCCGTTTGCGAAATTCAGTTCGCGGATTATTTCTATCCCGCGTCGGACCAGATCGTGTCCGAGGCCGCGCGCCTGCGCTACCGCTCGGTGGGCGAATTCATTGCCCCGATGACGATCCGCATGCCTTGCGGCGGCGGCATCTATGGCGGGCAGACGCACAGCCAAAGCCCCGAAGCCATGTTCACGCAGGTCTGCGGGTTGCGCACGGTAATGCCGTCCAACCCCTACGATGCCAAGGGCCTCTTGATTGCGTCCATCGAAAATGATGACCCGGTGATTTTCCTGGAACCCAAGCGGCTGTATAACGGCCCGTTTGACGGCCACCATGATCGCCCCGTCACGCCGTGGACCGGCCGCCCCGGCAGCGTGGTGCCCACCGGTTACTACACGGTGCCGCTGGACACGGCCGCCATCGTGCGGCCGGGCAATGCGCTGACGGTGCTGACCTACGGCACCACGGTGTATGTGTCCTTGACCGCCGCCGAAGAGACCGGCATCGACGCCGAAGTGATCGACCTGCGCAGTCTGTGGCCGCTGGATCTGGAAACCATCGTGAACTCCGTGAAGAAGACCGGCCGCTGCGTGGTGGTGCACGAAGCCACGCGCACCTGCGGGTATGGCGCCGAACTGATTGCGCTGGTGCAAGAGCATTGCTTCCATCACCTGGAGGCGCCTGTCGAGCGCGTGACCGGTTGGGATACTCCCTACCCGCATGCGCAGGAATGGGCGTACTTCCCCGGCCCGCGCCGGGTTGGCGAAGCGTTCAAACGCGCGATGGAGGTGTGACATGGGGGTCCATATCATCAAGATGCCCGACATCGGCGAAGGCATTGCCGAGGTTGAACTGGTGGGCTGGCACGTCAAGGTCGGCGACACGGTGGCCGAAGACCAGCCGCTGGCCGATGTGATGACCGATAAGGCCACGGTGGAAATTCCGTCGCCCGTGGTCGGCAAGGTGCTTGCGCTGGGCGGCGACGTGGGCCAGGTCATGGCCGTGGGCGGGGAATTGATCCGCCTGGAAGTGGAAGGCGAAGGCAACGTGCGCCCGGGATCGGGCGCGCCGCAGAAAGCGGCATCTGAAGGGGACAAGCCGGCAGGCAGTGACGCGTCCCCGTCCGCGCAAGGCGATGCTGGCGCGAAGGCGGGCGGCATCGCGGGGCAGATCGCGGCGTCGATGTCGCCGGCGGCCGCGTCGGCCTCAGCGTCGACCCAGCAAAAAGGCAATCAACAGGCCGATCAACCACCGAGGCAACAAGCCGCGCGGTCCTCATTCGCATCCTCCACCACCCCGGCCGTGCCGCGCCAACCGGGCGACAAGCCCTTGGCCTCGCCCGCCGTGCGCAAACGCGCCTGGGACTTGGGCATCGAACTGCGCTTTGTTGTCGGCAGCGGCCCGGCCGGCCGTGTCATGCACGAAGACCTGGACGCCTATCTGCAATCGCAAGGCGCGGGCCAGGCCGCGCGCGGCGGGTCGGCCTATGTGGAACGTCACGATCAGGACGTGGTGCCCGTCATCGGGTTGCGCCGCAAGATCGCGCAGAAAATGGCCGAGTCCAAGCGCCGCATTCCGCACTTCAGCTACGTCGAGGAAATCGACGTGACCGAACTGGAAGACCTGCGCGTGCAACTGAACCAGAAATGGGGCGAGTCGCGCGGCAAGCTGACCTTGCTGCCGCTCCTGGCGCGCGCCATGGTCGTGGCGCTGCGGGACTTTCCGCAGATCAATGCGCGTTATGACGACGAAGGTGGCGTGGTGACGCGCTTTGGCGCCGTCCACATCGGCATCGCCACGCAAAGCGATGGCGGCCTGATGGTGCCCGTCATGCGCCACGCCGAAGCGCGCGACATCTGGTCCATGGCGGCCGAGATCGGGCGCCTGGCGCAAGCGGTGCGCAGTGGCACGGCCGGGCGCGACGAGCTGTCCGGCTCCACCATCACCATCACCAGCCTGGGGCCCTTGGGCGGCATCGTCACCACGCCGGTGATCAATCACCCCGAGGTCGGCATCGTGGGCGTGAACCGCATCGTTGAGCGGCCGGCGTTCCGCAATGGCGCCGTGGTGGCGCGCAAGCTGATGAACCTGTCGTCGTCGTTTGACCACCGCGTGGTGGACGGCATGGACGCGGCGCGCTTCATCCAGGCGGTGCGCGCGCTGCTGGAACAACCCGCGCTGCTTTTCGTGGAGTAAGCATGAGCCAGATCACAAAGACTACGACCTTGCTGGTGATCGGCGGCGGCCCCGGCGGCTACGTGGCCGCCATCCGCGCCGGGCAATTGGGCGTGCCGACCCTGCTGGTTGAAGGCGCGCAACTGGGCGGCACCTGCCTGAACATCGGCTGCATCCCGTCCAAGGCACTGATCCACGCGGCCGAGGAATTCGACAAGGCGCGGCACTATTCGGGGGAATCCGCGGGTCCGTCCGGCATTGGTATTTCAGTGTCCGCTCCCGCCATCGACATCGCACAGACCGTGTCCTGGAAAGACGGCATCGTCGGCAAGCTGACCGGCGGCGTTGGCGCGCTGTTGAAGAAGAACGGCGTGCAAGTGGTGCAGGGCTGGGCGCATCTGCTGGACGGCAAGACCGCCGAGGTCACCACCGCCGATGGCGGCACGATGCGCATCCAATGCGAGCACCTGTTGCTGGCGGCCGGGTCCGAACCCACGCCGCTGGTATCGATGCCGTTCGGCGGCATTGTGGAGTCATCCACCGAGGCCTTGTCGCCTACGTCCATCCCCAAGCAGTTGGTGGTGGTGGGCGGCGGCTACATCGGGCTGGAACTGGGCACCGTGTACCGCAAGCTGGGCGCGGAAGTTGCCGTAGTGGAAGCGCAGGACCGCATTCTGCCGACCTACGACGCCGAACTGACCAAGCCGGTGGCCGCCGCGTTGGCGAAGATGGGCGTGGCCCTGCACCTGAACCGCAAAGTGCTGGGCTTGAACGCGGCGGGCAACGCAGTGCGTATCCAGGACGCATCCGGCGCCGAAACCCTGTTGCCGGCCGACCGCGTGCTGATCGCCGTGGGCCGGCGTCCTCGCACGCAGGGCTGGGGGCTGGAGAGCCTGCAACTGGACCGCAAGGGCAACGCGCTGCGCATCGACGACCAATGCCGCACCTCGATGCGCGACGTCTGGGCCATTGGCGACATTGCCGGGGAACCGATGCTGGCACACCGCGCCATGGCGCAAGGCGAGATGGTGGCGGAACTGGTGGCGGGCAAACGCCGTCACTTCCAACCCGCCTCGATTCCCGCGGTGTGCTTCACCGACCCCGAAGTGGTGGTGGCGGGCTTATCGCCGGCGGACGCGGAAGCCGCCGGGTTGGACTGCCTGGCGGCATCGTTCCCGTTTGCGGCGAACGGCCGCGCCATGACGCTGGAATCCACCGACGGCTTTGTCCGCGTGGTGGCCCGGCGCGACAACCACCTGATCGTGGGCTGGCAGGCGGTGGGGCGTGGGGTGTCGGAACTATCGACGGCGTTCGGCCAATCACTGGAAATGGGCGCCACGCTGGAAGACGTGGCGGGCACCATCCATGCGCATCCGACCTTGGGCGAAGCGGTGCAGGAAGCGGCCTTGAAAGCACTGGGCCACGCGCTGCACATCTGACGCGGGTTGGCGCGCGGGTCGATGCACGGCCGGTGGTGGCAAACGCTGCTGCCGGCCGCGCTCACTTCTACGGCCGTTAGCGCTGCTACGGCGATAACCGCCTTGCGCGCCGCATTCGCCGCTACCGGCTGCCGTCGATATACGGCCGCGCCTGCAAGACAATGATGTGGTCGCCCTGCACGGCCCATTCGATATCCTGATCCACATTGCCCAAACGCAGCTTGATCTGCTTGCCCACGGCGGCCAGCCTCGCGACGAGCGCATCGTTCAGCACTTGTCGTGATCCTTCGATCGGCACTTCGCGCACGCCACCCGCGGCGTCCGCCACCAACTGCGTGTCCTCGGCGGAACGGCTCAGCACCTGCACCGCCTTGGACCACGTCGAATACATCAGTTGCTCTGCCTGGCGCTTGCCTTCCACCACCTTGATGCCCAGCCCGCGCTTGGCGGAAATGTACGTGACGTAGCGGCGCGACGCATCAAAGGGATCGCGCGTGATCATCACGCCCGAGCTGTCCGACGCCGCCGCCTGTTGCACCAGCACCGCCATCACCACGGCATCCTGACCGATGCCGGCCGCGCGCCGGGCCTCGTAGGCTTCAAAGTTGTAGACCGACGCCCATACCGTCTGCACGGCTTGCGCCAAGGCATCGGCCCGCGTCACGTTGGGCACCGTGGTGTACAGGCCCGCGCCACTGAAGCCGGGCAGGTCTTCGGAATTGGATGAGCTGCGCACGAACACGCCGCGTCCCTTTAACTGCTGTTGCCAGCGTTCGCGCCAGGCGGCGGCCAGCGCGGCGTCGGGCGGGGCGGTGATGATGTCCTGGCGCAAGGCGGCCAGTTCGGCGCGGCGCACCTTGGCGTCACGGGCGAAGTCGGGCCGTTGTTCCAGCGCGGCGATACGTTGCGGGATGCCCAACTGCTTCATGAATGCCGCGTACTGGGCAAACGGAATGCAGAAGCCGTCCGGCACGCTGGCCAACGGCGGCAGCGCCGATTTAAGTGCGCCCAGGTTGGCCGCCTTGACCCCGCAGTACCGGCTGTCGCGCGTGGCCATGCCCGTCAGCGGCTTCAGCGTGTGCACCGATAGGTCGGGCTTGGGCAGCGGCAGGGCGGCTGCTTTGGTCGGGGCGTTGGGCTTGCCTTCGGGGTTGTCCTCGGGTTTGGCCTCCGGCTTGGCAATGGGCTGCACCTGATAGCCGTTACTAGTCACCGTCAGTTCCACCCACTGGCCGTCATACTTGCCCAGCGCCGCGACGGCATCGCGCACGTAAGCGTTGGGAATGCGCCAGCCCTTGGCCAGCAGGTTCACATGCGACAGCAAGGTGGAGGGCCGCTGCGTGACCAGGCCCGCGACCGGCGAGATGGCGACGGGCACTTCGTCCAGCACCACGATATCGGTGGGCGCCAGATCCGGCGTGTCATCCACCGACTTCACGATACGCAAGCGGCCCTGCGCATGGCCGGTGTTCAGCGGCAAGAACGCCTGCTCGCGCAGCAACGCTTCTTGCGTCACGAAGGCCAGGCCGGCGGTTTGCGCGGTCTGCTCTTGCGCCGTGGAGTTCGTCTTGAAACGCACCGGCTCGTAGAACGTGGCGCGCAGCTTGTCTTCGGTCAGGCGCAGCAGTGAGGGCGTGACTTGGTCGCCTTCCCAGAATTCGTAGGTGTAGCCGGGCAGGTCGTGCTGCCAGCTCAGGGTGCCGAACAAGAGCCGCCGCTTGGGATCCTTGTACTGCGCGATCAGCGCGGCCCGGTCCGTGCCCGGCAGCAGCCGGTGTGCGCGCGCAAAGTTCTCGTGCAGGGAATAGCGGGGCGTGTCGACGTAATAGATGCGGTCGCCGCGCTCGCGGTCAATCACGAACAGCACATGCGGAATCTCAAGCGGCGTGCCGGCGTTGTAGACGCGGGCCAGTTGCTGGAATTCGGCCTGCGTGCCGATCCGATCCAGATACGCCGGGCCTCCACGCTTCGCGCCTTCCTGCGGCGGCGTCGCAAGCTCGTCGGGGCGCAGGGGGCGGGCATTCTCGTAGGGCGAGGGCTTGCGGGCGGTTTGCGCCAGGGCGTCGGAGGCACTGCCGGCGGCAAGCAGCAAGCCGAACGCGCTCAGAATGATCGGGCAAACACGCAGGCTGCGCGGCAGGCCAACACGGCGTAGGGCAGACGATAGCGGCATGAAACAGGGGGCGGGTCGCAAGGAGTTGCGATGATATCGGAGCGCCCGCCGTGGCCTGTAGGCGAGTGTTTCCAGATGTGGCGAGTCATGCGTGGCCCATGCGCGCTGAATCGGCGCAACGAAAATACCCAATTCCAGTGATACGCGCCCAACGACGATTCCCGTGTAATCCAGTCTCGGCAATCAGCCGCGCCGGCGGCGCGAGAGCCACCCTGTTTTCGCACGCGCGGACTGGGAGCGGTTTCTCGTAGGGCCATTTACGCAGGGGGAGCGAAAGCTGCCCCTGTTTTTTTTCGGCTGAGGAATTGCGTTGGAGAAGTGAGGGATACCGTCGCCCGGTCTGATTTTCACCTGACGGCCGCGAGATTTTTGAGAAGGTCCTCTAAGGTGGCGCTGGGAGGAGACGGCGACAACGGACACAACACGGGTGTTAATAAGGACATCAGATGTGTTGTAATCTTGGCCTGTCGCTGCGTTCACATACGCATGACCTACAGCGAATTCAAAAGATGGCTGGAACGGCAAGGCGCGGTATTCGTACCGCATCGTTCAGGGAGTAGCCACTATCGTGTGACGTTAAACGGAGTGACTACGATTTTTCCATTTCACGGTTCAAAGGAAATGGGAAAACACCTGGAGCATCAGCTCAAAAAGCAGTTGGGTTTGAAGTGACGCGCTTATTCCGGCCATTCGCTTTCAATCCGAGCCGCACTACCCCTTGCGGGGATTCCCGAAAATCAGGAGGCCATTGTGCTGACCTATCCCTATACCCTCACTCCCGACACCAACGGTACGTTGTTGGTGTTGTTTCCGGACTTCCCGGAGGCGACAAGTGTTGGGGATGACGAGCAAGACGCTGCCGTGAACGCCTTGGAGGCGCTTGAGGCCGCGCTGGAGATTTACTTCGACGAGCGCCGACCCATCCCGCTGCCCAGTCTTGACCGGCCAACACCGTACTCCGTGACGTTGCCGGCCGTCGTGACGAGCAAAGTGTTCCTGTCCAACGAGATGATCCGGCAAGGTGTGCGTAAAGCAGAGATGGCCCGCCGCTTGGGTGTTCATATGCCGCAGGTCGATCGTCTGTTGAACCTGCGTCATTCGTCACGGATCGAGCAGGTGGAGGCGGCACTGGAGAAGCTTGGCCGTCGCCTGGACGTATCGATCGCCTAGCGACTACCCCGGGATATTCCGCACCAAGCCCTCTATGGGTTCATTGCCTCCGACGCAACAAGGCCCCCTGTCGGGGGCCTTGTTTTACTTGGTTCGCCAAGCCAGCCTGAGCCGGAATCAGCCTTCGGCCGTTTCCGCCAGTACGCGCTGGGCTTCTTCGGCCACGCGTTCAGGGGCGGTGCCGCCGACGTGCTTGCGGGCGGCTACCGAGCCTTCCAGCGTCAGCACCTGGTGGACGTCGTCGCCGATCTGGGCGTGGTAGGCCTTGAGTTCGTCGGTGGACAGGTCGGCCAGGTCGCAGTTGCGCTGTTCGCAGTCGCGCACGGCGTGGGCCACCACTTCGTGGGCGTCGCGGAAGGGCACGCCGCGCTTGACCAGGTAGTCGGCCAGGTCGGTGGCGGTGGCGAAGCCTTGCAGGGCGGCGGCGCGCATGTTGTCGGCCTTGACCTTGATGCCGGCAGCCATGTCGGCAAAGATGGTCAGCGTGTCGCGCACGGTGTCCACGGTGTCGAACAGGCCTTCCTTGTCTTCCTGGTTGTCCTTGTTGTAGGCCAGGGGTTGGCCTTTCATCAGGGTCAGCAGGGCGACCAGGTTGCCGTTGACGCGGCCGGTCTTGCCACGGGCAAGTTCGGGCACGTCGGGGTTTTTCTTTTGCGGCATGATCGAGCTGCCGGTGCAGAAGCGGTCGGCCAGGTCGATGAAGCCCACGCGCGGGCTCATCCACAGCACCAGCTCTTCGGACAGGCGCGACACGTGCGTCATGATCAGCGCGCCGGCGGCGCAGAATTCGATGGCGAAGTCGCGGTCGGAGACGGCGTCCAGCGAATTGCGGCACACGCCGTCAAAGCCCAGCGTCTTGGCGACGCGCTCGCGGTCGATGGGGAACGAGGTGCCGGCCAGGGCGGCGGCGCCCAGCGGCAGGCGGTTCACGCGGCGGCGGCAGTCGGCCAGGCGTTCGGCGTCGCGGCCGAACATTTCGGCGTAGGCCAGCAGGTGGTGGCCGAAGGTAACGGGTTGGGCAACTTGCAGATGGGTGAAGCCCGGCATGATGGTGCCGGCGTTTTCCAGGGCGACGGCGGCCAGGGCATGGCGCAGTTGGCGCAGCAGGTCTTGCAGGTTGTCGATTTCATCGCGCAGCCACAGGCGGATGTCGGTGGCCACCTGGTCGTTACGCGAACGGCCGGTGTGCAGGCGCTTGCCCGCGTCGCCCACCAGTTCCACCAGGCGCTTTTCGATGTTCAGGTGCACGTCTTCCAGATCCAGCAGCCATTGGAAGCTGCCGGCGTCGATTTCAGACAGGATCTGGGTCATGCCACGCTGGATGTCGGCCAGGTCTTGCGCGCCGATGATGCCTTGGGCGGCCAGCATGTCCGCATGCGCGAGCGAGCCCTGGATGTCGTGGCGCGCCAGGCGCTTGTCGAAATCCACGGACGCCGTGTAGCGTTTGACGAGTTCGGATACCGGTTCCGAGAACCGGGCGGACCAGGCCTGCGCCTTGTTGGCGAACTGGTTTTGATCGGGGGAGGGAGTGTTTGCCATGATGGGCGGAATTATAGGGCCTGCCGACAAGCCGGCGCACGCGGGGGCCGCCCCGGCCCTGATTTCCCGGGCGCGACAGCGCGCCAACGCCCGACTTGTCGGATAATCCAGCGTTGGTTTCAAGTAGCCGTTTCAAGAACTTAGAGCGAGTCAAAGACATATGCCCGTGGAATGGGAAGAACTGGTAACCCAACTCGACGCCCACATGCCGCACGAGGCCTGGGCGCAGACGCTGGTGGGCGTGGGCGTGCTGGTGCTGACCGCGCTGTTCGTGCAGTGGGTGGTGGCGCGCGTGGTGCTGCTGCTGGCGCACCGCGTGCTGGTGCTGAGCGGGCGGGGCGACTGGGACAAGGCGCTGCAGCGCCGCCGGGCGTACCAGAACCTGTGGTACGCGGTGCCGTTCGCCGTGGTGTCGATGGGCATCAACCTGGTGCCGCACGCGGAAAAAGCCGTCAGCATTGTCGGGCGGCTGGCCCACGCGGGCGCCTGGATCTGCGTGTTCGTGGCGTTCTCCGGCGTGCTGAGTGCCTGGCAAGACACCTATTCCGCCACCACGCGGGCGCAAACGCGCTCCATCAAGGGCTATATCCAGATCGGCAAGCTGATTCTGGCAGCGGTGTGCACCGTGCTGGTGCTTTCCATCCTGATCGACCGTTCGCCCTTGTGGATGATTTCCGGCCTGGGCGCGCTGTCGGCGGTGCTGTTGCTGGTGTTCAAGGACACGCTGCTGTCGCTGGTGGCCAGCACGCAATTGACCAGCAACGACATGCTGCGCATTGGCGACTGGATCGAAATGCCGCAGTCCAACGCCGATGGTTTCGTGAAGGACATCGCCCTGCATACGGTCAAGGTGCAGAACTGGGACAACACCGTCACCACGGTGCCGACCTACAAGCTGTTCTCGGAAAGCTATCGCAACTACCGCCACATGTTCGAATCCGGCGGGCGGCGCATCAAGCGCACGCTGCGCATCGACGCGACCAGCGTGCGCTTCCTGACCGACGAAGAGGCCCAGCGCCTGATGCGTTTTCGCCTGCTGCACGACTACCTGCAGGCCAAGACGCAAGACATCGCCCAGACCAACCAGACCATGGGCGAATTGGCCAGCGTGCCCGCCAACCGCCGCCGGCTGACCAATATCGGCACCTTTCGCGCCTACGGCGTGGCGTTCCTGAAGCAGAACCCGGAAGTGCGGCAAGACATGGCGATGATGGTGCGCATGATGGAACCCGCGTCCGACGGCATTCCGGTCGAGGTCTATTGCTTTACGGCCGTGACCGCCTGGGTGGAATACGAACGTATCCAGGGCGACATCTTCGACCATCTGCTGGCCGTGCTGCCCGAACTGGGGCTGCGCCTGTACCAGCAGCCGTCGGGGGCTGATTTTGGCGCCCTGGGCAGCCATCTGCGCGAAAACGCCATCCAGGCGGCGTTGGCGGCTGACCGGGACCGCCCGGCGCCAGCCTTGCCGGATGGCCCGGGCGCCGTGTCCGAGCGCGGCCTGACCGACGGCAAGATGCCCACCTAGGCGAAAGCGCCCCAGGCGCCGTGAGATAATCCGCCGGTTGGAACTTAGTCTTCATTGACCCCAGGCGAACCCCCGATGTCGAACCCGTTCTTCAACCTGTATTCCCACGGCTTCGCCCGGGTGGCGGTCGGCGTACCCGAATGCCGCATCGCCGATCCGGCCTTCAACGCCACGCAAACCATTGAACTGGCCCAGCAGGCCGCCCAGGGCGGCGCGGTGCTGGTGGCGTTTCCGGAATTGGGCCTGTCGGCCTACACCTGCGACGATCTTTTCCACCAGAAAGCCTTGCTGGACGAATGCGAGGAAGCGCTGGCGCGGGTGGTGGCGGCCACGGCCGAACTGGATATCGCCGTCATCGTGGGCGCGCCGCTGCGCGTGTCGCACCAGTTGTTCAACTGCGCCGTGGTCGCCGCCGGCGGGCGCGTGCTGGGCGTGGTGCCCAAGAGCTACCTGCCCAACTACGGCGAGTTCTACGAAGCGCGCCAGTTCAGCGCCGCCGATTGCGCGCCCGTCACCGACATCCGCCTGCTGGACCAGACCGTGCCCTTTGGCGCCGAGCTGCTGTTCCAGATGGAAAAGCTGCCGCTGTTCCAGTTCCATGTGGAAATCTGCGAAGACGTCTGGGTGCCGATTCCGCCCTCGTCGTTCGCGGCGCTGGCCGGCGCCACCGTGCTGGTGAATTTGTCCGCGTCGAACATCGTCGTGGGCAAGTCGGAATACCGCCACCAGCTTGTGGCGCAGCAATCTGCGCGCTGCTTGTCCGCCTATATGTACACGTCGGCCGGCCGGGGTGAATCGTCCACCGACCTGGCCTGGGACGGCCAGGCGCTTATCTATGAAAACGGCGAACTGCTCGGGGAATCCGAGCGCTTCTTGGGCCATTCGCATCTGTTGTTCTCGGACGTGGACCTGGAACGCCTGTCGCGCGAGCGCATGCGCCAGACCACTTTCGGCCAATCGGTTCGGCGCCACCAGGACGAGGTCCGCAAGTTCCGCCCCGTGGCGGTGCCGGTGAACCCGCCGCTTGCCGACGCCGAGCTGCCGCTTGAGCGGCGCGTGGCGCGGTTTCCGTATGTGCCGGCCGACCCGCAACGGCGCGACGCCCGCTGCAAAGAGGTCTACAGCATCCAGGTGCAGGCGCTGGTCCAGCGCCTGTCAGCCAGCAAGATGTCGAAAGTGGTCATCGGTATTTCTGGCGGGCTGGATTCCACCCACGCGCTGCTGGTCTGCGCGCAAGCCATGGATACGCTGGGGCTGCCTCGGTCCAACATCCTGGCCGTGACGATGCCGGGCTTTGCCACCAGTTCCCGCACGCTACAACAGGCGCGCCGGCTGATGTCGGTGGTGGGCTGCACCGCGTCCGAAGTCGACATTCGCCCCAGTTGCCTGCAGATGCTGAAAGACCTGGGCCACCCCTATGCGGACGGCCAGCCGGTCTATGACATCACGTTCGAAAACGTGCAGGCAGGCGAACGCACCAACCATCTGTTTCGCATCGCCAACTTCAGCAACGCCATCGTCATCGGCACGGGCGATCTCAGCGAACTTGCACTGGGTTGGTGCACGTATGGCGTGGGCGACCACATGTCGCACTACAGCGTGAACGCCAGCGTGCCCAAGACCCTGATCACGCACCTGGTGCGCTGGGTGGCCGAATCCGGCCGGCTGGGCGAGGACGGCGCGGCCGTGCTGCTGGACGTGCTGGGCACGGACGTCAGCCCTGAATTGGTGCCGGGCAGCGACGAAAAGCCCGTCCAGAAAAGCGAAGATTCCATCGGCCCCTACGAATTGCAGGACTTCAATCTGTACTACACGCTGCGCTACGGCTTTGCTCCGACCAAGGTGGCCTTCCTGGCGTTTGCCGCCTGGCGCGACCGCGAGGCCGGCGCCTGGCCCGACGCCGGGCACGTCGTGCGCAACCAGTACGACCTGGCCGCCATCAAGCGCAACCTGAAGATATTCCTGGACCGGTTCTTCCGCACGACCCAGTTCAAGCGCACTTGCGTGCCGAACTCGCCCAAGGTGGGCTCGGGCGGTTCGCTGTCGCCGCGCGGCGACTGGCGCGCGCCCAGCGATTCGGAATCGGTGGTGTGGATGCGCGACGCCGAGCGCATTCCCGACGCCGCGCCGCCGGGCTGATCGGGGTTGTCCCGCAATGCCGCAATCACCCCGCTTGCGGCGCGGGCCCCGGTGGTATTCTCTTATCCATTGCGTTTTGCCGGCCGAATCCGCGCGGGCAGGGCGCCGCAACACATTAAAAACCCAGGACGACCAACGTGAAACAAGTCACCGCCATCATCAAACCCTTCAAGCTTGACGAAGTCCGCGAAGCGCTGGCCGAAGTCGGCGTCAGCGGCCTGACCGTAACCGAGGTCAAGGGTTTCGGCCGCCAGAAAGGCCACACCGAACTCTATCGGGGCGCGGAATACGTGGTGGACTTCCTGCCCAAGATCCGCGTAGAAGTCGTGCTGCCCGACAGCCAGGTCGAAGCCGCCATCGAAGCCGTGGTCAAGGCCGCGCGCACCGGCAAGATCGGCGACGGCAAGATCTTCGTGTCCCCGGTCGAACAAGCCATCCGCATCCGCACCGGCGAATCGGACGAAGAAGCGCTGTGATCCGCGCTACCTGTTGAGCGCCATCGCCTGACCGTCAAAGGCGCTCGCCCCATCACCGGGGCGGGCGCCTTTGTCTTTCTAGCGGATCAGCTGATTCATCTCCAGAATCGGCATCATCACCGCCAGCACGATCAGCAGGACAAACCCGCCCATCAGCAGGATCAGCGCCGGCTCCAGCAGCGCCGTCATCGCCATGGCGCGGCGTTCCAGGTCGCGTGACAGGTTCTGCGCGCCGCGATCCAGCAGCTCAGGTAGCCGTCCGGTTTTTTCACCGCTGGCGATCAGGTGCACCAACAACGACGGAAACACCTTCTGCGCGCCCAGCGACGACGATAGCGCCGCGCCTTCGCGCACGCGCGCCGACGCTTCGTCCACCGCCTGGCGCAGCACGTCATTGCCCAAGGTGCGGCGCGCGGCTTCCAGCGCGGTCAGCAGCGCCACGCCGCTGCCGCACAGAATGGCCAGCGTGGATGCAAAGCGCGCGGCGTTGACCCCCAGCACGAAGCGGCCCATCAGCGGCAGCCGCAGCACGCGCGCATGCCAGGCACGGCGCGCGGCGGGCGCGCGCAGCGTGTAGCGCCACAGCACAATGGCCAAGGCCACGGCCACGCCCGTCACCATGCCCCATTCGCGCACATAGTCCGACAAGGCCAGCATCATGCGGGTCAGCATCGGCAATTGCTGCTTGGCCTGGCTGAACGCGGACACCACCTGCGGCACCACATAGCCCAGCAGGAAGATCACGATGATGACCGACACGCTGGCAACCACCGCCGGGTAGATGAAGGCCGTCATGACCTTGCTGCGCAAGGTGTTGCGTTCTTCGATGTAGTCCGCCAGCTTTTCCATCACTTGCGCCAGGTCGCCGGACTCTTCGCCCGCGCCGATCAGGGCGCGGTAGATCTCGGGAAAGTCGCGGGGCCGGGCGGCCAGCGCGGTGGACAGGCGGTGACCGGCGCGCACATCGTCGCGCACGGCGCCAAGCGTTGCCGCAATGTGTTTTTTCTCCGCTTGTTCAAGCGTCGCGGAAAGCGCGGCATCCAGCGGCAGGCGCGCCGCCAGCAGGCTGGCCAGTTGGCGCGTCAGCCAGGCCAGGTCGGCATCCGACAGGCGGGTGCGCAGGCTGGCGCCCAGGCCTTCGGTGCGCGCGGCCGACGCTGTCGACAAGGGCAGCAGGCCACGGCCGCGCAACTGGTTGCGGGCGCCGCGCTCGGTGTCGGCGTCGATCGTGCCACGCACGATTTTGCCCAGCGCGTCAGTGGCTTCGAAACGGTAGGAAGGCATGGAGGAAGCAGGGGTCGACGCGCAAATGAAAAACGCGCAAGAGCCCCGAATTTAAAGGGTTTGCAGCCCGTATGTTGCATGTCAAATATGACCGTGGTGTTGCACCGTCACCCCGTATACTCCGACGCGATTTCATGTTTTTTCACCCCTGCATTCACGTCTGAAGGCACCACTCTCGTCATGCGTCACATTGCGCAATTCAGCCTTGCCGTCTTGCTTGCTGCAAGCCAGATCGGACCGGCCGTCAGCACGGCCCATGCTCAACAGGCGGACAACCGTGTCAGCTTGAATTTCGTCGACACCGACATCCCCGCTGTACTGCGCGCGCTGTCCTTGTTTACGCATCGCAACTTCCTGGTGGACCCGCGCGTCAAGGGCAAGTTGACGTTGGTGTCGGACCGACCGGTGGATAGCGGGCAGGCGCTGGCCATGCTGACGGGGGCGCTGCGGCTGCAGGGCTTTGCCATCGTGGACGTGGACGGCGTGACGCGCGTGGTGCCTGAAGCCGACGCCAAGCTGCAAGGCAGCGCCGTGGTGGGCAATACACGGCCAGCGGCCGGGTCTGCATCAACCGGCGCGACGGCCAGCGCCGCGGCCGGCAATGCCACGCGCGGGCCGGTGCCCGTGTCGGCCTTTGCCAAAGGCGGTGGCAGCAGCGGCGAGATGCTGACGCGCGTTTTCCCGCTGAAGTACGAGAACGCCGCGAACCTGGTGCCGGTGCTGCGCCCGATGGTGCCGCCCAACAACCCCATCAATGCCTACCCCGGCAACAACACGCTGGTGGTCACCGACTACGCCGACAACCTGGAACGCATTGCGCAGGTGATCGCCCGTATCGACGTGCCCAGTTCCATCGATACCGACGTGGTGCCGGTGCAATCCGGCATCGCCACCGACATCGCCATCCTGGCCTCGCAATTGTTGGACACGCAAAGCAGCGACCCCACGCAGCGTATCGCGGTTGTGGCCGACCCGCGCAGCAACAGCGTGCTGGTGCGCTCGGGTAGCCCGGCGCGCACGCGTCTGGCGCGCGACCTGATCCTGAAGTTGGACGCGCAGCAAAACCGCGCGGGCAACCTGCATGTGGTCTACATGCGCAACGCGCAGGCTTCGCGTATTGCCGAGGTGCTGGGCGGCCTGTTGACCGGGCAGGCCAATTCCGCGCCTGGCGCGTCGGGCGGCGCCAGTAGCGCCACGGGCGGTTCGCAGGGCGGCGCACGCACGCAGAACACGTCCGCCGGCGCTGCGCAAAGCGCGCAAGGCATGGCGGGGATGTCGGGATCGTCGGGTTCGTCCAAGGGCGGTTTGTCTGGCGAGCAAGAGCGCATTGCGCGCGAAGACAACAGTTCGCAAGCCGTGTCGTATTCGGCGGGCGGCGCCACCATACAAGCCGACCCCGCCACCAACTCGCTGATCATCTCCGCGCCCGAACCGTTGTACCGCAGCCTGCGCGAAGTGATCGACCAACTGGACCAGCGCCGCGCGCAGGTGCTGGTGGAAAGCCTGATCGTTGAGGTCAGCGAAGAAAAGGCCGCGGAATTCGGCATTCAGTGGATGACGGGCGCCGGCAACATCAACAGCAACGGCACGAGCTTCATCGGCGGCACCAATTTGGGCGGCAGCGGCATCACGGGCAATGGCCCGACGTCCATCGACGCCCTGGGCGGCGGCCTGAGTCTAGGCGTGGTCAAGGGCACGGTGGACGTGTTGGGCAACCAGGTCATCAACCTGGGTGTGCTGGCCCGCGCCATGCAGAACACGGGCGAAGCCAATATTCTGTCCACCCCGAACCTGCTGACGCTGGACAACCAGTCGGCCAGCATCCTGGTGGGCAAGACGGTGCCGTTCGTGACCGGCCAATACGTCACGTCGGGCAGCAACGGCAGCTCGAACCCGTTCCAGACGATTGAACGCGAGGACGTGGGCTTGAAGCTGAACATCCGCCCGCAGATTTCGGAAGGCGGCGCGGTCAAGCTGGACATCTACCAGGAAGTCAGCAGCATCGACGAAAGCCGTTCCAATTCCACCAGCGGCATCGTGACCAACAAGCGCGCCATCGACACCAGCGTGTTGATCGACGACGGCCAGATCATCGTGTTGGGTGGCTTGTTGGAGGACAACGTGACCTTGACGTCCAACAGCGTGCCCGGCCTGGGTTCGCTGCCGGTGATCGGGTCGCTGTTTCGCTACGACACGCGCAAGCGCACCAAGACCAACCTGATGGTGTTCCTGCGGCCCTACGTGGTGCGTGACGCCAACCGCAGCGCCAGCGTCACCATGGACCGCTACGACTACATGCGTCGGGCGCAGGGTGCCACGCAGCCCGGCCACCACTGGGCGCTGCCCGATATGCAGGCGCCGATGCTGCCGCTGCCCGGCGCCGCGCCGTCGGTGTCGAACAACGCCTACGACCTGCGTCCGGAGCAGCAGGCCGCCACGCTGCGCCGCCCGCCGCCCACCACGGTGCAGTCGTTCGCGGTGCGACAGTATCCGGGTAGCCTGCCCACGGGCAACGCCGCCTTGCCGATCCACGTGTCCAGCACCTTGATGCACAGCGTGGCGGTGGACCCCGAGTCGTTGCTATGAGCGCGCATCCCTTGCCCTACGCCTGGGCGCGCGCGCAGCGGGCCGTGCTGTCGCTGCGCGCGGGCCAGGTGCAGTTGACGGTCAGCCCGCGCACACCGGAATGGGCGGTGCAGGAAATCCGGCGCTGCCATGGCCATGTGGCGCTGGCGCAGGTGGACGACGATGCGCTGGAAACCTTGTTGACGGCGGCATACAGCCATTCCGAAGATGCCGCGTCCGTGATGGGCGTGGCGGAAAACGAGATTGACCTGGACCGCCTGCTGCAAGACATGCCCGAGGTGGCCGACCTGCTGGAAGCGCAGGACGATGCGCCCGTCATCCGCATGATCAACGCGCTGTTCGCGCAGGCCGCGCGCGACGGCGCCAGCGACATCCACATTGAGCCTTTCGAAACGCATTCGGTGGTGCGCTACCGCGTCGACGGCACGCTGCGCGATGTGGTGTCGCCGCGCAAGGCCCTGCACGCGGCCTTGATTTCGCGCATCAAGATCATGGCGCATCTGGACATCGCCGAAAAACGCCTGCCGCAAGATGGCCGCATTGCGCTGCGCGTGGGCGGCCGGCCCATTGACGTGCGGGTGTCGACCCTGCCCACGGGGCATGGCGAACGCGCCGTGCTGCGCTTGTTGGACAAGGAAGCGGGGCGGCTGCAATTGGAGCGCCTGGGCATGTGCCCCGAGGTGCTGACGCAACTGGACCGCCTGATCCGCCAGCCGCACGGCATTGTGCTGGTGACGGGGCCCACCGGCAGCGGCAAGACCACCACGCTGTACGCCGCGCTAAGCCGCCTGGACGCGGCCACCAGCAACATCCTGACGGTGGAAGACCCCATCGAATACGACCTGTCCGGCATCAGCCAGACGCAGGTCAACGCGAAGATCGACATGAGCTTCGCGCTGGCCCTGCGCGCCATCTTGCGGCAGGACCCCGACGTCATCATGATCGGCGAAATCCGCGACCTGGAAACCGCGCAGATCGCGGTGCAGGCCTCGCTGACCGGCCACTTGGTGCTGGCCACGCTGCACACCAACGACGCCGTATCCGCCGTGACGCGCTTGACGGACATGGGCGTGGAACCCTTCCTGTTGGCCTCGTCGTTATTGGGTGTGCTGGCGCAGCGGCTGGTGCGCAAGCTGTGCCCGGAATGCAAGACGCCGTCGATGCTGGATGGCGTGCGCGTGTTCCATCCCGTGGGGTGCCCGGCCTGCAATCACACTGGCTACAGTGGGCGCTCAGGCATCCACGAACTGTTCACCGTGGACGACGAGGCGCGCCGCTTGATCCATGAAGGCCGCGATGAACGCGAGCTGCGCGTGGCCGCCATGGCCGCCGGCATGCGCACCATGCGTCAAGACGGACAGCGCTGGGTGGAAGGCGGGCAGACCTCGCCCGAGGAAATCGTGCGGGTCACGCGCGACGCCTAGCGCTGCGGACAGCCCCGGCTACTTGCCGGCGCGAAACACCACCGTGTCGCCCGAGCGGCGGCCCAGCGTGGACATCAAGCCGTCCAGCGCGGCCCGCTGTGCGGGCGTGGCCGCGTCCGCGAAGGTGGCGCGGCCCTCGAAGCGCACGCCGCGCGGGCCGGCGTTGCCTTGGCCCGTGACCGCCAGCAGGCCGCTTTCCGTGCTGAGCGTCAGCGTGGCGCCCGCCTTGCCTTGGCCCTGCACCCGCAGCAGATACGTGCCAACCGGGGCGATGGACGTCAGCGCGGTGCCGGCATTGCGCCAGCGCAGGTCGGCGATCTGGCCGTTTGGCAAGTTGCCGCCAAGGCGCAGCGCCTGCCAATTGATTTCCAACATGCCTTCGGGCGCCAGCGTATTCCAGGGCGCGCCCAAGGCGGGCAGCACGGTGGCGGGCACCCGCAGCGACTGCGCCGGTATGAGCAGGCCATTCCAGGCGACGCGCGCGCGCAAGGGGCCTTGCAGCCAGGGGTGAGTGATGGCCAGCGCCATCGTGTCCCAATGCCATTCCCATTGCACCGGCTGCGGCAACACGCGCTGCGAGCCGGGCGGGCCCAAGGCCACCCAGGCGCTGCCGTGCCATACCGTGCCGCTGGCGTCCGCCAACGAGACGAGCGCATCCTCCGACGGCATGGCCAGCAACCAGCGCGCGGGCAGCACGCTGACACCCGCCGCAACCGCACAGGCAAAACTTGTCAGCCAAAGCGCGGCTGACCGCTTGTTCAAACGCGGCAACGCCATCAGCGGGCTCCCGGTTGCTCGGGCAGTGTCAGCGTGATGTGGCCGTTGACCAAGCCCGGCAGCGGTCGGCCATTGGGATTGGTGGCGCGGGTCAATTCCACCTGCTGCGTGCTCAGGCCCCAGTCTTGCCCGGCACCGTCCAACCAGGGCAGCAGGGCGGATGATGGCGCCTGGTTCAAGCGCAGTTGCAAGCCCTTGCCGGACTCGGGCGCGTCCAGGGTCCACATCGCCGCCGGCAAGCCGGCGCGTTCCAGGCTGGTGCTTACCTCGGCCGGCGTGGGCAGGGACGCCACGGGCGCGGCGGATCGTTGGCGCAGCGCGCGGGCCTGGGCCGTCAGGTCGGCAACGGCGGCAGCCTGGCCACGCAAGAGGGGCAATTCGGTATGCAGTTTGCGCATCGTGTTCAGGGGCGGTTCGATCAGCGTGACAAAGACCACGGCCGCGCCCAGCAGCGCGCCGGCTGCCGTGACCAGACGGCGTTCGCGAGGCGCCAGCGCCTGAAAGCGTAGTCGGGCGCGGGCAAGCGTGGGATCGACGGCTTGGCGCAGACGGGCGCGGGCGGTTTGCCAGCGGGCTTGCAGGCGGGTGTGCAGAGGCGTTTGCGAGGGGGGATGCAGACTCGTCTGCCGGCTTTCAATCGGGGCGTTCATGGTTGTTTGCGCACGATGCGCCAGGTGTTGTCGGTATCGCCGCGTTCCAGCTTCAGGCCCAAGGCGGCGGCTTGCTGGATCAGCGCGGGGGTTTCGGCTACGCGCTGCGCGTGCTCGCCGGACTCGGCAAGGGTCAGGGTCAGGGCCTGGTCCGCGTAGGTCAGTCGCGATACCTTGTCGGCCGCGAACGGCAGCAGCTGCGCGGTGGCGCGCGCCAAGGGCAGGAAGTCCGCCGCGTTGGCCGCGCCGCGATTGGCCTGTAGCGCATCCAGTCCTTGCTGGGCCTGGCGCGGCGGGTCCAGCACGACCGGCAGGTCGGGAAACGCGGCCAGCACCTGCTGGCGCATGCCCGCCGTCAAGGCTTGCGCTTCGGCGCTGAGCCGCGAGGCGTAAAGGTTCAAGCCCGCAATCCAGACCACGGCCGCCGCCGCGCCCCAGCGCCACACCGGACGCCAGCGCGAGACCTGGGCCGGCGCCAACTGCGGCATGGCCAGCGACCAGGTGGGCGACGGCGCCTGCCAACGCGGGTCGGCGGGGTCGCGCAGGGGCTCGGACGACGTGGGGGCCAACGTCTGCGGTGCGATCAGCGCATGGGCGCGCAGGCCGTGGGCATTCAGCAGGCCCCAGGCGCGCCGCACCGGTTCACGGGGTGACCACGCCAGCGTCACGCTGCCATCGGCGGCGCGCGCGCTGAACCCGATGGCCAGCGCGTCCAGGTCGCTTAGCACCAGAGGCTCCAGCGCGCTGTGCACCGCAGCGGTAAAGCGGGCGCGTGGCACGGCGGGAATGCGCACCGTGGTGGCGATGACGTCGGCCGGGTGCAGCACCGCTTCGCAGGCGGCGTGGGGGTAGGCGTTGCCCAGGGCGCGCACGCTCAGTTCGCCCTGTTGGACGCAACGTCCGCGCCGGTCGAACCAGGCATAGGACAGGGGCGAGTCGGCGCTGAATTCGTCCAAGGGGGCAAGCGCGATGCGCAAAGCGTTCTTCAAGGGATTTCTCTTGTCCATATCGTTTCGGGCGCGGCGGGCGGCGCGCTGCGCACCAGGGCTTGCATGGCGACTCGCGCGCGTTCGTAGACGACGGTGCCGCTGGCCATGAACCAGCCGCTGGCGGTGGTGACGGTGGGGGCGGTCGCCTCTACGCCGGTGCCGGCAAGGCGGTTGCTGAAGTCGCCGGCGTTGTTGAACCAGTTGCCACGGTCGCGTTCGCCCGTCATGGAGCGCGCCTGGCTCAGCGACAGCCCCGGCACCAGGGCGGCGATGACCTCGGCGGGCGCGGTGTTGACGTTGACGCTGGTGGCCACCGGCAGCACCGTCATCGTGCGGCGCATTTCATTGCGCACGGCGGGCTCCAGCCCCAACTGAGCGGCAATTTCATCCACGCCGCGCGGCAGCGGCGCGCGCGCATCCGGGGTGGCGGCGGGCTGGCCCTTGGCGCCCGACGGCGCGTCGGCCGCCAGGGCGGGCGGCTGCGCCAAGGCAATGATGTCGGTGATCTGAGCGGCCAGCGTGTCCGGCAACTGCTGCGCGGCCAGCAGGCGACGCAGCACTTTTTCCTGCTCGGGTTGCGGCACGCCGTTGCGCGCCAGGTTGCTCAGGTTGTACTTGCCCTGTTCGTCTTGAACGCGGCCCGAGAACACGGCGACGCGGTCGTCGCCGGGGCGTTCGATGCGCGTGTCCAGGATGGGCGTGGCCCATATCTGGTCGCCGCGCGTGGTGGATTCGCGCTTGCCGTGGTCGCGGATGACCAGGCGCGCCCAGTCGATGCCGCCCGCCAGCATGACGCGGGCCTGCACGCGCGACATCTCGTTTTCCACCCGCCGCGTGCTGGCGGTCTGGCGCTGGAACAGGCTGGTGGTCAGCGCCGCCACAATGGCCACGATGATCAACGCACTGATGACCGCCGCGCCGCGTTCCTTCAGGGTAGGGCGGGGCGTCATGGCAGCTCCAGAATGCGCGTGTAGCGCTGCGGCGCGTTGGCCGCGCCGCGTTCCAGCGTGATCTCGATGCCGGTGGGCGCCGTGCCGAAGCTGGCATTGGCGTCTGCCCAACCCACGCCCGGCACCCAGGCGCGCAGGCTCAACACGCGCACGCCGGGCAGCAGCAGCACGGCGTTCACGGCGGCGGGCAGCGGGCTGCGCGGCGCGGGCGGCCCGCTGACGCGCCACAGGCCGTCCGCCCGCACCTGCCATTGCACGCGCTGCCACAGGCCATTGCCGTCGGCATCGGGGCGCAGCAGTTCCAGCGTCTGCCCGCCCGTGTTCTGGCGCAGCAGGCGCAGCCCGCTGGTCAGCGCAACGGCGTCCTTGCCGGGCGCATCGAAGCGCGGGCCGGTATAGGACAGTTCCACGTCGCGCGCCATCTGGCCCAAAGTCCGGACGATGGCGTCGGTGTCTTCGGCCTGCTGTTCGATGCGGTCGCGCGCGCTGGATACGCTGGCCAGCCCGCGCCAGGCCATCAGGCTGACCAGCGCCATCAGCGCCAGCGCAACCAGCACCTCGATCAGGGTGAAGCCTGTCTGGCGAGCGCGCTTGGCGGGTGAGGGCAATACGCGGCGCATCGTCATCGCAGGCTGGACAGCAGGCCGTCCAATTGCAGCAGCACGGCGTCAGGCCGGCCCGACGCGGCGTCATGGACGTTGACTGACACCTGCCGGAAGCTGCGGTTCATGGAATTCGTGAAAACCAGTTCGCACTGCAACGCGCGGCCGCCTTGCGGGCAGGGCACGGTCTTCGACCCGGCGCGCGGCAAGCTCTGTTCCAGCCGCAACTGGGTCAAGGCATTCTGCGCGGCCAGCAGCGCCAGCGTCTTGTCCTGCAAGGCGCGGTTGTTGGCGGTCATGACGCCGGTGGCGCGCAGCGCGGCCGCCATCGCCACGGCAATGATGGCCAGCGCCACCAGCACTTCAATCAGGGTGAAGCCGCGTTGGTGCCGGGTTTGCTTGGCAGGCGGGAGAAAATCACTGGATGTCATAACGGCCGGCGGCGTCGCGGTGCAGGGTGACCTGGTCATCGCCCGCGCGCAGGGTCAGCGTGATCGGGTCGGCGACCCATTCGGTGTTGAACACCAGCGGTCGGTCGGGGGTCAGGGTCAGGTGGACGACGCCCGCCTGCCACGACTGCGGGCGCAGCATGTCGTCGTGCTCCAGGTGGTCTACCGGCACGGGCACGTTTTCGTCGGCGCTGGGGCCGGGCAGGCGCCCTTGGCGCTCGAACGACCAGCCTTGGTCGTCGGCCAGCCAGCGGATGGACCGACCGTCGCTGCGGGCTTCGCTTTGCGCCACGGTGAATGCATCGGCCAGGCGTTCGGCGTCGGCGCGCAGGCCGTTGTCGCGCTTGCCGATGGACAGGCTCACCATGCTGGCGGCAATGGCCACAATCACCAGCACCACCAGCACTTCGACCAGCGTGAAGCCGCGCTCAGAGCTCCCAGGAACCGATGTCGGCATCGCCGTTTTCTCCACCGGGCTTGTTGTCGGCGCCAAACGAGAACACGTCGATGTCGCCCTTCACGCCCGGGCTCAGGAATTGATAGGGGTGACCCCAGGGGTCGTTGGGCAGCTTGTCCAGGTACCCGCGCCAGTTCGACGCGCCATCCGGCTTTTCAGCCAGCGCGCGCAGGCCTTGCGCCGTGGTCGGGTAGCGGCCGTTGTCCAGTCGGTACAGCTTCAAGGCCTGCATGATGCCGGCGATGTCCTGGCGCGCCGCCACCTGCCGCGCCTGATCGGGGCGGTCCAGCACGCGCGGCACGATCAGCGCGGCCAGAATCCCCATGATCACAATCACCACCATGATCTCGATCAGGGTGAAACCTTGCTGACGGGCAAGCCCGCGCGGTAGCTGACGCACTTTACGACTCCGGTCCTCTAGTAGAAGCCCGGAATTGTGGACATGAAATATGACAGTAATGCTTGCGTTGGCGGGGCCAGGAGGAAAACCGCAAATATTGCGGCTTCCCACAACTGGCGGGCGATTTGGCTTTGTGTCTATACTTTCCGCATGCCTTGTCTTGGGTCCCAGGATTGGGGTCCAACACGCCGATAAAGGAAGCGCATATGCGTTCCACCATTTCTCATAGCGGGCTGGTCGCTTTCATTGTGGAAGGCGCTCGAGCCGACAGCAGTCGTTCCCTGCACCTGCTTCGCGCTATCGAAGACACGGTAGCCAGCAACGAAGTGCTGGCCAACACCTTTGAAACGATCTCAAGAAATGCTTCCGATGTGGCGCACGCGATCTGCCGCTCGCCCGCAAGCGAACGGCAGGTGCTGGACCGCGAGGGCGTATTCCAGGCCGCGTTTGATGACACGCTGGATGTGCTTGCCGAACTGGGGCGCATGCTTGAAGAAAAGCGCCTGGCGGCCTTGGCGGACCATGAGCTTCAAGATGGCGATGGTGTGGTGGAGTCCTTCGATAAGGCAATTATTCAAGTGAAAGATGCCTTTTCCCACTTGCACGACTTGAAGTGGGCCGTCATGGAAAATGATGCAGACGTGGCGGCTGTGGTCGTGGGCGGCCCGCAGGACGACGTCGAAGCGTTTCTGAAATCTTTGGGTCGATAAGTTTGGCGTCCATTCTTATTCGGTCTCTTGCCAGGAGAGAGACGTTCGATCGTGACTTTCGCAGGGCTCCTCTCGAAATCCAGAATGCCGCAAAGAATGCCATTCGCGATTTGGTGCGTTATCCCCAACCTAACAAGCTCAGGCTTCATTCAATTACTGGCTGCTTCGATCCTCGCATATTGAAAATTGACGTGTTGCCCAACAAGTCTTGGCAGATTACGTTCGAAATGGAGGGCTCCGTCGCCATCTTGCGTCGTTTGGGTACGCATCGGCTTATTGATCGAAAGCCATGAAGCGCACCTGGATATGACAGTAATGCTTGCCGCTTATTCCACCCAGGGAGTTTGCGCCCCGATCTCACGCAGGCGGGCGTCGTCACCCTTCAGGCGTTCCTGCCACTGTGCCTGATCTTGCTGTCACAAGGGGCCAACGCGCGTCAGCAGTTTGACCGTGCCGTGCGCGACGAAGTCGACGCACCCGCTACCGCGCTGCGTTACGACGTGACCAACATGGGCACGGCCGCCGGCATGGTGCGGCAGGGGCTGGGCGTGAGCGTACTGCCCCGCCTGGCGCTGCCCGAGCTGAACCTGTCCGGCCTGCGCTGCGCGCCGTTGGGCGATGCGTCGGCACGGCGCTACATTGGATTACTGCACCGGCGCGACCGCTCGCTGTCGCCCGCCGCGCAGGCCTTGGTGGCGCAGTTGGAAAACGTCATGGCAGGGGTCCTGCCCAGCCTGTTGCCCTTGCCGCCGCTAGGGAAACCCGCCTGATCCAGCAGGTCTTACCTTTGCGTATCGCGGCGGCTTTCCCCACCCCTGCTACCATGGCCCCTCTACAAGGAGCGGTAATGGCTACAAAAGAGAAGTCTTCGACTGGTTTGGCGGCGTTGGTTGAAAAGGCGCTTCAGCAGAAGAAGCTGGCTGCCGCCACACAAAAGCCGACGGGGTCGTCCCTGTCGAACATGGCGGGACGCAAGCAAATGGGGCGACCCGCAGGCCGCAAACGCTGATTCATTTCACGTTGGCAATTCCCGCCGGCGCCTCCAGCGCGGCGGGCGTTGCCAGTTTGTTCAATCTTCCCCCTTGCTCCACCGTCACGGCGTCTGCCGCGATATCGCGCAGCACGATGCCTGGCGCCACTTCGGTGCCTACCCGCCACGCCAGGGGCGGGCCGCCGTCCACGCTGAGCACCGCCGCGCCATCCGGGCCGGCCGCGATCAAACCCAGCACGCTGATCTGCGTGCGCATCACTTCATCCTTCCCAAACCATAAGGCCACCGGCATGTTGTCGGCCGCGCGCGGCGGCGCGGCTGATACGGCGGGCGGCAACGCGCCTGGACGCGGCGCCAGCAATATCGCCCCCCACACCCCCACGCCCGCCGCCAGCGCCAGTACGGCAAGCACACGCAGCGCGGCGGGCGCGGAAGGCAGGGAAGGGCGCAAGGTAAGAGACATGGGTGTACAGCGAAGGGATACAAGGGAAGGCCACAACGGCCCACAACGCGCCCGACTATAGCGGGGCTGCGTGACAATTACGCGATAGCGACAGCGTCCTGGCGCAACACGCCAACATCGGCCCGGCATCAGCGCAACCGCCGTGCGGGCGGATTCAGCTTCCCTACAGTTTTTTGTCATTCCGCTTACACGGCGCGTATCTAGCATGCGGACACGCTCGGCTTGAACGCTTGAGCATCCATCCGAACCAACAGGGAAACCGCATGCAAGACATGAATCAAGCCAATCGCCGCCGACTGCTGAAGATGCTGGGAGGCGCGCCGATGCTGCCGATCAGTGGGGTCAGCATGGCGGCGTTGCTGGCCGGCTGTAATTCAAGCGATGACGATGACGACGCAACCGGCTCGCCGCCCGCCACGCCGGTCACCTTCACGTCTGCCTCGTTTACGTCCATGCCCGCGCCCACGCTGGCCAACCCGGAACTGATGGCCCGCACCACGGTGAGCTCGGCCATGAATCTGATGTTCAGCGATGGCTCCAAACGCACGGTGGAACTGGGCTACGAGCCGTTCTTCATCACGGGCGACAACGTGCCCGACGGCAAGGGCGGCGTCGCCATTGCCGGCGGCTATTTCAACCTGGCCGGCGCGCCCATCATGGACAATTCGGTGCCGGCCCAGGCGCGCCAGTTCTTTTCGAACTGTCCGGACGGTACGTCGTTGTTGGCGCTGTCGGCCCCCACCACCGTGCCGGGCGTCGCGGGCAACGCGCTCTACGCGGTGGTGCAGTTCGAATATCAATCGAAGGACCAGGCCGGCAATGACATGTATGGCTTGCTGCCGTCGCCTATCGCCGTGTTGACGCTGTCGCAAGACCCCAATACGGGCAAGCTCAGCCTGGTGAAGTACAGCAATGTGGACACCTCGTCGGTGCATGGGCTGTGGATCACCTGCGGCGCCAGCCTGTCGCCGTGGGGCACGCACCTGTCCAGCGAAGAGTACGAGCCGGATGCGACCACGGCGGCCGGCTCGGCTTCGTTCCAGGCCTATAGCAACAACCTCTATGGCGATCCCAACCAAGCCAACCCGTACCACTACGGCCACCTGCCGGAAGTGACGGTGCACCCTGACGGCACCGGCACGATCAAGAAGCACTACTGCATGGGCCGCATCTCGCACGAGCTGGTGCAGGTGATGCCTGACCAGCGCACCACGCTGATGGGTGACGACGCCACCAATGGCGGTCTGTTCATGTTCGTGGCCGACCGCAAGGCCGACCTGTCGGCCGGTACGCTGTACGTGGCGAAATGGACGCAGACCTCGGGCACGGGTCCCGGCGCGGGCACACTGACCTGGATCAAGCTGGGCCACGCCACCAGCGCCGAGGTCAAGGAACTGGCCGACCAGCTTACTGCCGCCGACATCATGGACGTGCGCACGGTTGACCCCGCCGACCCCACCTTCACGAAGATCCGCTACAGCGGCCACGACAACTGGGTCAAGCTGCAGCCGGGCCGCCGCCAGGCCGCCGCCTTTCTGGAAACGCATCGCTACGCGGCGCTGGTGGGGGGCACGCTGGCCTTTACCAAGATGGAAGGCACCACCGTCAACATCAAGGACAAGATCGCGTACAGCGCCATGTCGCGTATTGATTCGTCCATGACGGACGGCCTGGTCGCGGGCTTCAAGGTGGAAGCCAATTCCGCCGGCGCCGTGTATCAACTGCATCTGCAAGCGGGGCAGGTGGATACCGACGGCGGCGTCATCGACAGCGAATGGGTGCCGGTGAACATGGCCGCCGTGCCCGAGCTGATTGGCAAGCCGCTGGCCACGCCGGATGCGTTGGGCAATACGCACAACGCCGACTTCGTGTCCAACCCCGATAACCTGAAGTTCTCGGAAAAGCTGCGCACGCTGTTCATAGGCGAGGATAGCGGCGGCCACGTCAATAACTTCCTGTGGGCCTACAACATCGACACCAAGGCCTTGTCGCGCCTGTTGTCGTGCCCGGTGGCGGCGGAATCCACCGGCTTGCAGGCGGTGGATGAAATCAACGGCTGGACCTACATCATGAGCAACTTCCAGCACCCGGGCGATTGGGGCGGCGTGCATGCGGTGGTGCGGCCCACGCTGGAACCGCTGATCAAGGCCAACTACAAGGACGGTTTTGGCGCGGCGGTGGGTTACCTGACGGGCGTGAAGATCGGCGCGTAAGCGTACGGCCGCTGTCAGCGGCTGACATTGCGGCACCAGGGGACCGGTACGCCGGTCCCCTGATTCATTCATGGCATCCGTACCAACAGGAATCATTTCACAGGTGTAACGCCAGCCATGCCGTTGGCGGTGGCCTCCTACACTCGGCGGCATCAGGCGTGGTCGATGGGCTTGATGTGTCTGCCGTGCCTGATGTGTCGTCCGGCTTGCGTGCTGCGCGCATGGCCGGTTCGTTGTTGGGGGTTTGAACCCGGGAGCGTTCACATGAAAAATCCTGACCACATTGATCGTCGCCGGCTGCTCAAGATGTTGGGCAGCGCGCCGCTGTTGCCGCTGGGCGGTGCGACGCTGGCGGGCGTGCTGGCGGGACGCCATGCGTCAGCCGCGACGCAGGCGCCCGCATTCGTATCCGCCGAATTCATATCGATGCCCGCGCCGGGCTTGTCGGATCCCGCAGGCATGGCGCGCACCACGGTGGAATCAGCGATGGAACTTGTCTTTGCCGACGGCCGTCGGCGGCGCGTGCAACTGGGCTACGAAGCGTTCTTCATGACGGGCGACCTCGTGCCCGACGGCAAGGGCGGCACCGTGCTGGCGGGCGGCTACGTCGATATCCATGGCAAGCCCATCCTGGACACCTCCGTGCCCGGGCGCATACGGCCGTTTTTTTCAGACTGCCCGGACGGCATGTCGCTGTTGACACTGGCGCGGCCGGTGGGCGAGGCCGATGGCGCCACCGGCCCGCCGTGCGCCGCTGTGTACGCCGTGGTGCAGTTTGAATACCTGTCGCGCAACCAGGCGGGCGATGACATGTGGAGGCACCTGCCATCGCCGATTGCCGTGCTGACCCTGGCGCAGGACTTGCAGACTGGCAAGCTGAGCCTGGTTCGCTACTGCAACGTCGACACCGAGCCGGTGCACGGCCTGTGGGTCACCTGCGGGGCCAGCCTGTCGCCCTGGAACACGCATTTGTCCAGCGAGGAATACGAGCCCGACGCCACGATCGCGCGTGACTCGGCATCTTTCCAGGCTTTCAGCCGCCACCTGTATGGCGACGCGCGCCGCGCCAACCCCTATCACTACGGCCATCTGCCTGAAGTGACGGTGCACGCGGACGGCACGGGCAGCATCAAGAAGCACTACTGCATGGGCCGCATCTCGCACGAGTTGGTGCAGATCATGCCCGACCAGCGCACCGCGTTGATGGGCGACGACGCCACCAACGGCGGCCTGTTCATGTTCGTGGCCGACCGCAAGGCGGATCTGTCGTCGGGCACGCTCTACGTGGCCCGTTGGATGCAGACCTCGGGGGTGGGGCCGGGCGCGGCGGTGCTGCGCTGGATAAGGCTGGGCCACGCCACCAGCGCCGAGGTCAAGGAACTGGCCGACCAGCTTACCGCCGCCGACATCATGGACGTGCGCACGGCCGACCCCTCGGACACGAGCTACACGCACATTCGCTTTGATGGCAAGGACAACTGGGTCAGGCTGAAGCCGGGCCGGCGCCAGGCCGCGGCTTTTCTGGAAACGCACCGCTACGCGGCATTGGTGGGCGGCACGCTGGCCTTCACGAAGATGGAAGGCACCACGGTGAACGCGCACGACAAGATCGCGTACACCGCCATGGCGCACATCGAAACGTCCATGGTCGACGGCACGTCGCCGCATTTGCGCGTGGAAGGTCCCGAGGCAGGCGCGGTCTATCAACTGCGCCTGCAAGGGGGGCAGTCGGACACCGGGGGCGTCGCCATCGACAGCGAGTGGGTGCCGGTCGACATGGCGGCCGTGCCTGAACTGGTGGGCGCGCTGCTGTCCGCGCCCGACGCGCTGGGCAACCGCCACCGAAGCGACTGCATCTCCAACCCCGACAACCTGAAGTTCTCGGAAAAGCTGCGCACCCTGTTCATTGGCGAAGACAGCATGGGCCGCGTGAACAGCTTCCTGTGGGCGTTCAACGTGGATACGCGCGTTTTGTCGCGCCTGCTGTCTTGTCCGGTTGCCGCCGAATCCACGGGTCTGCACGCGGTGGATGACATCAATGGCTGGACCTACATCACCAGCAGCTTCCAGCACACGGCGGATTGGAATGACGTGCATGGGGTGGTGCGGCCCGTGCTGGCTCCCTTGGTCAAGGCCAATTACAAGGACGGCACTGGCGCGTCGGTCGGCTACCTGACGGGGGTGAAGATAGACGCCAAAGAATCCTGATTCGTCGATCAGTCTTTCTGGCCTTCTCTTCATGGACGTTTCACGTTGACCCGCCACTATGTGCGCAGCGGAAACCCTGTTCCTGAATCAAGAAGGCAAGCATGAAAGCGATGGATTGGAAAAGATGGTGTGCCATGCTGTTGGCCGCTAGCGCGTTGGCGGGTTGTGGGGGCGATGGCGACGATGACGACGCCCAGGCGTCGCCGCCCGTGACCGAGCCGGCGCCGGCCACCATCGACAAAGTATTGTTCATTGGCATTGACGGCCTGACTTATGACGCTCTGCGTCGTGGCGTCGCCGACAAGACGCTGACCAACATCGGCCAGTTGACGGCTACGCGTGCCTGGACGGGCGGCGTAACGGGCGAGGTCACCCAGCAGCCCACGCTGGCCGCGCCGGGTTGGGCGACCCTCTTGACTGGCCAGTGGGCGGACGTGCACGGCGTGCGTTCCAACGCGTCCGGCCAGGCGATGAAAGCGCCCAGCCTGTTCCAGCGCATCAAGACGGAGCACCCCGCGGCACGCACGGCGGGCGCCTTCAATTCGCCCTTGCTGGCAGGTCTGGTTGCTAGCGATCGCGACGCCGGCTATCTGCAAACGCTGACCGATTGCGCGGGCGTTGACGACTGCGTCGCCTCGCAAGCGCGCGACCGCATCACGGAAGGCTATGACGTGGTCGTGGCCCAGTTCGGCGCACCCGAACGCGCCGCGTCCGATAGCGGCTTTGGCGCCAACTACAACGCTGTCATCCGCCGGACCGACGCCGCCATCGGCGAGCTGGCCAAGCAGATCGCCGACCGCCGCGCCGACCATCCGGACGAGAATTGGCTGATGATCGTGGCGTCCAGTCACGGTCTGGGCAAGACCGGCGTGGCCGACGGCCTGCCGCAAGCCGCGAACAAGACCATCTTCCTGGCATCGAACCAAGCGGCGCTGCTGGGCGGCAGCGCGGACGACGCGTCGTTTGACGGCGTCTGGGACAACAACTGGTATGCACTGCCCAGCGCCGCCGACGTGGCGCCCACCATGCTGGCGCATCTGGCCGCGCTGCCCGCGGCCGGGCAATACGACATGGCGGGCACGCCGCTGTCTGAACCCCTGGCGCTGCGCCGCCTGTCGGCCCGCACGTCCATGGACAACAAGACTGTGACGCTGTCCTGGGTGCGCGTGGGCGAACCCGAGGGCGACATCGTGGTCAGCCGAGACGGCGTTGAAGTGGCGCGCCTGCCGGGCACGGACACGGGCTATGCCGACACCGGCTTCACCTTCGATACCGAAGGCGTGCATACGCTGAACTACAGCGTGTCACTGGGCCACGCCACCAGCGCCACCCACGCCACGGTGGTGTACGCCAAGCCGGTGGAACTGCTGGCGTCGCTGCGCACTGGCCTGACGATGCTGTTTCCCTTCGAAGGCGATGTGACCGACGTGGCCGCGGGCGGCGGCGCCATCACCCCGTATGACGGCGTGCAGGCGCCGGCATTCGCCGATGCCGGTGTGTTCGGCAAGATGTTCCAGAACGAGCGCGGCTCGGCCGCCCTGGGCGCCTTCAAGCTGGACTATCCGGCGGGCATGCTGGACAGCCTGTCCGTCTTCACGATCGGCTTCTGGTATCAGTCGGACGGCACGGCGAACGACCGCTCGATCCTGGGCAACAAGGACTACAACTCCGGCGGCAATCCCGGCATCACCATCGCCCAGTGGGCCGGCCCCGAGCTGCGCTTCAACGTGGCGGGCGGCGGTGCTCGCGCCGACATCAACGGGGTGAAGTTCACACCGAACAAGCCGGTCTACGTCGCCATGACCATCAACAAACCCGCCAAGACCATGACGGCCTTCGTCTACGACAGCGAAATCGGTTTCTCGCGGCGCAACACGACCACGGGCTCGGTTGACCTGGGGCTGGTGGCCGGCGTGTTCGGTCCGCACATCGGCCTGAACGAAGACGGCCTGGGCACCTACGGCATCTGCTGCGCGGGCACCAAGGGTCCTTACACCATGAATTTCGACGATCTTGCCTTCTGGTCGCGCGCATTGACCGAGGACGAAGTGAAGTCCCTGGCGCTGTCCGGCAAGTCCGTTTCCGACCTGTTCCCCTGATGTTTCTAGGATAGAAAACCATGAGCCATTCCCTGATCTTGCGCGGCCTGCTGCGCGCTGGCGCGGTGCTGATGCTGACCGCCACCCTGGCCGCTTGCGGCGGCGACGACGGTGACGACAGCACGACGCCGCCTGACAACGGCGGGACGGAAACGCCCGCGCCCACCAAGCCCGAACTGCGTTGCGCGCCTTGAATTTCGCACCATCCACCGCGCCCACCACCGAGTCATAGGAAACCCATCCGTGAAGTCCGAAAAAGACCCGATCCACGCCGGCAAGCGCCGCTTCCTGCGCAACGCCGCCGCGTCCACCGCCGGCCTGACCGCGCTGTCGATGTTCCCGCCCGCCATCCGCCGCGCGCTGGCCATCCCCGCCAACAACCGCACCGGCACGATCAACGACGTTGAACACGTCGTGATCCTGATGCAGGAAAACCGTTCGTTCGACATGTACTTCGGTACGTATAAGGGCGTGCGCGGTTTTGGCGACCGCATCACCATTCCGCTGCCGCAGAACCGTTCGGTGTGGGAACAGACCAATGGCACCCGCGTGGTCATGCCGTATCACCTGGACAGCACGCAGGGCAACGCCCAGCGCGTGGCCGGCACGCCGCATGATTACGTGGACGCGCAGATGGCGTGGGACGGCGGCCGCATGGACCAGTGGCCGCGCTACAAGCAGAACCAGTCCATGGGTTATTACCGCCAACAAGAGGTGAACTTCCAGTTCCTGCTGGCCGAAGCCTTCACGCTGTGCGACGCCTACCACTGTTCCACCCACGGCGGCACCAACACCAACCGCCTGTTCCTGTGGACGGGCACCAACGACCCGCTGGCCCAAGGTAATGGCCCGTCGACCCGCAACCAGTGGGACAGCCTGGGTGCGTCCACCACCGGCTGGACGTGGAAGACGTATCCGGAACGCCTGCAAGAAAACGGCGTGACCTGGAAGGTCTACCAGAACCTGCCCGAGAACTTCGGCGACAACTCGCTGGCGGGCTTTCAGCAATACCGCCGCGCCAACGAACAGGCGGGTAACGCCGCCAATGGTTCGCCGTATCCGGCCTGGACGCCCAGCATGGACGCCGCCAACCCCTTGTACAAGGGCACGGCCAACACCATGCCGGATGGCGGCTTCCTGCAATCGCTGCGCGACGACGTCAACAACGGCACCTTGCCGCAAGTGTCCTGGATCGTGGCGCCCGCCACGTATTCAGAGCACCCCGGCCCGTCCAGCCCCATCCAGGGCGCGTGGTATATCCAGGAAACGCTGGACGCGCTGACGGCCAACCCGGACGTCTGGAGCAAGACGGTGCTCTTGATCAACTTCGACGAAAACGACGGCTACTTCGACCACGTGCCGCCGCCCGCCGCGCCGTCGCTGAACGCCGATGGCTCGATGGCGGGTGCGTCCACCGTCAATACCGACCTGGACCGTCACACGCACGCCTCGGCCCAGGATGCGGCCGATAACCGCGTCTACGGCCCCGGCCCGCGCGTGCCCATGTACGTGGTGTCGCCGTGGAGCCGTGGCGGCTGGGTCAATTCCCAGGCCTTCGACCACACCTCGGTGCTGCGCTTCCTGGAAGCCCGCTTCGGGGTGCCCGAAGACAACATCAGCCCGTGGCGCCGCGCCGTGCTGGGCGACCTGACCTCGGCCTTCAACTTCGCCACGCCCAACGACGAAGCGCTGCCCGACCTGAATATCCTGACGCGGGCTGGCGCCGACCAGTTGCGCGCGGACCAGCAGGCCTTGACCGCGGTGCCGCTGCCGGACACCACGGTGCAGGCTCGGCCCGAGCAGGAAAAGGGCGTGCGCTATTCGCGTCCCTTGCCGTATGAGCTGCACACCAGCGGTCGCAGCCAGCCCACCACGGGCAATATGTGGCTGCTGTTCTCCAACACCGGCAAGCAAGCCGCGGTCTTCCATGTGTATGACCGCCTGCATCTGGACCGCCTGCCGCGCCGCTACACGGTGGAACCCGACAAGCAGTTGGAAGGCAGTTGGGACACGGCTGCCGACGGCGGCAAGTATGACCTGTGGGTGCTGGGCCCCAACGGCTATCACCGCCACTTCGCGGGTGACCTGGCCCTGGCGCGCACGTCGCAACTGGACCCGGAAATCCGCGTCTGCTACGACATCGCCAACGGCGACGTCTACGTCAGCTTCATCAACAGTGGCAAGGTCGACTGCACCTTTGAAGTCACGCCCAACGCCTACTACAGCAATAACGAGCGCTGGACGCTGACGGTGCCGGCGGGCGCCAAGGTCGAACAACACTGGGCGCTGGAAGCCAGCGGCCACTGGTACGACTTCACGGCCCGCCTGGCTGAAGACCCGGCCTACCTGCGCCGCTTTGCCGGCCGCGTTGAAACCGGCAAGCCGTCGGTAACCGACCCGGCAATGGCCACGTAAGGCTCAGGCGGCAGTCTGCGGTTCGCGCGCCCGGAAAGCCGTGGCGCACGCGTCGCAGATTGCCGCCGTGATGCCCTGGCGCGCATGCTCGCGCCGTTCCAGCATGCCGATGGCCCGCGCAAGCGGGCCCAAGTCCTGGGGCAGCGTCAGAATGCGAAGTTCCGGGCTGTGCTGCCAGTTGGACCCATTGATCAGCGGCAGCAGGGTCACGCCCACTTCCTGACGCACCAGTTCCACCAGCGTCTCGATGGCGTTGAGTTCCAGGAATTCATTCAGCGGCACGGCCAGGCGCCGCAGCAGGCGGTCAATCTGCAAGCCCGTGCGCTGCGTGCGGTCAAAGCGCAAGAAGGGATTGTTGGCCAGTACCTGGCGGGCGTCCTTGCCGGGCGCCGACGCGGGCGCAATCACCACCAGTTGTTCTTCATATAGCGGCGTCCAGCGCGTGCTGGCCATCTTGCGCCCGGCCTCCACCAGGAAGGCCGCGTCCAGCTCGCCGTCTTCGACCTTGCCGGCCAATTCACTGGCCTTGCCCGACAGAATGCGCACGTCCAGCTTGGGGTGGGCCTTCTTCAGCCCCGACACCACCTTGGACAGCGTGCCCATGCACGACACGATGCTGCCCACCGATACCGCGCCCGCCAATTCGCCCGGCACGGTTCTCGGTAGCCGCATTCGGTCGTATAAATCCAGTAAATGCTTGATTTCAGGTAGCAATTCGCGGCCAGCTGCGTTAAGAATGGCAAGTCGGCCGCTGCGGTCAAAGAGTTCGCGCCCCAGCTCGGCCTCTAGCGTGCGCATCTGGAAGCTGACGGCGGCCTGGGTCAGCGCCACCTGCTCGGCCGCTTCCGAAAAAGAGCCATGGTGGGCGACCGCCAGAAAAGTGCGTAAAAACCGGATGGTGCTCATAGCGGTGACCCATAAAAATTTCTTTTATGACGGAACAAAAAATCAAATTGATTTAATTAGATCACGAGAGTACCTTCGCCTGCTTAACCGTTCAGACCGTTTAGAGACAAGCACATGAAAACCTTCGACTGGGCCAACCCGTATCCTTCCGTCCGCATTCCGCTGTTCGCGCGCAACGTGGTGTCCACGTCGCACCCGCTGGCGGCCCAGGCGGGCCTGCGCATGATGCTCAAGGGCGGCAACGCCGTGGACGCCGCCATTGCCGCCGCCGCCACGATTGTGCTGGTGGAGCCGGTGTCTTGCGGCCTGGGCGGCGACTGCTTCGCCATCGTCTGGGACGGCAAGGAACTGCATGGCTTGAACTCGTCGGGCGTGGCGCCCGCCGCGTGGAATACCGAATACTTCAAGGCCAAGTACGGCACGGGCCCCGACGGCCTGGCCATCCAGCCCAAGCGCGGCTGGGACGCCGTGACGGTGCCGGGCGTGGTGGCCGGTTGGGCCGCGCTGCACGAAAAGCTGGGCAAGCTGCCGTTTGAACAACTGTTCGAACCCGCCATCGAAATCGCCGAGCGCGGCTACGCCGTGCCGCCGGTCGTGGCGCACAAGTGGGCCGCCGCCGCCGACGAACTGAAGTCGCAGCCGGGCTACGCCGCCGCCTTCATGCCCGAGGGCCGCGCGCCCAAGGTCGGCGAACACTTCCGTTTCCCCGACGCCGCCAACACGCTGCGCCGCATCGCCGAATCCAAGGGCCGCGACTTCTATGAAGGCGAGCTGGCCGAACGCATCGCCGCCTTCAGCAAGGAATGCGGCGGCGCGATGACGCTGGAAGACCTGCGCAACTACCGTCCGGACTGGGTCAAGCCCATTTCGAAGTCGTACCGTGGCTACGAGCTGCACGAAATCCCGCCCAACGGGCAGGGCATTGCCGCGCTGATCGCGCTGGGCATCGTCGAACGCTTCGATATGTCCGACATTCCCGTGGATTCGGTGCAATCGCAGCACATCCAGATCGAAGCCATGAAGCTGGCGTTTGCCGATCTGTACAAGTACGTGGCCGACCCGCGCGCCATGCAGGTGACGCCCGAGCAGATGCTGTCGGACGCCTACCTGGACAGCCGCGCCAAGCTGATCCGCCTGGACCAGGCCACGCATTTCGAAGCCGGCCGCCCGCATGCCGGCGGCACCATCTACCTGACCGCCGCCGACGAAAACGGCATGATGATTTCGTTCATCCAGTCCAACTACATGGGCTTCGGATCGGGCGTGGTCGTGCCGGGCACCGGCATCAGCATGCAGAACCGTGGCGTGGGTTTCTCGATGGATCCCAAGTCGGCCAACGTGGTGGAAGGCGGCAAGCGCCCGTTCCACACCATCATCCCGGGCTTCCTCACGCGCGGCGGCAAGCCGGTGATGAGCTTTGGCGTGATGGGCGGCGACATGCAGCCGCAAGGCCACATGCAAACCGTGGTCCGCATGATCGACTACCACCAGAACCCGCAGGCCGCGTGCTGCGCGCCGCGCTGGAAGGTCAACCGCGACTTCACGCTGGACATCGAAACCAACATGAAGGCCTCCACCATTGCGGGCCTGAAAGACCTGGGTCATGCTTTGAAGTCGGTTGACGATCCGTACATGGACTTCGGCGCCGGCCAGTTCATCTGGCGCATGTCCGAAAACGACAACGAACTGGGTTATGTCGCCGCCAGCGACAGCCGCCGCGACGGTCAGGCGGTCGGCTTCTAAACCGCCGCCATACGGCTTCCATACGTAACGCTCTCAAGCTCCAAGGGGAAATACCACAATGAAACGCTTGACCTTGACCTTCGGCGCCAGCCTGCTGGCGCTGGCCGCCGGCGCCGCGTGCGCCCAGAACATCCGCATCGGCCTGCAGGAAGATCCGGACGTGCTGGACCCGCACCGCGCCCGCACCTATGTGGGCCGCATCGTGTTCACGTCGCTGTGCGACAAGCTGGTGGACATCGACCCCAAGCTGCACTTCGTGCCGCAACTGGCCACGTCGTGGTCGTTCAGCCCCGACAACAAGGTGCTGACCTTCAAGCTGCGTGACGACGCGCTGTTCCACGACGGCTCGAAGTTCGACGCCGCCGCCGCCAAGGCCAACATCGAACGCGCCAAGTCCCTGCCGGACAGCCTGCGCAAGGGTGAACTGGCATCGGTGGAAAAAGTTGACGCGCCGGACGCCACGACGCTGGTGCTGACCCTGAAAAAGCCCGACGCCACCTTGCTGGCGCAATTGTCCGACCGCGCCGGCATGATGCTGTCGCCCAAGACCTTCAACGACGCCGACGTGGCTGCCGTGGGTCGCAAGCCCATCTGCTCGGGCCCGTACAAGTTTGTGGAACGCATCCAGAACGACCGCATCGTGCTGGAGAAGTTCGACAAGTATTACGACGCCAAGGATTACGCCTTCCAGCGCATCACCTTCCTGCCCATCCCCGACACCACCGTGCGCTTGTCGAACCTGCGCGCGGGTGACCTGGACATGCTGGAACGCCTGAACCCGTCAGACGCACCGCAAGTCAAGACCGACGCCAGCCTGACGTTTGCACCGGTGGCGGGTCTTGGCTTCCAGCAGTTCATGTTCAACGTGGGCAACGGCAAGCGCGCCGAAGACAACCCGTTCAAGAACAAGCTGGTGCGCCAGGCGTTCCAGTACGCCATCGACCGCAACGTCATCAACGACGTGGCGGGCGGCGGCATCTTCGAACCCGCGCAGCAACCGTTCCCGCCCGCAAGCCCCTATCACAGCGACAAGTTCCCCGTCACCAAGCGCGACGTGGCCAAGTCCAAGGCGCTGCTGAAGCAGGCCGGCATGGAACGCGTGAAGGCCGAGCTGGTGTTCGGCAACAACACCACCACGTCGTCTATCGCCGAAATCGTGCAGGCCATGGCGGCCGAGGCGGGCTTTGACCTGTCCCTGCGTCCCACGGAATACGCGGCCCTGCAGAAAGAAGCGTCGGCCGGCAACTTCCAGATCGTGATGCTGGGCTGGTCCGGCCGGGTTGATCCGGACGGCAACATCTACGCCTTCGTGACGTGCAAGGGCGCATTGAACGACGGCCACTACTGCAATCCGGAAGTGGACAAGCTGCTGAACGAAGCGCGCACCATTCCGGATGAAGCCCAGCGCAAGGTCATCTACGAAAAGGCGCTGACCATCATGCAGGACGAGCTGCCCGGCGTGTACAACTACTACCAGCCGTGGCCCTTCGTGATGGCCAAGAAGGTGAAGGGCTTCACGCCGTATCCGGATGGCATGATCCGTCTGAAGGGCGTGACGTTCGCGCAGAAGTGATGACGAGGCGCGGCGGCCCGCCTGCTTGGTGGCCGCCGCGCGCGTGGGGCGCAGCGATGCGTCCCATGGCTTTTTGCGGCGGACGCGCGCCAGGTGTTGTGGCCTGAGCCCGTCCGCCGTTCCTGTTTTACGGTTTCCCCCACATGCTTAAACTTATCTTGCGCCGCGTGATCGTCGCGATACCGACCCTGATTCTGGTGTCGATGATCGTCTTCATGCTGCAGAAAATCTTGCCTGGCGACCCGGTGCTGACGCTGGCCGGCGAAGAGCGCGACCCGGCCGTGCTGGATTATCTGCGCGACAAATACCGCCTGAACGACCCGCTGCCCGTGCAATACGCGGCCTGGGCCGGGCAGGTGCTGCAAGGCGATTTGGGCAAGTCCCTGCGCACCGACGTGCCCGTCACGACGCTGATCGCGCAGAAGCTGCCCGTGACCTTGCAACTGGCCGCCATGGCCATGTTCTTTGCGCTCTTGATCGGCATTCCCATGGGGATCATCGCCGCGGTGCGCAAGGGCAAGCCCATTGAAATGGGCGCCAACATCGCGGCGCTGTCCGGCATGTCGATTCCCAATTTCTGGCTGGGCATCATCCTGATCATGGTGGTGTCGGTGCAATGGAGGCTGCTGCCGGCCTCGGGCTATGTATCGCCCGCCGAAGACTTCTGGCTGTCGATCAAGACGATGCTGATGCCGTCGCTGGTGCTGTCCACGGCGATTGCGGCGTATCTGATGCGGCACACGCGTTCGTCCATGCTGGAGGCGCTGTCAGCCGATTACGTGCGCACCGCGCGCGCGAAGGGCGTATCGCCGCGCAAGGTGGTGCTGCGCCATGCCTTGCGCAATGCGTTGATGCCTATCGTGACGCTGGTGACCTTGCTGTTCGGTGAATTGCTGGCCGGCGCCGTGCTGACCGAACAGGTCTTCACGATTCCGGGCTTTGGCAAGCTGGTGGTGGACGCGGTGTTCACGCGTGATTACGCGGTGGTGCAGGGCGTGGTGCTCTGCGTGGCGGTGGGCTTCATCTTGATGAACCTGCTGGCCGACATTCTGTACATCCTGGTCAACCCCCGCCTGAGGCACTCATGAGCGCAAATACTGCAACGGCCGCTGCCGTCACGCCGCCCCGCAGCCGCAATCGCGCCTGGGGCAAATTCAAACGCAACCACATCGCGATGCTCGGCCTGGGCATCGTGGCGTTCTTCGTGCTGCTGGCCGTGCTGGCGCCGTTCATCGCCAACCACGATCCCTTGCAGACCAGCTTCACCACCATCCGCAAGGCGCCGTCGGCGTCGTATTGGCTGGGCACGGATGAACTGGGCCGCGACATTTTCAGCCGCATGGTCTATGGCGCCCGCGCGTCCTTGATGGCGGGCCTGGTGTCGGTGCTGATCGCCTTGGTGGTCGGGGTGCCGTTCGGGCTTGCGGCCGGCTACTTCGGCGGCTGGACGGACAGCATCATTTCGCGCGCCACGGAAGCGCTGCTGGCCATTCCGTTTTTGATTCTGGCGATTGCGCTGGCCGCGTTTCTTGGGCCCAGCCTGACCAATGCGATGATCGCCATTGGTGTGTCGGCGGCGCCGAAGTTCGTGCGGCTGACGCGCGGGCAGGTGCTGGCGGTGAAGAACGAAGACTATGTGCAGAGCGCGCGCGCGCTGGGCGCGTCGGACTTGCGGATCATCGGCCGGCACGTGTTTCCCAACGTGATGCCGCCGCTGATTGTGCAGGCCACCATCACCATCGCCACGGCCATCATCGCCGAGGCAAGCCTGTCGTTCCTGGGGCTGGGTCTGCAACCGCCGACGCCGTCGTGGGGCTCGATGCTGAACACGGCCAAGAACTTCATGACCCAGGCGCCCTGGATGTCGATCTTTCCCGGATCGGCCATTTTCCTGGTGGTGCTGGGCTTCAATCTGCTGGGCGACGGGTTGCGCGACGCGCTTGATCCGCGTCAGGAAAAGTAATCACTATGGCAACAATGGATTCCAAACGCGTCGTCGAGGTCAGTGGCCTGTCGGTGCGCTTCAAGACCCCGGATCGCACGGTGGATGCCGTGCG
Source organism: Achromobacter sp. JD-1 (assembly GCF_038594925.1). Lineage (NCBI taxonomy): Bacteria > Pseudomonadati > Pseudomonadota > Betaproteobacteria > Burkholderiales > Alcaligenaceae > Achromobacter > Achromobacter sp. JD-1. Next base: position 2,003 of record NZ_JBCGCS010000020.1, on the reverse strand, counting down.
CAATGTGTCGTTCCATGTGGATCGTGGCGAAACCCTGGCCATCGTGGGCGAGTCGGGTTCGGGTAAGTCGGTGACGTCGCTGGCGCTGATGCGCCTGGTGGAATACGGCGGCGGCAAGATCATCAATGGCGACATGTTCCTGCGCCGCCGCAATGGCGAGGTGCTGGACTTGGCGCACGCACCGGACACGACGTTGCAGCGCGTGCGCGGTGCGGACGTGGCGATGATTTTCCAGGAGCCGATGACGTCACTGAACCCCAGCTTTACGGCGGGCAACCAGATTGCCGAGGCCTTGCAGTTGCACCAGGGGCTGGACGCGGCGGCGGCGCGGGCGGAGACGCTGCGCATGCTGGAGCGGGTGCGCATTCCCGAAGCGCGGGCGATTCTTGATCGTTATCCGCACCAGTTGTCGGGCGGGATGCGGCAGCGGGTGATGATTGCGATGGCGCTGTCGTGCAAGCCGCAGTTGTTGATTGCCGATGAGCCGACGACGGCGCTGGATGTGACCATCCAGGCCCAGATTCTGCAGCTGATCCGTCAGTTGCAGGAAGAGATGGACATGGGGGTGATCTTCATCACGCACGATATGGGCGTGGTGGCGGAAGTGGCCGACCGTGTGCTGGTGATGTATCGCGGCGACAAGGTGGAAGAGGGCGGTTCGGACGAGATTTTCGCGCGTCCGCAGCATGCTTACACGCGCGCGTTGTTGTCGGCGGTGCCTCGCTTGGGGGCGATGCACGGCACGGATGAGCCGGCGCCGTTTCCGCTGTTGAAGCTGGAAGAGGCGGCGCAGGTGGCGAACCCGGCGGCGCTGGTGGATGCGCCGGTGGCGGCGCCGTCAACGGTGCGGCGCGAGAACGGGCCGGTGTTGAAGGTGCGGGACCTGACGACGAGTTTCGATATTACGGGCGGCATTCTGGGCCGGGTGCAGAAACGTGTGCATGCGGTGGAGAAGGTCAGCTTTGATCTGTATCCGGGCGAGACTTTATCGCTGGTGGGTGAGTCGGGTTGCGGCAAGACGACGACGGGTCGGTCGTTGTTGCAACTGGTGAAGAGCAAGGGCGGCACGATCGAGTTCGACGGCAAGAACATTGGTGCGTTGCGCGGTAGCGCGATGCAGACGTTGCGCCAGCATATCCAGTTCATTTTCCAGGACCCGTTCGCGTCGCTGGACCCGCGCATGACGGTGGGTTATTCGATCATGGAGCCGTTGCTGATCCATGGGGTGGCCAAGGGCAAGGCGGCCGAGGAACGGGTGCGCTGGCTGATGGAAAAGTGCGGGCTGTTGCCGGAAATGATCGACCGCTATCCGCATGAGTTTTCGGGCGGGCAGCGTCAGCGTATCTGCATTGCGCGGGCGTTGGCGTTGAATCCGAAGGTGGTGATTGCGGATGAGTCGGTGTCGGCGCTGGACGTGTCGATCCAGGCGCAGATCGTGAATTTGCTGCTGGATCTGCAACGGGAATTGGGGGTGTCGTTCCTGTTCATTTCGCACGATATGGCGGTGGTGGAACGGGTGAGTCACCGGGTGGCGGTGATGTACCTGGGGCAGATCGTGGAAATCGGCCCGCGCCGCGCCATCTTCGAAAATCCGCAGCATCCGTATACGAAGAAGCTGATGGCGGCAGTGCCGATCGCGGACCCGCAACGGCGGCATCGTGAACGGTCGCTGCTGGTGGATGAGATTCCCAGCCCGATGAGAAAGCTGGGGGACGATCCGCTGGTGGAGCCGCTGGTGGCCGTTGGGGAAGGGCATTTCGTGGCGCGGCATTCGGTTGGGGTTTATTGAGGGCGATGTTGGTCCTGGGATGGGATGTTGATTCTAGGATGGGATGTTGGTTCTTAAGGCGCGTTTGGCGTTGGGGCGAGGGTGAGCTTGGCTCAACGATTGCGGTCCGGAGCCTTCGCTCCGGACGTCCCCTTCGTCATCCTTGTATGGTGTAGGTGCGCCCTCTGCAGTGGGGAGGGCGCTGGGGTATGGGACGTCGTCATCCATCAGCCGG